>NZ_JAMYRZ010000037.1:0-63142 GCF_040321675.1 Mesorhizobium sp. M0296
AAGGGCAGACCGATGAAGACCAGCGCGATGACGATGCCGAGCGGCGTATACGCGACCTTAATGCCGAGCGGCGTCAGCAGGCTTCTGATCCAGCCATTCGGTGCGTAAAGCGTGGTCAGCGCGATGCCGGCAACCGCCGTCGGCAGCGCGAAGGGCAGGTCGACCATGGCATCGGCGATGCGGCGGCCTGGAAAGCTGTAGCGCACCAGCACCCACGCGACGATCGTGCCGAAGACGACGTTGACGGCGGCGGCAATGAAGGCGGTGCCGAAGCTGATTTCAAGCGCGTTGATGGTACGGCGATCGGTGACGATCGCCCAGAAATCGGTCCAGCCGAGCGTCGCCGATCGCAGACCAACCCTGAGAGGGGGATGAGGATGATGGTAGGCAAGCGAGAAGCCGAGCGTCAATCCGAAACCCGGAATGACGCTCGGCTGTCTGAACCGCCACCCCGCCTTGGCGGGTGTCGTCCTGATCTAGATTTTATGTTACTGCGCTGGCTTGTAGATCTGGTCGAATATACCACCGTCGCCGAAATGGTAAGGCTGCGCCTTCGTCCATCCGCCGAAAATTGGATCGTCGATGCTGATCCGCTTGATTTCCGGCAGTTTGGCGAGATCCTCCGCAGGCACCAGGTCGGGCTTCGCCGGACGGTAGTGGTTCTTGGCGATGATCGTCTGGCCTTCCTTGGAATAGAGATAGCCCAGATAGGCTTCGGCAACTTTGCGTGTGCCCTTGGCATCGACATTGGCGTCGACAACGGCGACCGGCGGTTCGGCGAGGATCGAGGTCGGCGGGATGACGATTTCGAACTGATCGGCGCCGAACTCGTCCAGCGCCAGATAGGCCTCGTTTTCCCAGGCGATCAGCACGTCGCCAAGGCCCTTTTGCGCGAAGGTCACGGTAGAGCCACGCGCGCCGGTGTCAAGCACCGGAACATGGGAATAGAGGTTGCCGACGAATTCCTTGGTCTTGGCTTCATCGCCGCCATCGTTGGTGTTGGCCCAGGCCCAGGCCGCGAGGTAGGCCCACCGGCCACCACCGGAGGTCTTGGGATTGGACGTGATCACCTGGACGCTGTCCTTTGTGAGATCGCCAAAATCGTGAATGCCCTTCGGGTTGCCCTTGCGGACGAGGAGGACGATGGTCGAGGTATAAGGAGCCGAATTGTTCTCGAACTTCGTCCGCCAGTCGGGATTGATCTTCTTCGTTTTCGAGACGATCGCGTCGATGTCGCCTTGCAGCCCCAGCGTCACCACGTCGGCGTCGAGGCCGTCGATCACGGCGCGCGCCTGGGCGCCGGATCCGCCATGCGACTGCTGGACGGTGACGGTCTCGCCCGTCTCGCCCTCCCAGTGAGCGGCGAAGGCCTGGTCGAATTGCTTGTAGAGCTCACGCGTCGGGTCATAGGACACGTTGAGAATGGTGGTGTCGGCAAACGCGAAACCGAGCGTGCCGAACTGGACAGATGTGGCGACCAGCGCGCCGAGCAGTTTCCTGAAATGAGGTTTGGTCATTTCCGCCTCCGTTGAACTCGCGCCAAATCTACCGAATTGATAGAATTTAGATGCATTCAATGTTGCCTTTTTTGGCCTAGTGAAGCAATTTTTCGCCTATTTTACTCTAAAGGAGGAATGTTTTTCTTCACACAGCGTGACTCGGGATCCTGGGCTCCCGGAGGCGATAATTAGAAACCGCCAGCCCTTCGGCAATGGCCGCGCAGGGGCAACGAGGGTTTCATCCCACGGTGGCCGGCGGAGCTACTCGGCGCCGACGGGAAAGTTGAAGCGTTCTCTTGGAAACGGCTCGTTTTCCAGCGTGAAGTGCCACCATTCGCGCGCATAATTGTTGAAGCCGCCGGCGCGCATCGCCTCGACAAGTCTTTCGCGGTTTGCCGCTACTTCACTGGCGAGCGGTCGGTGAGCCGTTTCGCTCGCCGGGTCGAACACTCGAAGCCAGTGCCGAAATCGAGCGTGTCGGCATCGGTCGCGCCGCAGGCCGGTTTCGGCGCGCTCTTGTGGTCGGTCCGCGCGATCGCGACCTCGACTGTCGAGCCGCGCGAATGGGTGGACAGTTCGCCGATATAGCCCTTGGCGATGAGATCCTTGGCGCTTGATGTCACGATGGCTGCCCGTATTGACGTCCGCTGCACTCACCAAGGACGACCCCAATTGGACTGCGCATATTACGCACGCATGGCAACACTGCGCCGCGGTTGCTAGGGGGGTCAAGCAGAGTTGAATGGCGAAAGATTGAGGGTCCAATCGTGATGCGGCGGCGCCCAAATTTGCGACAGCGCGCCAACGGGCAAAGACGACCCCGAGCGGAAGTTCGTTCGTCGAGGGCGAATTCACGCCCATGACCCGAACCCACCCTTCCCGGGGCGATTTGGCGGCCCGAAAGCTGACCTTTAGCGGAACCGGCGGTCGTGACCCTGAAGCGACATTCGCATTGAGGTGGACAGCGAGTCTCGTTGACTGGCTGCCGCATCGGCGCATAGTCGTCGACCAGCACGATGCCCCATTTGGGGAACAGTCGTATGAGGGGAGGCAGGCCATGGAAGTCGCCGGTGGCGCTGGTGCCGACGTTCACGTCCCGTATATTCTCGTCCATTCCGATCGCGAGATCAGGCGTCTCAGCCATCAGGCGGGCATCATTAACCCGATCACGCGAAGAATCTTGCTCTCTGCGGGCATGAGCCCCGGGATGCGCGTGCTCGACGTGGGCTGTGGCGCGGGTGACGTTACATTCCTGGTTTCCGAGATGGTTGGCAGCGGAGGTCAGGTCATTGGCGCAGATCGGGCTCCAGCGGCCCTGGCGGCGGCGGAGCGGCGTGCCACTGGGCGGCTGCCTCTCACGAACGACTAAGGCGCATGTCCGCTCTTGGCGCGATCGAGGCGATGCGGACTTCGCCTACTCAGCAGCCGCCAGTGCGGGTCAAACGGCTTGGTTGGGTGGTTCTCTGCCGTCTGTCTCGTCGAGCGGAACGAGCAGGCAGCGCCATTAACGGACTAAGAGTGGATTCTTAGCCCGCACTTAGGGTCCGTACAGAAATTTTCGAATCGATTAGGTTTATTAGGCCGCGGCAATTGGCCGAATCCCGTCAAGGAACTGAAGCAGTTATTGCCATACGGGCCCTTAGTAGCCCCGCTCAAGATTTACGAGATTGGTGATGTCATTGCCCAACTTGATCTGCTCGCACAGACCTGCCACCTGCGCTATGCCCGAATCGACCCAATAGCTTGCCACATGTGGTGTGATGGTCACCTTCGGATGGGCCCATAGCGGACTCGCCTGGTCGAGCGGTTCCGAGGTAAAAACATCGAGGCAGGCGCCTGACAGTTGCCCAGCGTCAATGGCGTGCAGAAGTGCAGCCTCGTCGACGTGTGCTCCGCGTCCGACATTAACGAGGTAGGCGCCGCGCTTCATCAGACGGAAAGTTTCGGAATTAAGTATTCTTCGAGTTTCGGTGGTCAGCGGCAGCGCGCACACGACGAAGTCTCGTTCAGCCAAGGCCTCCTTAAGCGCTGGGGCACCAGCGTAACAGGCCACATCGGCGATTTGCTTAGGGTTGCGGGACCATGCCGCCGTGCGATATCCCAGCTCGGCGAAGAGTCGCGCGGCCCATCCACCGATACGCCCAGCCCCAAGGATAACGATGCGGGTCTCGCTGGTCTTCCGTGGCGCGATCGGGCGCCATCTCTTCTGGGTCTGTTGGAGAGCATATTCAACGACATGGCGTTGCCGGCACAGTACTCTGAGAACAATGTACTGCACAACCTCAGAGGCAAGTTCGCGGGTCGCCAAACGTACGACGCCAACGCCCGCAGGCAGCTCACCCAGTTGCAAGCCGTCTATGCCCGCGCCGAGATAGGCAACTGCACGCAATCGCGTCATACCTTCAAAAAACCTGCGCGGCGTACCCTTATCGATCAGCACCAAGTCAATGTCGCCGGGATCGCCGTGATGGGGCCATAACCGGAAGTCGAGGCCCGAAACGCGCGCCTTGAGAGATCGCGCCCACTCCCCCGCGTCGATATAGTCGGGGTAATCATTCACCATCAGTAAAGTGAGTGCTTTCACCACTACCTCCTAAACACTCTGTTCGACGTACATCAGCCGGAATGGATCGAAGCGGCTATCCGGGCACGCCAGCCATGCGCATCGCCTCTGCGAAGTGATCACGATCTTCTTGACGACGGAATGGGTTGTTGTCGAGCAGAAGCTGGATGCATCCTTTGGCTGCTTGCTCAACGCCCCCCGGCCTTGCTTTCAGCCTCGCTACTGCTTTTTCCGCCCATAGCTTTGCCTCGGCAAGCCTATCAAGCTTGGCAAGTATAGCTGCGCCGAAAAAAGTCGAATCGATAAAGTAGTCGGGGACTCTGATCCGCGCGGCTAGGGCCTCGGGATACCGCCTTGCGGTAAATAGGGCAGTCGCCTGAAAGGCGATATACCAATCGGGGTATCGTGGATTGAGACGCATTGCCGCTTCGCCGCAGGCAACCGCCTTTTCCCCTTCTCCATACATTGCGAGCATGTAGCTGGCATTGGCGAGGCTGTCGGCATCGTTAGGGTTGAACATGATGGCGCGATCCACATGTTTCTTCATGCGCTCATAGTCGCCCCGATAGAGGCAAGGCCATGCCAGCGCGATGTGGGCTTGATAATCGGCTTCATCGAGCGCGAGGGCCCGTTTGGCGCAATCAAAGGCCATGTCATAAGCGCCTCTACCTTCTGCCGCAATTAGCAAATCAAGCGCTTCTATCTGGTAGGTCACCGCTAAACCGGAATAGGCGCGCGAAAAGCTTGGGTCTGTGGCAGCAGCCTTTTCGAAGTGTTGGCGCGCTTCAAGATTGTTCTGACCCACCGTCCACAAGAGATGTTTGCCGCGCAACCAATGGTCATAGGCGATGAGGTTTTCAGGGTGCTTACGCTTAGCGCGTTCCAAGGAATCGTCTTCGAGGCCCACGGCCAGCATGCCCACGATCCTCTGGGTTATCTCGTCCTGAACCGCAAACATATCGGCAATTTCTCGATCATAGCGCTCCGCCCAGATGTGGCTGCCGGTCTCAGCGTCGATGAGCTGCGCGGTTATGCGCAGACGATTCCCGGCGCGACGAACGCTTCCCTCGAGTACATAGGTCACGCCCAAGTCGCGCGCCACGTCGGGGATCTTCATCGTCCGTCCCTTGTAGGTGAACGAGGAATTGCGGGCGATGACGGACAGCGACCGAAAGCGCGAAAGTTCGGTAATGATGTCCTCTGTGATGCCGTCGGAGAAGTACTCCTGCTCTGGATCGCCGCTCATATTGACAAACGGCAAGACGGCGACCCACGGCTTATCGGGTAGCGACAGTGCGCGACGCACCAAGGCAGAGGTATCGGCTGGGCGCACTCGGCAAACGCGCACCAGCTGCTCGATGTTCTTCAGCGCCTGCTCGCCCATATCCTCGAACTGCAGATCGAGCCGGTTGCCCAGGTGGTCACGCACTGTGCCCGACACCGCTATGCCACCGGCCGGGGCGACGCTCTCAAGCCTAGCCGCAATGTTCACTCCGTCTCCGAAGATGTCCTCGCCCTCGACGATGACATCGCCCAGGTTGACCCCGATCCGCAGTCGGATCGCGCGGTCCTCTGGCATGTCGGCGTTGCGCGCCTCCAGCCGCCGCTGGATGTCGACCGCACAGGCAACGGCGTTAACAACGCTGGGGAACTCAGCCAGAACCCCATCGCCGGTCGCCTTGAAAATCCTACCCATGTGTTCGGCGATCTTTGGATCGACCAGCTCGGCTCGCAGCGCCCTCAGCGTAGTCAGCGTGCCCATCTCGTCATGGCCCATGAGCCGGCTGTAACCGACCACATCGGCAGCGAGTATGGCGGCCAAACGGCGCTGCACGGCGCTCTCGACCACGCTCGGACTCCTCCCACGTGTGACGGCTCCGCTTTGGAGCCCAATCAACTACACAATACCAGCGCCTTATGTCAGGGCAATCGGGCGCTCGGATATGACGCCTCCCATCGGCAAGCCATTAGAAGCTACGACACGTACGGGCGGAATGACAGCTTTGGGTCATGGCCGTGAATTGACCCGGAGCAAGCGAGCTTCTGCTTAGGGTCGACTCCGGCCAGTGCGTGAAGGTCGGCTTAGGAGGCGCGACTCGAATGGCGCGAAATGGCGCGTCCCGCTGGTTCGAACATCCGCCCTCGAGAACGCCCTAAATGAGCGTCAAACGACTTGGTTGGGTGTTTTTTGCCTTCCCTCTCGCCGATTGGAACGAGAAAGGAGCGCCAAATCCTGACGTACAGACGAACGGTCGATAAGGTCGCGATCCTGACCCACATTTCCAGTGCTTCTTCAGGCGGCCTTCAGAACTGTCTTTCTGACGAGTGCGATTTTGCACTCATCGATGAAAGCTGGCAAGAAATGGAGCGCAATCCAAGAACTGGCTCCGGCCGCAAGCGCTAGCGGAGAAGCTATCTCAATCCGGCCCGCCGTGCACCTTCGCGGATGGCGACAAGCGCGGGAGGATTGGTGACCGGATAGGTTCTGATGAACCCCTCGACGGTAAAGCCGGGGAATTCGCTCGCCAATCGGGCGGCGATCTTCGCGGCCTGTGGTACTTCGTCGAGCATCGCATGTCCCATCGACTGGAACAACAGGGTGGCCGGCGAATCGGGCGGGCTCTGCTGGAACGCCACGACGCTCTCCCGGTAGCGCCCGACCACGAAATTCGTGCGACCAAGCATGCTGAAGTACCAGAGCGGAGCTAGCGGGTTGAGACGTAGAGCCCTCTGGATCAACACGCAGCCCTGCTGCGGATCACCTGTCACCAGTGCTCGGCTTCCGGCAATCATCGCCAGCGTATCGGCATCGTTTGGAGCGGCGGCCAAAGCGCGATCGAGTTCCTCGGCAGCGGCTCCCAAGTCGCCTCGCGCCGCGCGAATGTCGGCCATGCCCTGACGGGCCATGCTGTCTCCCGGATCGAGCAAAAGAGCTTGTTCCATGCACGAGTACCAGCGTTCCAGCGAGACGGATGGATTACTCGCGTACCAGGCTTCGACGGCGTAAGAAAATCCCAACGTCAACCAGGCTCGCGCCAGCCCCGGATCGAGTTCGACTGCGCGCGACAAGAGACGGATTGCTTCCACGTTCGAGGTGCGGGTGAACACATTGTGCTGTTCGACGCCGAGCAGATAGTAGTCATAGGCACCCAGGCTGGCGGGCGGCTTGCGCCGGATGACATCCCGTCCAAGGTGGGCAAGCTTGCCGCAGCAGCTGACAAGGACATTGACGACGTTCTCGGTGACCATGTCTTGCGTAGCAAACAGATTGTCGGCCGATTGATCGTATCGCGCCGCCCAAAGATCGGCACCACTCCTCACATCGACAAGCTGCACCGAAATGCGGAACTGCTCGCCGGTAGCCTGAAGGCTCCCTTCGAGCAAATAGTCGGCATTCAACTCCCGACCGATGGAGCGCAGATCATCGCGCCTTCCCTTGAACATCAGCATCGGTCTGGCGGGCAATCACCGCAAGGGCGGAGTAACGCGCGAGATCGACAATAATATCGGCGGACAAACCGTCGGCCAGCCTTCCCCAACGCTCGTCCGAGCTCAAATTTTCAAAGGGCAGGACCGCGATGACCGGTGGCCCGGAGCCGCCGGGCGACAGACCCTCGAAACGAGCTTGTCCGGACTCTTGCCGGCTCTCACTCGAGAGCAGGCTTGCCAACGCCACTTTGCTGCTAACGCCAAGCTTTCGATAGACCACCGACAGATGGGTTCGAACGGTGGTCGGCGCGATGAACAGCGTCTCGCCGATCTCACGATAGGTCATGCCTTCGGCGAATTTCGCAGCGACCACCCGCTCCCGGTCCGAAAGCCCGGTCAGAGGATTGCCTACTGCGTCAAGCATTGCGTCATTCCGATCCGCGGCGCGTATGGTCGGGAACGTACCGATTTCGCGACACAGCGAAAATACTACAGATGCGACACCAAAAACACTCCATCTGTACGATCCCGCCAAGTCGTTGCCGCTCCTAGCATCCACGGATCCACAACACGTTGCCCGGTTCACTGTCCAGGCCAGGCAAAATGTCAGGAGGCATCCATGAGAAAGTCATCCGCAGTCGCCGGCATGCTGGTGCTGGCTCTTTCGACCGCGCCAAGTCTCTCCGGCGAAACGACGCCAGTGGGAACGCCAATCTCCATAGAAGCGGTAAGGCTTGCCAGCGACCGCGTCTATTCCGATCTCTTGCGCCGTGCCTTTGCGAATGGCTGGCGATACCCACCCGAGCAAATCAAGAGCGGCTTCAAGCGGCATTTCGAGGAAACGAGGCTGCAACTGATCGATCAGGGCTACATCATCGTGCCCGATGTATCGGAAAGTGCTTCGCAGTGACGTTTCTCAGGATCGGGTCTTTGATCACGGCGTGCCTTCATCGGTAATCGCACCCCGCGGCCTTCGTTACTCGTCTTTAGCTGGCGCTGCCGCCAATCCGCCGGACGCGGAGCGAGCGAATGCCACGATTGCCGTCAATCCGTGATGTAGTCGACTATGGCGGCCAGGCGCGCGGCGACGACCGCGCTCATACTGGTCTGTCCCAAAGAGCCGTGCGTGTGATGGCGAGCAAAACGAGATCGAAGATGTGCCGGCGGATGATCTCACGGGCTTCCGCAGAACCGTTGAGTGGATGCTTTTCGAGTGTGCAGAGGTAGCCGCGTAGCAATTGCAGCGCCTCGGATACCCCTGGCGCGCGCTGCATGACCGCACAGTCGAGCCCGGCGCCAAGACACCACTCCATCTGGCAAAACGCCAGGGGCAACGCGAAGTTGCCGACTATCTCATGTCGCACGGCGTCGTCTTGCCAACACCGGCCCCGATCTCAACGAAGTTGGCTTCTGCCGATGTCGAGAAAGGCCGGACCTACGTCACCCGCGCGTGTGACCGTTGCCACAATGCCGAGCCACTGGGAGGGAACAAAACGGACCGAACTTGTGGAGCGTCGTCGGCCGCGATAAGGTATCCATGGCAAAAATGCGTTACTCCGACGCTTTGCTCGGCTGGGAAGGCGTGTGGAGGTAAGAGGACCTGAACAGATATCTCTTCGGGCCCATGCTCACCACGCCGGGCGTTAAGATGGAGATACCTGGTGTCTCGGACGAGACCGAACGGGTCGACCTGATCGCGTACTTGCGCACACTCGGTGACAAGCCGATGCCGCCACCCTGAATCGATGATCTCTTGCACAAGTACTGCTGCGGACCTGCGTCGGCGGTGATGTCACATAGACGGAGATGGGCTGTGGTTGTGACTTTTGGGAATGATTTCAGGCGATCACGCCGGCAGCAGGTTTCCATTGCGCCATGGCATTCAGGCGGTGAAGATGGATCTGAAAGGGGGCGCGTTTTGAACGGGGCGGGACGAAGAGATTGCGGGCTGCAGAGAAGGTCGAGACGAAACGCTGGAGGCTCCCCGGTGATCGAAAACCTTGCATCATCCGCTCTCGTTTTCGCAGTGGCACATGCGAATTCTCCGCTCTGTTGTTCAAGCCCTTGTGCGACCGGTGCTCGATGTCCATCATGACCTGACGCCGCGCTGCTCCATAGGAGCCGAGCTTGTCGGTGATCATGCGCTTGAGCACCTGGCCCTGCTTCTTCAACAGCCGTATCAGCAAGCGCTTGGCGGCCTTGGTGTTGCGCCGGGTCTGGACGATCTCGTCGAACACATAGCCGTCCTGGTCGACGGCGCGCCATAACCAATGCTTCTTGCCGGCGATCGTGATGGCGACTTCGTCGAGGTGCCAGATATCATTTCAACTGGGCTGCTTGCGGCGCAGGTGCCGGGCGTAGTCCGGCCCGAACTTCCTGCCCCAGCGACGGATCGTCTCGTAGGAAACGACGATGCCGCGCTCGAGCAGCATTTCTTCGACATGACGCAGGCTCAGCGGAAATCGATAATACAGCCACAGCGCGTGGGCAATGATCTCGGGTGGGAACCGATGCCGTTTGTAGCTGATCTGCGAAGTGTTCATCCCCCGCATCTATCGCAGCGATCCCTGACACGCAGTTGCCGTGACAACGCCCCTATGCCTCGCTCGATAGCATATTGCGAGCGGCATAGAGTTCGCCAATGAAGTCGGTGATCAAGGTCGAATTGATGCCGTCCGGCGGGCGCAGGAGTAGCGCGCGGAAATTGACGGCTGGCTCGAATGGCCTGGCCAAAATACCGCCGATCATGCGGTCCGCAATGACGGAGGGATTGACCAAGCCGATTCCCATGCCCTTCGCTGCAAGGATAGCGATGGTCAGGCCGTAGGGCGTTTCGATCAGGATGCGCGGTCGCACCCCATGCGCGGCCAGGATCTTGTCCATCGCGAGCCGCGCCGTATCTTCCGGCGACAATGCCAGGAAGGCCTCGTCGGCGAGATCGGCCGGTGTGATTATCTGCTTCCGCGCCAGCCGGTGGTTCTTCGGCATGACGCAAACGGCGCGCGGTGTGGTGAAGACGCTGTGCAGCACGCCGCTGGTGTCGACCTCGTCGGCCGCGAGCCCGATATCGAAACTGCCAGAGGCGACCAGGTCGCGCACGATATTGGAGGTGCGGACCTGATAGCTGATTCGCACCTGCGGATGCCGGTGCGAGAACGCTACGATGGCGCGCGGCACCAGCCCATGCCCGAGTGCCGACAGGGAGGCGACGCGGATGGTACCGGTGCCGACCTCCTTGATCTGGGCCGCCCGCAGCTTCAGCCGGTCGAGCCCGACCAGGTTGGCTTTCACCTCGGCATGGAACAACTCCCCTTCGCGTGTCGGCACCAGCCTGCCACGAATGCGGTCGAAAAGCCTGAAGCCGAGCTCGGCCTCTAGCTTGGCTAGCGAACGGCTGATGGCCGGCTGCGAGGTGTCGAGCAGCGCGGCCGCCGCGCCGGCGCCGCGCGTGATCATGATCGCGTTGAAGACATCGATGTCGCGCAGGTTCATAGTCAGCCCATATCAAAAGCGAATTAACTTTATCGCTGCGGTCATAGATGGCAATGGGTGAGCCGGCTAAGCTGCGCCTATGAACCGACGCGATGACACTTCACATGTCCATCCTCCCAAGCGCTCCGAGGAACCGTTCCAGGCGGTGGCGATGCCGGTCGAGCGAGCCTCGACCGTGGTCTTTGACGATCTGGAATCGTTCGAGCTTCGCGTCGAGCGTCTGTACGACGGGTTCAGCTACGGACTTTACGGCACACCGACCAGCCGGCAGCTCGAAGATCATATCGCCGTGTTGGAATGCGGATCGCGGGCTCTCGTCCTCCCGTCGGGCATGGCGGCCATGACGCTGGCGACCATGGCTGTCTGCCGTGGCGGCGAAAGCGTTCTGATCCCGGAGACGCTCTATGGCCCGGCGCGCGACATGGCCGAGCGTTTTCTCGGCCCACTCGGGATCGAGGCGGTTTCCTACGATCCACGGCTGGACGCAAGTATCGCGGCCATGATCGACGGCAGAACGCGGCTGGTCTGGGCAGAATCGCCTGGCTCAGCCACCTTCGAAGTTCAGGATGTGCCAGCCATCACGGCCGCGGCCCACAAGGCCGGCGCGCTCGTTGCGGCCGACAACACCTGGGCCTCGCATCTGCTGTTCAAGCCGCTCGCTCATGGCGTCGACATCTCGATGCAGGCGCTTTCCAAACACGCCGGCGGCCACGGCGACCTCTTGATGGGCTCGCTCGCAGTGCATGACCATGCCCTGTTCCGGCGCCTGAAGGATACAGCGCGTTTCCTTGGCTATGGCGTCTCGCCCGAGGATTGCGCGCTGTGCGAGCGTGGCCTGATGACCATGCCGGTGCGCATGCGTCATGCCGACGCCACCGCGCGGAAGATCCTCGCCTGGCTATCGGAACGCCAGGAAGTCGCGCAGATCTTGCATCCCGCGGAGCCTGGCCATCCCGGCCACGCGGTCTGGAAGCGTGACTTCGCCGGATCGGCGGGCGTGTTCTCCTTCGTGCTGCGGCCGGAACTGGCGCCACTGCAATCCGATGTCCTGCGCAGCCTGCGGCTGTTCAGGCTCGGCGCAAGCTGGGGCGGCGTGCATTCGCTGATTGCCGTCAGCGATCCGCGCAAAGGGCGCGCCAGCCTCGATTGGCTGAAGCCCGGCCCGGTCTGGCGCCTGTCGATCGGCCTTGAGGCGCTCGAAGATCTTCTGGCCGACCTTTCCCAGGCCTTCGAACTCTTTGCTGAAGCCCGGCGCAACGGAACCGCCGCGGCCGACGTCAACGCCGCAGAATGACGACAACTCAACGACAAGGGGAATGATTATGAAACATCAAGGTCTGAAATGGCTCACGGGTCTGGCGATAGGATTGGCCAGCCTGACTTCGGGCGCCGTGGACGCCAGCGCGCAGGCGGTTATCAACAAGATCAAGGAACGCGGCTATGTCAGCTGCGGCGCCAGCCAGGGCGTGCCCGGTCTCTCCCGGCCCGACGAGAAGGGGTATTATCGCGGCTTCGATTCCGATATCTGCCGCACTTTCGCGGTCGCCATCCTCGGCGACAAGGAGAAGATCCGTTACGTGCCGCTTAACGCAGGCCAGCGTTTTCCTGCGCTGCAGACCGGAGAGATCGACGTTCTGTCGCGCACATCCACCATCACCTACAGTCGCGATACGGTTGTCCGCTTCGTCTGGATCAATCTCTACGACACGGACGGCATGCTCGTGCGCAAGGCCGACAATATTACCGAGCCCAAACTGCTGGACGGAAAGACCGTTTGCCTGCAAGGCGGTGGCAGCCTGACCGAGAAAGCGATCGAGGAAACCGAGGAAGAGTTCGGGATCGCGATGGAGAAAGTCTATTACGACTCGACCATTCAGGCGCGCGACGCCTTCTTTGGCGGCCGCTGCGATTCATACGTCACCGACGGCACTGCGGCAGCCGGACAGCGTGCTTCGGTGGCCAAGAACCCCGACGACTACGACATCATCAAGGTCGGCAAAGCCGCCGAACCCAATGGCGTCGCGGTCGCCCGCGGCGACGATCAACTCTTCGACGTCGTGCGCTGGACATTGAATGCCCTGTTCTGGGCCGAGGCCAACGGCATCACCTCGCAGAACATCGATGAAAAGCTTGTGTCGGGCAGTCCGGAAGTCAAACGGGTGCTCGGCGAGGAACCCGGCTTCGGCAAGCCGCTCGGATTGGACGATAAGTGGGCCTACAACGTCATCAAGCAAATGGGCAACTACGCCGAGATCTGGGACCGCAATCTCGGCAAGGACAGCCCGCTAAAGGTCGAACGCGGTCTGAACGCGTTGTGGAAGGACGGGGGCCTCAACTATCCTTTCCCCTGGGATTGAGCCGCATGATGGAGGGGGACGCGCCCGCCGTTCCCCTTTCCCTGCCAACGCAGCGAACCGTCGAGGTCGAAATGCTGAGCGACGCCAGGACCAGATCGATCATCATCCAGTGTGCCCTGGTGGCCGTGGCTGCCGCCTTCGCTGCCCTGCTCGTCAGCACGACTTTCGCCAATCTCAGGGCACGCGGCATACCGATCGGCTTCGATTTCCTGACGATGCCGTCAAGGATCGTCATCTCCGAGGCAATCCTCACTTACAAGTCGCGGGACCCCTATTACTGGGCGATCGCGACCGGGCTCGCCAATACGGTCTTCGTCTCCGCGGTCGTCATCGTCTTCTCATCCGCGCTCGGCCTCGTCGTCGGCATCACCCGGCTGAGCAGCAATCCCCTGGCGGCGGGCACCTGCCGCGTATGGGTGGAGGTTGCACGCAATTCACCGCCGATCGTGCTTCTGATCTTTCTCTACTCGCTGTGGTGGAAGGTGCTGCCGCCGGTCGGCGAAGCGCTCAATCCGCTGCCAGGCATTTACGCCTCGATGCGCGGCTTTGTGGTGCCGGCCGTCAGCATGGACGTCGCCACCGCGGGATTGCTCGTCATTGCTCTCGCCCTGGCACTGGCGGCCGCTGGCTGGGCGGCGGCGAGAAGAGGATGGCTGCCACCGCTGACCGCGCCGGCGATCCTTACGGTTGGCATTGCCGGGCTCTGGCTTGCCGATGCGAAGTTCTCCGTCGACTGGCCGACCTTCACTGGGTCGAACTTCAAAGGCGGCAAGGACCTGACGCCCGAACTCAGCACCATCCTCATCGGGCTGACCATCTACACCACCGGCTTCGTCGCCGAGATCGTGCGTGGCGGCGTGCTTTCGGTCGGCCGCGGTCAGTGGGATGCAGGTCATTCGCTCGGCCTGCCACGCGGCAAAATATTGCGTCTGATCATCATCCCGCAGATGCTGCGGGTGATCGTCCCGCCGCTCAACAGCCAATACATCAACGTCGTCAAGAATTCGACGCTGGCGATCGCGGTCGGCTATCCCGACTTCCTTGCGGTGATGAACACCATCATCAGCAAGTCCAGCCATTCGATCGAGGGCGTCTTCATCATCCTCGGCGTCTATCTCGCCCTCAACCTGAGCCTGTCGAGCGCGGCCAATTGGTACAACCGTCGCATCGCCATCGTGGAGCGCTGAACTATGAAGGCCGTGTCTCTTTCCCTTCCGGCCGAGCCAATGCCAGGACAGATCCGCTTCGGCGCCTTGCGGCGGTCCGCCAAGCTCCTGTTCGGCACGCCGCTCAATGCCGCCCTGACGCTGTTGTTCGGCGTTCTGCTCGTCGCCACGGTACCGCCGATGCTGCGCTGGCTGGTAATCGACGCCGTGCTGTTCGATCCCAATCCAAGCGCCTGCCGGGTGGCCACCGGAGCCTGCTGGAGCTTCATCTACGCCAAGTCCGGGCAGTTGCTGTTCGGCATATATCCGCTCGACGAACGCTGGCGCCCCGCCATCGTCTGCCTGCTCATCCTGGCGCTGCTTGCCTGGTCGGTGCGGCCCGCCAGCTGGGCGCCGCGGCTGGCAGCGCTCTGGGTGGCAGCGTTCGTGCTGATCTTCTGGCTGATGAGCGGCGGCATCGGCCTGACCGAGGTTCCGACCTCCTCCTGGGGCGGCCTGCCGGTGACGCTCATCCTCACCGTCGTTGCCATCGGCGTCGCCTTCCCGGTCGGCATTCTCTTGGCGCTGGCCAGGCGCTCGACCATGCCAGCGATACGCATCGGCGCCGTGGTCCTGATAGAATCGGTGCGCGGACTGCCGCTCTTGTCCATCCTGTTCGTGGCGTCGATCATGATGCCGCTGTTCCTGCCCGAGGCCCTGTTGCCCGACAAATTCGTGCGCGCACTGGTCGCGCTCACCATCTTCGCCGCGGCTTATCTCGCCGAGGTGATCCGCGGCGGCCTGCAGGCCATCCCGAATGGCCAGTACGAGGCTGCGGCAGCGCTCGGCCTGCCCTTCTGGCGCACGCAATATCTCGTCATCCTGCCGCAGGCGATCCGGGTGGCGATCCCGGCGCTGGCCAACACCATCATCGTCATGATCAAGAACACCAGCCTTGTCCTGGTCGTCGGTCTCTTCGACCTGATCAGCTCCGGTAAAGCGGCGCTGGCTGACCCGGACTGGCCGTCGCCGGCGGCCGAGACATTCCTGTTCATCGGCGCGATCTTCTTCGCGCTCTCCTTCTCGTTCGCCCGCTTCGCCGACTTCCTGGAGCGGCGCGGCCCGACCGCTCACTAGGAAATGCCTTGATGTTATCGTCCGCCCCAACGCGCGCTCCGTCCATGATCGATCTCAGCGCTCCGCCCGCTATCCAAATGACCGGCATGAATAAGTGGTACGGAAACTTCCATGTGCTGAAGAATATCAACCTGACCGTCCATCGCGGCGAGAAGCTGGTGATCTGCGGTCCGTCCGGCTCGGGCAAGTCGACGATGATCCGCTGCATCAACCGGCTGGAGGAGCATCAGCAGGGGCAGATCGTCGTCGAAGGTGTCGAACTCAGCAACGATTTGAAGCAGATCGACGTAATCCGCAGTGACATCGGCATGGTGTTCCAGCACTTCAACCTGTTCCCGCATTTGACCATTCTGGAAAACCTGACACTGGCGCCGATCTGGGTGCGCAGGATGCGGCGCGGGCAAGCCGAGCAGACCGCCATGCACTATCTGGAGCGGGTGAAGATCCCGGACCAGGCGCATAAATATCCCGGCCAGTTGTCCGGCGGCCAGCAGCAGCGCGTCGCCATCGCCCGTGCGCTCTGTATGAGCCCGAAGATCATGCTCTTTGACGAACCGACCTCCGCCCTCGATCCTGAAATGGTCAAGGAAGTGCTCGACACCATGGTCGCGCTGGCTGGGGATGGCATGACCATGCTGTGTGTCACGCACGAGATGGGATTTGCCCGCCAGGTCGCCGACCGCGTCGTCTTCATGGACCAGGGCGAGATCGTCGAGATGAACACGCCCTCCGAATTCTTCTCGCATCCGCGTCACCAGCGCAGCAAACTGTTTCTTGCCCAGATCCTGAACTAGCGAACCTCTCCCGCCAGCCCATGCGCCGGCCGGATGGGCAGACGCAAATCAGAAATCCATCCGGGGCCTGGTCAGCGCGCAGCGACCTGCCAGACCGCGACGCCGGCCCAGGATCAGGCCGGCGACGCCTTCGATGCTGCGCGAGATAATGTCGAACAAGCGCGGCCGACTCTCGAAGGAATACACCAGGCGTTCGCGAAACAGGATCGACAGCGCCGCGAGTTCCGGCCATTGGTAGATGTTCGGCCCACAACTTCTGCACGTCGACGATCCGGGCGCCTGGCGGTGGGCGCTCCGGTCCTGTTTCGAAGATAATGCGCCGCCGGCCGGCGCAGGCACAGCTGCCACGTATTGCAGCAGACGGCAGAGGACGAGAACGTCGTCCACAACGCAACTCTCGACTCGAAGTCGTAGCTGCATCATATGGCCTGTTCACCAAGCGGGCTTGGGGGCTAGCACGAAGTCGGGCACCCACTTTGGCACCTCCACTTGCGCGAGCAGTAGTCCGCTTTCCTTCGCAAATGCCATGTGGCAAGACGGATGGATGGTGGCGGACAGCGAACATAAAAGCATCTCTGCGAGAGCGTTGGGCATCGCATTATCAGCTGCTGCCCTCGTGCCGCATTTCACAACCCCAGCCTTTGCCCATGCTTCCGAGCGCGGCTATGTCATGCTCCTGCCGACCGGATATTATGTCGTGGGCGGGGCGGTGGCCGTAGCCGCGAGTTTTCTGGTTCTGGCTGTCCTCCCGCCCAGGCTGCTCGAACGCATTTCGGCATCCCGCCTGCCAATTGGTCAATTCGGCGACGCCGCGCGCATTTGGATCAGCACGCTCGCCTTCGCGGTTCTCGCCATACTCGTGGCGGCGGGAATTCTCGGCAGCCGAGATCCGCTGTCGAATCCACTTCCGCTAACGGTGTGGACGCTGGTCTGGGTCGGACTGACATTGCTTCAGGGCATATTCGGCAATGTTTGGTCGTGGACAAACCCGTGGTACGGGCCGTGGCGCATTTTCTCCAGCGTCTTCCCGGCATTCCGCGATCGCACAATGCCACAAGGACTGGCTTACTGGCCGGCGTTGATTTTGTTTGCAAGCTTCGCCTGGTTCGAGCTGATCTATCCGGCGCCCGAAGATCCGGCGCGGCTTGCGTTCGCTCTCATGGCCTACTGGCTCTCGACCTTCGTCTGCATGATCATCTTCGGCTACGAAGGCTGGAGCCGGCGCGGCGAGTTTCTGTCCGCGTTCTTCCGCATGGTGTCACGCTTCGCCATCGTCGAAACGACGCCGGACCACCCAAGCGGGGGGCGCGCCCTCTCACTCTGCTGGCCTGGAGCGAAATTGTGGAGCGCGCAAGCCTTACCGGCGAGCGGTATGCTCTTTCTGTTGCTGACGTTGAGCTCGGTGTCCTTCGACGGTCTGTCGAAGACCTTCTCTTGGCTGGGCGCGAATGGTGTCAATCCGCTCGAATTTCCGGGGCGCTCGGCATTAGTCGGAATCAACAGCGCCGGTCTTGTGCTGATGTTTATCGCACTTGTCGCCGTGTTCTTCGCCGCAGTGTTTGTCGGTGAGCGGTTGGCCGGGAGCATCTCTTTCGGAAAAGCGGTCGGGCTCCTTGTCTGGTCGATCGTCCCGATCGCGCTCGCCTATCATTTTTCCCACTATCTGACGGCCCTCCTGGTGAACGGCCAGAATGCGCTCGTCGCTATTTCGGATCCGTTTGATCGGGGATGGAACCTATTCGGCACGGCGCACATGAATGTCGGGGCGGGAGTGATCATGGGCTCCGATGCAGCGTGGATCATCTGGAACTTTCAGGCGGCGGCGATCATCGGCGGCCATATACTTGCCGTTCTGGTCGCGCATGGGCTGGCGTTCCGTTTGCATCCGGCGCGCAGCCGCGCGGCGCTCAGCCAATTTCCGCTGACCGTTTTTATGGTCGGATATACGGTTTTCGGGCTGTGGCTGCTGTCCACGCCGACGGCCGTCTGACGGCCGCAAGCCACGTATCGGAGGCGTTGGTCGACAGACCTCACGGCGGTGTATCGCGACCTCAAGGACATGCGTCGAACAAAGCCGGTGGTTGGTGAATTGGCAACGCCGGCAGCACAACTGACTGCTTCACAGTTCTTCGGCCTGATATCTAAGCCGACGGGACGCCCTCGGTGGCCAGACGCCGGAAGATCTGGTCGACTTGTTGCGGCGGCAATTTGGCGCCGCCGTCGAGCCACCAGATCAGCACCGACAGAAAGGCACCCACGACGAACTGGACGATCAGTTCGTTCGGCACGACATCGAGGCGCGGAAACTCCTCGATGTAGCTCATGCCGTCGACAAGCATCTGGCCCCATTCCGGCGTCGGCGGTGCAACGCCCAGGCCGAGAAAGCTGAGCGTCGCGATGGCCAGCACGAGGGCGCCGGCATCGGCCCTGGCGGGGTCCTCACCCCGAAACGCGAAGATGAGGATCGTCAAAAGGTGCCGATCAGCCCCAGCCCGGCCATCCACCAGATGTGCCAGATCAGGGCGAAACCAATGACGACGGCAAAGAAGGCGTTGACGACCCCGACTGGACTGTTCTTCGGTACTTCGATCGGCTCGTACGGGCGCGGTGGCACCGGTTGAGCTTGCTGTGCGTTGGCGCGTTGCTTCGCGACCCAGTAGCTGTCGCGCTCGGCCACATGCGGCAAGACGGCAAAGTTCCAAGCCGGCGGCGGCGAGGCCGTGGACCATTCCAGTGTGCGACCGTCCCAGGGACCGCCGGTGACACGAAGCATCTCGCGGTCGCGGATCGAAACAACCAGCTGCACGATCTGGCAGACGATGCCGCCCAGAATGATAACGGCTTATTCGACCACTCGCAACCAGTTTGACCTGCCAACCATGTCTCACGAGCAATGGCAGGCACTTAAGCCAACGCTACAAGAAGCGGAATAATAACCGGCAAGAGGTTCCTCTCGGCCCGCCTGAGTAACCAGGGCTGCCGACAGAGCGCTTTCCCACTCACTGCCGGCCCGGTACCGGAAGGAAGGAGCGCAAATCTCTGCTTCGCCACCAGAATGCGCAACGCATCAGGTCCCGCACGCTCAGCTAGATCTGACGTTTAATCATGCGGCCGAGACCCGCTTCGCGAATAGGTCGCCGGCGAACCTGCACGCCGCCTTGTGCATTGAGCTTACTTCTTGCGACACAGGCTCAGCCTGCGCACAAGCTTCCACTGAAAGGGGACACCGCGTCCTGAAGAAACAGCCGGAGGGCGGATTCGTCGGACTTGGGATTTCGCCCGTGATCAACGGAGGGTTGCGCCGACGTTCGGTGGCAGGATCAGCCTCGGGGACAGACGCGAGAAGGAGTTGGGTGTAGGGATGGCTCGGATTCCGGTAGACCTCTTCCGAGCTACCGCTTTCCACCACCTTGCCGAGATACATCACGTAGACCCGGCTCGCCGCCTGCCGGACAAGCGCGAGGTCATGCGCGATGAAGAGGCAGGACACGCCGAGCTTCTCTCTGAGGTCGAGGAATAGGTTCATGACCTGCGCCCGTATAGACAAGTCTAGCGCGCTGACCGGTTCGTCGCAGATTAAAACCCGCGGCTCTACGGCCAGCGAGCGCGCGATCGCGATGCGTTGCCTCTGGCCGCCTGAGAGTTCACGGGTGAATCTGTCCCGGACCGTCGTCGCCAGACCGACTTGGTTGAGGAGCTCAGCGATCCTCCCCTCGCGTTCCGTTTGCGAACGCAAACCTGCAATTATGAGGGCTTCGTTTATGGCTTCGCCCACAGTTTGGCGATCATTCAGCGATGCATAGGGGTCCTGGAACACGTACTGAACTGCCCGACGCGCTTCCCGCAGACGGCGTCCACTCAAGGAGCCGAGGTCGATGCCATCAAAAACGACACGTCCGGATTGGGGTTTTTCCAAGCCGACGATCGAACGGCCGAGCGTGGACTTGCCGCAGCCAGACTCCCCCACCAAGCCGACGATCTCGCCTTGATTGAGGTGGATTGAGACGTCGTTTACCGCTTTGATCGTTTGGCCACGTTTGGCGCTTGGAAAGCTGGTGACCAGATGCTCGACTTCGAGTACCGCGCTCATTATGCGCACTCCTTCGCCCGAATATTCAGAACGGGACAGGCGGCTGACACACCCGGAACTGCCGTCGGCAAGAACGGCGGTCGCCGCTCGCCGCAGGCATCCACAGCGCATCCGCAGCGGGGCATGAAAGCGCACCCTGTGATCGGCGCGCCAAGGATGGGCGGAACGCCCGGCAATCCACGGAAACGCGATCCGATTGCGTCCTGTTTCCTCGGAATTGCCTCGATGAGGCCCATCGTATAGGGATGCTGCGGCTGAGAGAGTACACGCTCGGTCGGTCCGGTTTCGACGTGGCGCCCCGCGTACATCACCATTACGCGGTCGGCCGCGCCCGCCACGACACCCATGTCATGCGTGATCAAGATCATGGCCATGTCCATTCTGGACTGGATTTCCTTCAGCAGTCGGAGGATTTGCGCCTGGACCGTCACGTCGAGCGCGGTGGTCGGCTCGTCGGCTACGAGAAGTGTCGGCTCGGCGGCAATGGCGATTGCGATCATGACACGCTGTCGGAGACCGCCCGAAAGCTCATGGGGATACTGCTTGAGGCGTATTTCGGGGTCGGACATCCCGACCATCTTGATAAGTTCAAGCGCCCGGGTTTCCGCAGCTCTTGCGGTCATGCCGAGGTGAAGCTCGGCTACTTCGGCTATCTGCCGTCCGACCCGGCGGGCGGGATTGAGCGCGCTCATCGGGTCCTGGAAAATGAAGCCAATGGATTTTCCGCGCAGGCTGCGAAGCGTTTCATTGTCCGATCCGACGAGCTGGCGGCTGTCGAACAAAATGGTGCCCGATATATCCGCCTGGACGCCCACGGGCATCAGGCCGAGAGGCGCAAAGCAGGTGACCGTTTTGCCGCTACCGCTTTCTCCCACAATCGCGAGGGTCTCTCGGCGGCTCAGTTCATAGGCTACTCCGTCGACTGGGCGGACCACGGTATGCGCCGTCAGCAGGTCTATGGTCAGATCTTTGACGCGGAGTATCGGTTCAGAACTCATGGCCGTGCCTCCTTGGCCCAGAATGCGGTTACCCGGCGGCGGGCCGCGAGCATCCGGGAGGTCAGCGGCTTCGGAACTCTGTTGAGGGCGACCGCTTCACCGAGGATGTTGAATCCGATGACAGCTAAAGTCAGGGTCAGTCCCGGCAGGATGACCTGGCGCGGATCGGACTCGAGATATGGAAGCGCGTCGACCAACATCTGTCCCCATTCAGGCGTCGGCGGCTGGATGCCCAGCCCGAGGAAGCTCAACGTTGCGATTGCGAGCGCGACTGCTCCGGCGTCGGCCGTGGCATATACGAGCACCGCCCCGATCGTCGTGGGAAGAAGATGGACAAAGTAAATGCGAACGGGACTTGCGCCCAATACTCTTAGGGCCTCCATGTGGGGCTTGTTCATGGTGTTGACAGCCACGGCCCGGCTAATGCGGGCGCTACCCGGCCACCAGGCGAGCGCGAGCGCGAGGATCATGTTCCAGTAGCTGACTCCGGCAATGCCGATCACCGCAAGTGAGACGATGAGGCTGGGGATTGCCTGGCCGACGTCAACGATGCGCATCAGCAGTTCGTCCGTCCAGCCCCGCCGGTATCCGGCAATCGTGCCGATGGCGATGCCGATGGCGTGCGCGCACACAAGGACGAGACAGACTCCGACCAGCGACGTCCGAGCCGCCACAATCAACCTGCTCAATGTATCGCGCCCGAGATGGTCGACTCCGAAGGGATGGGCGAGCGTCGGGCCCTGGCCAGCGATCAGCAGGTCTTGCGCATTGGGATCATGTGGCGCGATGTAGGGTGCGAGCAGTCCCAACAGAACGAACGCGCCGATAGTAAATACCGCCGAGCGCGGGAAGGCGCCAATGGCCTTCAGGAGTGGTCTGACTGGCTGCATGTTCAGCTCCTTTGAAGTCTAAGGCGCGGATCGGTCAGCGTAATGCAGATGTCGACCACGACGTTCAGGATGATGAAGAACGTGATGAAGACCAGAAGGCAGGCCTGCACGACCATGAAGTCGCGGAATCTCACCCCGGTCAGGAAGAGGTCGCCGATGCCCTGCCAAGCGAACAGAGGTTCGACAACGACCGCGCCCACGACCATCGTCCCGATCTGCGTTCCCAAGGCGTTCAAGTACGTCGGCGCGATGTTCGGGATCGCGTCGCGAACCAGAATACTCGTCCTTGACAGTCCTTTGCTCATGGCCGTTAGGACATAGGGTTTGGCCATCGCCTCCTCGAAGCCAACTCGGACGACGCGGCTCAGAACTGCTGCGGGAAGAAATCCCAGAGTGAGCCATGGAAGCACCCAACTGACGGGTCCGGCAAACCCGAAGGTCGGAAAGACGTGCCACGTGACCGAAAAGGCGTAGACCAGCAGTGCTCCGACGAAGAAGGACGGAGTCGAAGCGCCCAGAAGAGCGCTCCCTCGGGTGACCACGTCTGGCGCCCTATGTGCCCAGAGCGCGCCTACGAAGCCGACGAACAGGCTCAGCAACAAAGCCACGACCGCTCCGCCCGCAACGAGGGTGGCGGTCGCGGCAAGGCGGCTCTTGAGGGACGCGCCGACCGCCTCGCCCGTCTTGTAGGAAATGCCGAAGTCGCCGTGGATCGCTCCGTTCAGCCAGAAGCCGTAGCGTTCGAGAAGCGGCTTGTTGAGCCCCAATTCCTCCTCGACCTTGGCGATATCGGCTTTGGTGGCCGTCGGCGTCCGCAGCTCGGCGATGAGTATCGCCACGTTGCCCGGAGCGGATACCACGAGCGCGAAGCATAGAACGGACGCCAGAAACAGCAACAAGACTGCGTTGCGGGCCCTTTTAGCGATGAAGGCGAACACGGCCGTATCCTACTCCGCCAGTGTGATATTCTCGTAGGGCATGTCGTACTCGGTCGCGGGGCTCTGGAAGCCCTTCACCCGAGCGGCATGCGCCCATATGCCCGGAACGAAGAGCAGCGGCGCGATGGCGTCGTTGTCGTGCAGCCAGTCATAGACCTTCTGTAGAGCTGCTTCCATCTCGCCTTCGGGCGCGGACATCGCGGCGAGCACCAACGGATCGAGGTGCTCGGGGTCGATGAAGAGCTTGCCGTCCACGCCGTTGTCATAGGTGGATAGGAACAGGCCCACCACAGTCCCGAAAGGTTCGTATGGCGCGCCGAACGTCTGGAAGAAAGCGAGATCGAACTTGCGCTCCGGAATGTCGCTGTGCCGCGACGCATGATCCACCGAGCGGATCGTGAGCGTGACGCCAATCTCCTGGAGCTCGGACTGGATCACTTCCGCGACGGATCGGGACCCCGGTACTTGCTCCTCGCTAACGACCAGTTCAATGGCAAGGTCCTTGCCGTCCTTCTGCCTGACAGGCCCCCCGACCCAGCCTGCCTCCTCGAGCAGCGACTTTGCGGTCTCGGTATCCCGCCTAGGCACATCGAAGCGCTTCCCCGAATACGGAACGGTTTCGGAGAACAGGTTGCCAGTGGAGGTCGCCAGACCGCGGTAAAGCACTTGCGAGATCGCAGCCCGGTCGATGCCGAGGTTGATCGCCTTGCGGACTTTCGGGTCCCTCAGCGCTTCGACGCGGGAAGTGTTGAAGGCCATAATCATTGTGGTGGTGCCGGGATCGATGACGACGTCGATGCCCGCTCCCTTCAGCGTCTCTGCTTCCGTTGCGGTCAAAGGCGACACAAACGCTCCGCCGATCAGATCCACGTCGCCCGCGCGCAACGCTGCCATGCGGCCGCGCGAGTCCGGAAGGACTTTTACCTCAAGATATTTGAAAGAGGGTTTGTCACCCCAGTAGGCGTCGAAGCGCTCGAAGGCACTGCCCTCATTCCCGGCAGTCGCTTGATGCCACGGTCCCGTGCCGACGGGTGCCTTATAGCTACCGTCCCCAGAGACCGACTTGGGGCTGAGGAGCCTGACTGGCCGGACGTAAGCGAACTCCTGGAGCAGGCCGAGGACCGGTTCCTTGAACCGGACGTTGACGTGATCGTCGTCGACGATGTCCGTTCCGGCGTAAAGCCGGGACGAATTCATCCAGTTGTTCGCTTCGAGTCCGATCCACCTCTTCAGGTTCCATTCCACCGCCGCGGCGTCGAACGGAGTGCCGTCGTGGAAAGTCACGCCCTTGCGCAACGTGAGCTTAAGCAGCCTGCCCCCGTCTTCGACCGACCATTCGGTCGCCAGCCCTGGCTCGATCTTACCGTCATGGCCGTATTTAACCAGCGGCTCGAAAACGAGGTCCTGAACGCCCCACACGCCGGTGTATTTGTGAGGATTGATATCCCCGGCGGACTTGGCGATCGCGATGCGAAGCGTGTCCTTAACCTCTGATGCCGCAACGATTGACGGCAGGATGGAGGATAGCGCCGAAACTCCCAGCAGTTTTGAGACGCCCGCCAGGAAGGAGCGCCTGTCTATTCGCATGAATTCGTTGTTGTTGTTCATTGTCATTCCCCTTTTTGTGTTCACTCACAGCATTGATTGCCGGATGTTTTCTTTGCCGAACCGCTCGTCGTCGATCCGTGCTTGGATTTGGGCCAACATTTTCTCGAGATCGGCCATGAGATCGTCGTGCGATTCCAACCCCACGCTGAACCGCAGAAGGAGGTCCTGCCCACTCCAGGTCGTCGCGGAGCGGTTGCTCTTCACGGGCATGGGGGCAACGAGGCTGCGTGTCCCACCCCACGAGGCGCCGATGGCGAACGTCTCTAGCGTATTGAGCGCCTCCGGCACGTGCAGCAGTGCTTCGGGAACCAATTCCACGCTGAACACTCCGCTCGCGCCGAGGAAGTCGCGCTTCCAGAATTCGTGCCCGGGACAAGACGGCAGGGCGGGGTAGAGCACACGCTCGACGGCTGGGTGGCCGCGGAACCAGTTGATCATCGCCGTCGCGCCGTCGTGCGCGTGTTTCATTCGCACGCCAAGAGTCTCCATGCCCCGCAACACCAAAGAGGCGTCGTCGGGGGAAACACCGATCCCGGCGCGCCCCATAGTCGCCTTGAGCGCGTTGAAAAGCTGCTCGGAAGCCACCGTGATCGATCCCATCAGCACGTCGGAATGGCCCGAGATATATTTGGTGAGCGCTTCGGTCACGATGTCGGCCCCATGTACGAGGGGCTTGAAGTTAAGAGGGGTCGCCCAGGTGTTGTCGAATCCGACGAGCGCGCCGTGCCGATGCGCGATCTCGGCAATCCGCGGCAGATCCTGGACTTCCATGGTCGTCGAACCGGGGGACTCGCACCACACCAGTTTCGTGTTCCCGTTGATCCGACGCTCGAGCCCCTCGGGCGAAGTGGGATCGTAGTACTCCGCTCGGACGCCAAACTTTGCCAGATCGGTGTTCACAAAATCACGGACCGGGGGATAGGCCGTGTCCGCCACCAGTACCTTGTCTCCGGCATTGAGGACGGCGAGCATTGCGATTGCGTTTGCGGCCTGGCCCGATGGCGCGAGAAGCGTCCGGTGACCCTGCTCGAGCTGAGTGATCTTTTGCTCCAGTGTACGCGTCGTCGGGGTGCCGTAGAGGCCGTAGGAATAGCCGTCAGGCCCTCGCTGGCCGCGAGTGGCGTAGGCTGCGGCATCCGCGAATACGATCGTCGAAGCCCGATGGACGGCTGCACCCAGAGCCTCGAAGCCGTCTGTTTTGACTTTGGGGGTCACAACGCATTGGGTGAGATCGTTCATGCTTGCTCCTCATGTGTTGGAGACAGTTACAGCATGACAAAACCTATTCCGTCCAATATCAAGATCGGGATGTGCTATTCTCTCAGGTTATAGGTGCGTCATGAATCTTCGCCAGATCGAGGTCTTCCACGCCGTGATGACGATTGGAACCGCCTCACGCGCCGCGGAGATACTACGCATCTCACAACCTGCGGTGAGCAAGGCCGTCCAAGAACTGGAGCGCGACATCGGTTTCGCGCTCTTCCACCGCATCAAAGGACGGATGTCGCCGACGGCAGAAGGCAACCTGTTTTTCAGGGAAGTGGAGACCTCATTCTCCGGCCTCATCCATTTGAAAGGGGCCGCAGCGCGGATTCGCGACTTCGGTTCGGGGGAAATCCGGATCGCAAGTCTCTCCGCATTAAGTACGAATGTAATGCCAAAGGCATTAAAGGCATTTCAACACCGTCACCCTGACGTTGCGATCACCTTTCAGGCAAGGCTATCCTCGGAAGTCAAAGAACTCGTCGCCTCCGGCCAGTTCGACGTCGGCCTGGCGGCGGACGAGATCGATCTTGCGGGCGTCGAAGCCCACCCATTCCGGAACTACCGGGTCGCGATCGCCATGCCCAAGGGCCATCCGCTAGAGGGGAGGGAAGTGATCCGTCCCGCCGATCTCCATGGGCAGGCCTTCATCGCGTTGGCTCCGGAGGACACTACGAGACGGGAAGCAGAGGCCATCTTCGCTGATCACGGCATCAAGCCCAAAGTGGTTCTAGAAACCCCCTATTCCACCACCATCTGCTCGATGGTCAATGCGGGGCTTGGATGCGGAATGGTCAATCCTTTAACTGCCCTTCCCTATCTCAACGGAAACCTCAGCCTCCGTCCATTTCTCCCGGGAATCTCCTTCCGAACCCTTCTGTTGTTGCCACCCAACCGACGCCCATCGAGAGTAGTTAGCGACTTTATCGAGCAGCTGATGCGTATCGCATTGGAAATTGATGGGGCTGTCCAAACTTGACTTCACTTTCGTGAACGTCGGCTTCTGGGCCCCATGCCGTCACCCGCCAGGCCTCAATTAGGATAGCGCGCCTCGCTCAGCCGCAGCAGCGAAATTGGAACTGGGAGTTCGATGAGTGTGGGGAAGGCGGTAGCGCTCTAGCGACTCGAACCCCCGAAATTTGCAGCGGAACGTTCCGCCGTCCGTCGCCCCTCCGATGCGCACGTCGCTACTCGTCTTTGCCGGAGACGTACCCGTGACCGTTGATTTTATTGGCTTTTTCGTTGGCCAAAATCAGAAATCTTCCCGTATTGTTCCGCACGGTCCCGCGGCTGATTATGGTCGGTCGTCTTTGCTCTAGATCAATGAATGCCCAGTTCATGCCGATAGGCTTTTAGGGGATCAACCGAAAGGTTGCCTGGAAGAGAGAGAATGCACAGGCGAGGACGACTATCCATTGGCCAAACGTCACTGACTGACAGGAAAACATAGAGGATGTCTGGTTCTTCTGTCGAATTGACAGTGCGTTGATAGAAAGCGAAATCTGATACGACACCCGCGTTGCCTTGTCTTGAAGCAACCGTGGTCTAGTAGCCGAAAGGAAGAACTGGGCTTGGGAGGACAAGCATGGGTAAGGATCTATCCGGTCATCACGCCGACCGCGTTCAGGCCGCGATCGCTTCGGACGCGGCGGCGAAGTCCGCGCTGGTCGCTTCCTGGCGACGGTCTTCCAGTCTGCACCGGCTCGATCCGGCCGATTGCAGCCCCCCACGCTACCTGACAGAGGCGGAATTGGGACAGGCCCGGCAACGCATCGGGCCGCTCGTCCGGGTTGCTCAATCAAGCCTGGACCGGCTCTATCTTGCGGTGGGCGGCGTTGGATGCTGCGTCCTGCTCGCCGATCGCGACGGCGTGCCGGTCGAACGGCGCGGCGCGCCTGTGGACGACGAGACGTTTCGTTCCTGGGGGTTATGGACAGGGTCCGTCTGGAACGAGGAGAGCGAGGGCACCAATGGTATCGGCACCTGCCTGGTGGAACAGCGCGTCCTGACGATCCACCGTGATCAGCATTTTCACACGCGCAACACCGGGCTGAGCTGCACCACGGCTCCGATCTATGATCACCGTGGAGACCTTGTGGCTGCGCTTGACGTGTCTTCCTGCCGGGCTGATCTGACCGAGGTCTTCTCCAACCTTATTTCTATGGCCGTCGTCGACGCGGCGCGTCGGATCGAGGCGGAGAACTTCAAGATGGCATTCCCCAAGGCGCGCATTCTGCTGGCGCCGGTGCCCGACAAGGGTTCCGGCGCGTTGATCGCGGTTGATGCGGACGACCTTGTGGTCGGCGCGACCCGTTCGGCTCGCCTGGCGCTTGGAATTACGCAACAGTGTCTCGACAAACCGATGCCTGCGGCCGATCTGCTCGGTTGGGCCGAGAGCGGCCCCGAAGTCCTCGCCGAGGCGGAGCGCGGCGTCCTGCAGCGGGCGCTGGCGCGGGCAGACGGAAATGTCTCGGCCGCGGCCCATGCGCTCGGGATCAGTCGCGCCACGCTTCACCGCAAACTCAACCGCCTGGACGTCCACAGGTCCCACTGACTTTTGAAACGTCGCATGACTGTCGCAATTCTGCGACACATCCCGCCCGCCCACTGTCCCCGGCGTATTGGCAATAGCGGTGGGAGATCGCAAGTGTCTTCCCGAAGCGTCGCATTCCGCGGCGTCAGCCTTGGGAGGAAGACACATGAACAAGGTAGAATTCTCACGCCCGGTCAAGGCGCCCTTCGATAAGCGCTACGGCAATTTCATCGGTAGCAAATGGGCCGAGCCGCGTTCGGGCCGTTATTTCGAAAACTTCTCGCCGGTGAATGGTCAGTTGCTCTGCGAGGTGGCTCGCTCGGATGCCCAGGACATCGAGGCAGCTTTAGACGCTGCCCATGCCGCCAAGGACGCCTGGGGGCGCACGAGCGTGGCCGAGCGCTCACTCATCCTCAATCGCATCGCCGACCGCATGGAGGAAAACCTCGATCTCCTCGCATGTGCCGAAACCTGGGACAACGGCAAGCCGATCCGCGAAACGACCGCCGCCGACCTGCCTCTAGCCATCGACCATTTGCGCTATTTCGCCGGTGCCTTGCGTGGCCAGGAAGGCAGCCTTTCGCAGATCGACGACGATACCGTTGCCTATCATTTCCATGAGCCGCTCGGCGTGGTCGGCCAGATCATCCCGTGGAACTTCCCGCTGCTGATGGCTTGCTGGAAGCTTGCTCCCGCGCTTGCCGCCGGAAACTGCGTCGTGCTGAAGCCTGCCGAGCAGACGCCGGCTGCCATCTTGCTGTGGGCCGATCTTATCGGCGATCTGCTGCCGCCGGGTGTGCTCAACATCGTCAACGGCTTCGGCCTCGAAGCCGGCAAGCCGCTCGCGTCGTCGCCGCGCATTGCCAAGATCGCCTTTACCGGAGAAACCACGACCGGCCGACTGATCATGCAGTATGCCAGCCAGAACCTAATCCCCGTCACGCTGGAACTGGGCGGCAAGTCGCCCAACATCTTCTTCAAGGACGTTGTCGCCGAAGACGACGATTTCTTCAACAAGGCGATCGAAGGCTTCGTCATGTTCGCGCTGAATCAGGGCGAAGTCTGCACCTGCCCGAGCCGCGCGCTCATCCATGAATCGATCTACGACAGGTTCATGGAACGTGCGCTGAAGCGTGTCGAGGCGATCGTACAGGGCGATCCGCTCGACCCGGCAACGATGATCGGTGCCCAGGCATCATCCGAGCAGTTGGAAAAGATCCTGTCCTACATCGACATCGGCCGCCAGGAAGGCGCCGAGTTGCTGACTGGCGGCGAGCGCAACGTCCTGCCCGGCGATCTCGCCGGCGGCTACTACGTCAAGCCGACGGTGTTCAAGGGTCACAACAAGATGCGCATCTTCCAGGAGGAGATCTTCGGACCGGTGGTTTCGGTCACGACCTTCAAGGACGACGACGAAGCGCTCAGCATAGCCAACGATACGCTCTACGGCCTCGGCGCCGGTGTCTGGACACGCGACAGCAACCGCGCCTACCGGTTCGGCCGCGCGATCCAGGCCGGCCGCGTCTGGACCAACTGCTACCACGCCTATCCCGCGCATGCGGCCTTCGGCGGCTACAAGCAGTCCGGCATCGGCCGCGAGACCCACAAGATGATGCTCGACCACTACCAGCAGACCAAAAACATCCTGGTCAGCTACAGCCCGAAGAAGCTCGGCTTCTTCTGATCGCCGCTTTGACCCACAGGCGCGGCTCCGCGAGGGGCCGCGCCAAAGGCTGGAAATCGGAAAACATGATGCGAGCGAAGATTACCGCGACACCGGCAGCCCTTGAACTGTTCGCCGAGATCGTTGCCGAGCACGGTCCGGTGCTGTTTCATCAATCCGGCGGCTGCTGCGACGGCTCTTCGCCGATGTGCTACCCGCGTGCCGGCTTCATCGTCGGCGACCACGACGTGCTGCTCGGCCATATCGGCGACGCGCCGTTCTACATCGGAGCGTCGCAATTCGAGGCCTGGAAGCATACCGATCTCATCATCGACGTTGTGCCTGGTCGCGGCGGCATGTTCTCGCTCGACAACGGGCGCGAGAAGCGGTTCCTGACGCGGTCGACAATCTGTGCCGTATAGGTGAAACCTGCCGGTTTTGATTTCGAGCAAGGAAGGCACCGCAGCAATCTCTACCTTCCGAAGATGATGCTCAATCTGCTCATCGGCACCGTCGTCATTAGCCTTACGGTCCTGGTTCACACCTTTGGTCTGATCGTGGTCACACATGTGATGGGTCACCTGGTCGCCCGGTTTCGCATGCACGGGCGCCGCAGCCGCATCGTTGCGATGATCAGCGTGGTGATGGGGCTCTTTGCCATCATGACCGCAGAGGTGTGCTCTGGGCAGGACTATACCGGCTGCTCGATATCTTTGCTGACTTCGAAACCGCACTGTACTTTTCCACCATCACCTTCTCGACCGTCGGCTACGGCGACATTGTGCCCGCTCACGCATGGCGCGTCCTCGCGGCTCTAGAGGGCGTGAACGCATTTCTTCTGATTGGGTGGTCGACCGCCTATCTGATCGCGGCCGGCACCCGCATTGGCCCATTCAAGGCCGGCGAGCATTTCTGAACGGGCGATCGTTCAGACCGCTACGGAATGCCTGGCTGTACCGGTTTCGAAATATTTGTCGAACTTCGCTGCGGTGCTTCTGACAAAGGGCCGGCTTTCCGCCGGCACGACGAAGCGGTCACCATCAAGTTCAAGCAGCCGCGCAGGACCATGAAGAGCCGTGGAACTCGCCTTGAGGAGAAGTCTTTGGCCGGCTTCGCCAAAGCGCTCCACCAGCTCAATCGCCGAGAAGGCGAAGTCACACATCAATCGCTCGATGATCCAGCCGCGAACGCGGTCGTCTTCGGAAAGCGCAATGCCTCGGACCGCTGCCAGCCCTCCTTCTGCAACCATGCGTCCATATTCGGCGGTCGAAGGCATGTTCTGTGCATAGCCCTGGCGAAACTGGCTGATGGATGACGGGCCAAGGCCGATCAAGGTCTCGCAGCGATCCTCGGTATAGCCCTGGAAGTTCCGGTGCAGTGTTCCGGCGCGGGCGGCAAGCGCGAGGGCATCGCCCGGTTTGGCGAAATGGTCGAGCCCGATTGCTTCGTATCCCTGGTCCACGATCGCCCGCGCCGCAAGTCGCGATTGAGCAAACCGCTCTGCCGGACCCGGCAGCCATGCCTCGTCGATCATCGTCTGATGTTTCTTAAACCACGGCACATGGGCGTAGCCAAAAAGCGCTATCCGATCCGGTTCCAGGGTCAGTGCCTGCGCGACGGTGGAGGAGACGCTCTCCCTGGTCTGGTGTGGCAAGCCGTAGAGCAGGTCCAGATTGACCGATTCGACGCCGCGCGAACGAACGCCGTCGACTACCGCTTTGGTCTGCAAAAAGCTCTGCTCGCGGTTAATTGCCTTTTGCACCTTCGGGTCAAAATCCTGGACGCCGAGGCTCGCACGGGCCATGCCGATTTCGGCGAGTGCGTCGAGGCGGGCATCGTCCATATCATTGGGTTCGATTTCGACGCTGATCTTGGCGCCGGGAAGAAAGGTGAAGCTGTTGCGCAGGACGGTTCCCACCGCCACCAGATCCTCCGGTTTGAGCATCGTTGGCGAACCGCCGCCGAAATGGACGGCACGCACGCGGCCCTTGCCTGCGACAAGACTGGCGACGGTGGCGATCTCGGCATGCAGCGAGCGAAGATACGTGCTCACCGGTTCGTAGTGGCGTGTCTGCTTGGTATGGCAGGCACAGAACCAGCAAAGCTTGTCGCAGTACGGGATGTGCAGATAGAGCGATATCTCGTGGCCCTCGTCGAGCGCCTGCAGCCAGCCTCGACAAACGGCAGCATCAACGCCTGGATGGAAATGCGGCGCGGTCGGGTAGCTCGTGTAGCGTGGAACGTTCTCACCGAGCCTGACAACTAAATCTGGCCGCATGTCGCTATCCGATCCCCTTTGCATCGCGCGACACTGGTCACATTGGGCGCCGGCGGCCTTGATTTCGGTCAAGGCCCCGCAGACAAACTGCCGCAAGGCTTTTTTATCCGGCGATGGTACGTTGCCGGCACATGGAATCCTTTGGAAGATGACGGTGCGCCAAGACGTTCACAGTTCCGGCATCCCAGTGCTTTGCCAGTCTTGCGAGGCACGACACCGCGGCGTTTGCGGCGCGCTCGATCCCGATCAACTGGTGGGCCTCGCCAAGACCTCATCGAAGCATACCGTTGAACCGGGCGCAGAACTGATTGGTGACGCCGAGACCGTCGACCGTTATTCGAACGTGCTTTCCGGCGTGGTGAAGCTCACAAAGAGCCTGTCGGACGGACGCCAGCAGATTGTCGGCCTCCAGTTTGCCCCCGATTTTCTAGGCAGGCCCTTCAAGCTGGAAAGCGCGATCAACGCCGAAGCCGCAACGACCGTTTCGCTGTGTTCGTTTCCAAAAGCCGCCATCGAACGCATGATGAAGGAATCGCCACAGCTCGAGCATCGTCTCTTCAAGCAGACGCTCAATGAACTCGACGAAGCACGAGACTGGATGGTGACGCTGGGGCGCAAGAGTGCTGCGGAAAAGGTGGCGAGCTTTCTCCTGATGATTGCCAGGAACATCGATCCCACGCTTGACCCGGCGGCCCAGTCGACAAGCTTTGACCTGCCGCTGACGCGCGCCGACATCGCCGATTTTCTCGGCCTGACGATCGAGACGGTCAGCCGCCAACTGACCAGGCTGCGAACAGACAGCGTAATCCGGATCGACAACAACCGGCACGTGACGGTGGAGAACATGAGCGGGCTGCAGCGACGCTCCGGCGCCTAACCGGCATCGACGACCCCGATCATCGGCAAGACGTGCTCGCGCTCGAAGGCGATATGCCGGCGCAAGCTTTCGAATAAGCCGCGCAGCATGAAGCCGACAGCCTCGGCATCCTCGACTGTCTCGCCATGGCCGATCGCCAGCAGGATTTCAGTCACCTCGCCGGCAAAGCATTCGTCCTCGACGTGTTCTGCGCGCAATCGACGAGTTGACGCAAGGTTGGCATCGCTGCCAGTCAAAGCAGCCTCGTAGGCCGGAAAGATAACCGTCTCCTCGTATTGGTGAATGTTGCGCAACAGCGGAACGATCGCGTTGGCCCGCCAATACACTTCAGGCGATCTGCGGCCGGCAACGTATCGGCGATCTTTTCCAAGGCGTCACAGAGCCGCAACTTTTCCCCATGGGCACGTTTCATCACAGCGCCAGGGAGGAACTCTCGATCGAACCGTCCGACCGGCATGGAAATCTCGCGGCGGGCTTCAAACAGCGACGATTTCCGCTCGTTCTCCCCGTCCAATAAAGCCTCCTGATCGTTTGCGAGTTGGAAGCTGCCCAATCCAAAAGCAAATGGCTTTGACATGGATCAAGGCAGCGACGACGCGACTGCTGAATTGGTGTCAAGCGGATTGGTATCCGCGCATCCCAATCCGAGGTCGGGGACAGGTCATGAAGTTCGGCACGCAAATCTTCGCCTTGGGCCTGTTCACATTTGCGGCCCTTGTGGCTGCCGGGTTCGGTGTGGACGAGCCATTCCGGCAGCATATGTGGGTACTGTTTTTTGTCCTGCTCGGCTTTGTCGCCATCCTCATCCGCAACACGAATTTTGAAGTGGCTGCTCCGATCGACCCATCCGCCTACATGGATGGGCCAATCCGCTATGGCGCCATCGCCACCATGTTCTGGGGTGTCGTCGGCATGCTGGTCGGCGTCGTCATTGCGCTGCAACTTGCCTATCCCGATCTCAACATTCAGCCCTGGTTTAACTTCGGCCGTTTACGGCCATTGCATACGTCGGGCGTCGTCTTCGCCTTCGGCGGCAATGCGCTGCTCTGCACGTCCCTGTATGTCGTCCAGCGCACCTGCCGCGCTCGGCTGTTCGGCGGCGATCTCAGCTGGTTCGTGTTTTGGGGCTACCAGCTCTTCATCGTCATGGCCGCGACCGGCTACCTGCTCGGCATCACCGAGAGCCGCGAATACGCCGAGCCCGAATGGTATGTAGACGTCTGGCTGACCATCGTCTGGGTCGCCTATCTCATCCTGTTCCTCGGCACGATCCTGAAGCGCAAGGAGCCGCACATCTACGTCGCCAACTGGTTTTACCTCTCCTTCATCGTCACCATCGCGATGCTGCATGTGGTCAACAACCTGTCGATGCCGGCCTCATTCCTGGGTTCCAAGAGCTACTCCGCCTTTTCCGGCGTCCAGGACGCCCTGACCCAATGGTGGTACGGCCACAACGCCGTCGGCTTTTTCCTCACCGCCGGCTTCCTCGGCATGATGTATTACTTCGTGCCCAAGCAGGCGAACCGGCCGGTCTATTCCTACCGGCTGTCGATCATCCACTTCTGGGCGATCATCTTCCTCTACATCTGGGCCGGTCCGCATCACCTGCACTACACCGCCCTGCCCGATTGGGCGCAGACGCTCGGCATGGTGTTTTCGATCATGCTGTGGATGCCGTCATGGGGCGGCATGATCAACGGCCTGATGACGCTGTCGGGCGCCTGGGACAAGCTACGCACCGATCCCATTATCCGCATGATGGTGATGGCCATCGCCTTCTACGGCATGTCGACCTTCGAGGGCCCCATGATGTCGATCAAGGCGGTCAATTCGCTGTCGCACTATACCGACTGGACCATAGGTCACGTGCACTCCGGTGCGCTCGGCTGGGTCGGGATGATCTCGTTCGGCGCGATCTATTACATGGTGCCGAAGCTTTGGAACCGCCAACGGCTCTACTCGCTGCGGCTGGTCACCTGGCACTTCTGGCTGGCGACGCTCGGCATCGTCGTCTACGCGGCCGTCATGTGGGTATCCGGCATCATGCAGGGCCTGATGTGGCGCGAATACGACGAGCAGGGCTTCCTGGTCTACTCCTTTGCCGAAACCGTGGCCGCCATGCACCCCTACTATGTCATGCGCGCCATCGGCGGGGCCATGTACCTCTCCGGCGCCCTGATCATGGCCTGGAACATCGCCATGACCATCCTCGGCTACCAGCGCGAGGAGGAGCCGATGCCCGGCGCTGTTCCCGCCCTTCAGCCTGCCGAATAAGGAGCCAGACAATGGGCTTGATGGACAAACACGCGATCATCGAGAAGAACGCTACGCTTCTTCTCGTTGGCTCTCTTCTTGTGGTGACGGTCGGCGGCATCGTCGAGATCGCACCGCTCTTCTATCTCGACAACACGATCGAGAAGGTGGAAGGCATGCGCCCTTACTCGCCACTCGAACTGGTGGGGCGCAACATCTATGTGCGCGAGGGCTGCTACCTCTGCCATAGCCAGATGATCCGGCCATTCCGCGACGAAGTCGAGCGCTATGGTCACTACAGCCTGGCGGCCGAGTCGATGTACGATCATCCTTTCCAATGGGGATCGAAGCGCACCGGACCGGACCTCGCCCGGGTTGGCGACCGCTACTCGAATGCTTGGCATGTCGATCACCTCACGGATCCGCGTTCGGTCGTGCCGGAATCGATCATGCCGAGCTACGCATTTCTAAAAGACACGCCGATCGACGTGAAGGATTTCTCGACGCATCTGGTCGCCAACAGGCGCGTTGGCGTCCCCTACTCCGACGACATGATCGCCCACGCCAATGCCGATTTGATGACGCAAGCCGATCCCAACGCCGACACATCCGGCCTCGAGTCCCGCTACCCCAAAGCCAAGATCGGCGACTTCGACGGCAACCCGCAACAGGTCACCGAAATGGATGCCCTCGTCGCCTATCTCCAGATGCTTGGCACGCTGGTCGATTTCAAGAACTACGACGAAGCCGCCGGCTATCGCTGAGGAGTTTTATTTATGGATTACAATCTGATGCGAGAGTTTGCCGACAGCTGGGGCCTGGTCGCCATGGCGCTTTTCTTTGTCGGCGCAATTGCCTTCGCCCTGCGCCCCGGCAGCCGCAAGCTGGCCGACGAAGCTGCCCGGATTCCCCTTAAGGACGAGTGATCATGAGCGACGAGCACATCGATGAAATCTCTGGCGTTTCGACCACCGGCCACGAATGGGATGGCATTCAGGAGCTGAACAACCCGCTTCCGCGCTGGTGGGTCATTACCTTCTACGCCACCATTATCTGGGCAATCGGATACACCATCGCCTATCCGGCATGGCCTTTGCTGCATTCGGCAACAACGGGCGTGCTCGGCTATTCGAGCCGCAACGAAGTCAAGAACGAGCTATCGGCGGCTGAAGCGGCGAAGGGCAAATATGTCGCGGCGATAGAATCGAAGAGTGTTTCGGAGATCGCGGCGGACGATGGTTTGCGCGAATTCGCGATCGCCGCTGGCGGCGCCGCGTTCAAGGTCAATTGCGTGCAATGTCATGGCTCCGGCGCCCAGGGCTCTAAGGGCTTCCCCAACCTCAATGACGATGACTGGCTGTGGGGCGGCAAGGCGGATCAGATCCAGCAGACGGTCACGCATGGTATCCGCTTCGCATCCGATCCGGATACGCGACTTTCGGAAATGCCAGCCTTTGGCGACATTATCACTGCCGACCAGATCAAACAGGTCAGCGCCTATATTGCCGGCCTGTCCCAAGCCGTCAGCGACGAATCTTTGGTGGCGCCCGGTGCCAAGGTTTTTGCGGAAAACTGCGTTGCTTGTCACGGCGACAACGCAAAGGGCAACAAGGAGCTCGGCGCTCCTGATCTGACCGATGCCATCTGGCTCTACGGATCGGGCGAAACGGCCATTGCCGCCCAGGTCACAGCGCCGAAACAAGGCGTGATGCCGGCCTGGGGCGCGCGCCTGGGCGAAACCAGGGTCAAGGAATTGGCGGTCTACGTGCATTCGCTAGGCGGTGGAGAATAGGAACGGGGGCCTATTCTCCGGCCCTCACCGCCGAAGCGACGAGGTCCGGCTCTGCCGGGCCTCGATTTGTTTTCCATGGGCCAGGCGATTGACCTGCATCAACGCGGCGCAATCCAGTCGGCAGCAAAATCCGCTCGACGCTGTATTTCGCTGACCTGCCTGCATCCAGTCAGGACATTTGCCCGGCGAAATCAAAGCTGCGCGACGGGAGAAACCAGTGCTGGACAATACGCAGGTAGAACGGCTCGAAGCCGAGGCGGTCAACTCCGCCAAAGTGCGACAGCCGATGTATGCCGCGCGCAAGAAGATCTTCCCGAAGCGGGCCTCGGGCAGCTTTCGCCGGTTCAAATGGCTGGTGATGGCGATCACGCTCGGCATCTACTATCTGACGCCGTGGCTGCGGTGGGATCGTGGCCCGTTCGCCCCTGACCAGGCAGTGCTGCTCGATCTCGCCAACCGGCGTTTCTACTTCTTCTTCATCGAGATCTGGCCGCAGGAATTCTACTATGTGGCCGGCCTTCTGGTCATGGCCGGCGTCGGTCTTTTCCTCGTTACGTCGACTGTCGGTCGTGCCTGGTGCGGCTATACGTGTCCGCAGACCGTGTGGGTCGATCTGTTCCTGGTCGTCGAGCGAGCTATCGAGGGCGACCGCAACGCACGCATGAAGCTCGATGCCGGGCCTTGGACCGCCCGCAAGCTCGCGCTGAGAATATCGAAACACGCCATCTGGCTGATCATAGGTGCAGCGACCGGCGGCGCCTGGATCTTCTATTTCGCCGATGCGCCGACCTTGCTCGTCGAACTCTTCACCGGCACGGCAGCGCCTGTCGCCTACATCACCGTCGCTGTGCTCACAGCGACGACCTATACGTTCGGCGGGCTGATGCGCGAGCAGGTCTGCACCTATATGTGCCCATGGCCGCGCATCCAGGCGGCCATGCTCGACGAAAGTTCGCTCACCGTCACGTACAATGACTGGCGCGGCGAACCGCGCACGCGTCACACCAAGAAGGTCCAGGCCGCTGGACAGTCAGTCGGCGATTGCGTCGACTGTAACGCCTGCGTGGCTGTCTGCCCGATGGGGATCGACATTCGCGATGGCCAGCAGCTCGAATGCATCACCTGCGCGCTCTGCATCGACGCCTGCGACGGGGTCATGGACAAGCTCGGCAAGGAGCGCGGCTTGATCTCCTACGCGACACTCTCCGACTACAATGCCAACATGATGCTGGCGACCGCGGGCGGCGCCTGTTCGGTCGATCCGTCATTGGTCAGGACGGATGACGGCCTGTTTTCGGACAGGGTGGCGCATTTCCATGTCCGCAAGATCTTTCGGCCACGCACCTATGTCTACATGGCCATGTGGTCGCTGATCGGCCTGGGTCTGCTCTTTTCGCTGCTGACGCGTGACCGGCTCGAAATCAATGTTTTGCACGACCGCAATCCACAATTCGTAACGCTGTCCGACGGCTCGATCCGCAACGGCTATGCCGTCAAGCTGCTGAACATGATCCCCGAACCAAGAACGATCGTCGTCAGCATTGCGGGTTTGCCAGGCGCAGAGATGAGCATCGTTGGTGTCGACCTCCCCGCCGATCGCTCTTTTGCGATCCAGGTCGAACCCGACCGGCTGAAGATGTTGAAGGTTTTCGTGCGCCTGCCTGCTGATCAGGTCCATGGCGAAGCGCAGACCTTCACATTCCGGGTCGAGGACAAAACGAGTTTCGAGTCGAACGAATACACCGCCACATTCAACGCGCCGGAGATCGCCAGATGAACGCCACCACGCGAAAGTCCCGCGAATTCACCGGCAGGCACATGTTGGCCATCATCCTTGCTTTTTTCGGCGTGGTCATCGCGGCCAATCTGACCATGGCGACGCTTGCCAAGACGAGTTGGACCGGCCTTGTCGTCGAAAACACCTATGTGGCGAGCCAGCAATTCAACAGGAAGGCCGAGGAAGGGCGCGCGCAGGCAGCCCTCGGCTGGACCGGCAAGCTGACCATCTCATGGGGCGAAGTCCGCTATGGCCTCACCGACGCCGCCGGCAAGTCGGTTCCCTTGCATGGCGTGAAGGTGCTGTTTCGCCATCCCGCTTACGAGAAAGAAGATGAGTCCATCACGCTCGCCGCCGCCTCGGGCCAGGAGTTTGCCGTGCAGCACATGCCAAGGGACGGTGTGTGGATCGTCGAAATCGACGCCGATGCCGGCCTGGCAAGGCCTTTCCGCGACGTGCGCAGGATCATGATCTCCGATGGAGCGCTGAAATGAGCTGCTGTGCACCAGGTGCTGAAATGGCGCTGGATCTGGGCAACGCTACATCCGTCCGGCCTTCCAGCGAAGAGATCAAGCTGGCGAGCCTGTCGCTTGGCGATGGCCTTAGCCAGACCGATCTTTCAGTTCCGACGGTTCATTGCGCAGCCTGCATCCAGACAATCGAGACGGCGTTGGCAAAACTCGATCACGTCGAGGCCGCTCGCGTCAACCTGTCAACGAAGCGGGTCTCGGTCCGGTGGCGCGGGGACGAGGCCCCACCATTCGTCGCCATGCTGGGGCGGCTGGGTTACCAGGCGCATTTGTTCGAACCAGAGATTGGTGAAAAGGACAAAACGCTCTCGGAGCTCATCCGCGCCGTCGCTGTTGCCGGATTTGCGGCGGGCAACATCATGCTGCTGTCGGTTTCGGTCTGGTCCGGTGCCGAGGGCGCGACCCGCGACCTGTTCCACTGGGTCTCGGCACTGATCGCCATCCCCGCACTCGCCTTCGCCGGCGGCATCTTCTTCAAGTCGGCCTGGAATGCCTTGCGTCACGGCCGCATGAACATGGACGTGCCGATCGCGGTCGGCGTGTCGCTGGCCTATGCGATGAGCCTTTATGAGACGATCACCCATGGCGACCACGCCTATTTCGACGCGTCGGTGTCTCTGCTGTTCTTCCTGTTGATCGGCCGCACGCTGGATCACATGATGCGCGAACGCGCCCGCACCGCGGTGAAAGGCCTGTCACAACTGGCCGCGCGTGGCGCCATGGTGCTGCGCGACGATGGCGCACGCGACTATCTGCCGGTTGGCGAGATCGAACCGGGCATGCTGTTGCTGATCGCGGCCGGCGAAAGGATCCCCGTCGACGGCAAGATCACGCGTGGGACATCGGACGTCGACTGCTCGCTGGTTTCGGGCGAGAGCACGCCCAGAAGCGTGGCGCCAAATGACGCCATCCAGGCCGGCGTGCTCAACCTTACCGGCCCGCTGACCATCGAGGCGACAGCTGCCGCGAAGGATTCGTTCCTGGCGGAAATGGTTCGGCTGATGGAAGCCGCCGAGGGCGGTCGCGCACATTACCGCCGCATGGCCGATCGCGTTTCAGCACTCTATGCTCCAGTTGTTCATCTCACCGCCTTCGTGACATTCCTTGGCTGGATGGCGGCAACCGGCGACTGGCATCGGGCGATAACCATCGCCATTGCCGTTTTGATCATCACATGCCCGTGCGCGCTCGGGCTCGCCGTGCCGATCGTCCAGGTGGTCGCCGCGCGGCGGCTGTTCGAGAACGGCATCATGGTCAAGGATGGTTCGGCCATGGAGCGCCTGGCAACGATTGATGCAGCGGTGTTCGACAAGACCGGCACGCTCACGCTCGGCCAGCCCCGTCTCGTCAATGCGGCCTCGATCGATCCGGCCATGCTGACGATTGCGGCCGACATGGCCGCGCATTCGCGTCATCCCTTTTCAAAGGCCATAGCCGGTCTTGCCGCTGCCGGCGGGCAGCACAAATTCGATGCCGTCACCGAGCATCCGGGGTTCGGGATCGAGGCAACTGACGTCGGAAGTATCTGGCGGCTGGGCAGACGCGGATGGGCTGGATGGAAGGCCCGCACCGGCGGCGAAGGCAAACATGGCTATGGCGGGACGGTCCTGACGAAAGACGGGATCGTTGTCGCGACCTTCAATTTCGAGGATGCGTTGCGTGCCGACGCCATGGCGGCGATCGAGCGATTGAACGATGCCGGGATGTCGGTTCAGATGCTGTCGGGCGATAGCGCGAGCGCCTGCGGCGAAATCTCGAAAATGCTGGGTATCGGCGATTTCGTTCCGTGCCTGCTGCCGTCCGGCAAGGTCGAATGCATCGAAACCCTGGCGAAAGAGGGACACCGGGTTCTGATGGTTGGCGACGGCTTGAACGACACGCCTGCGCTGAGCGCGGCGCATGTTTCGTTCGCGCCGGCCACGGCCGCCGACATTGGCCGCAATGCGGCGGATTTCGTATTCCTGCGCGAAAGCCTTCTGGCAATCCCCCTCGCGCTGGACGTCTCGCGCAAGGCGGGAAGCTTGATTCGCCAGAACATCACGATCGCCATCGTCTACAATGCCGTCGCCGTGCCGATCGCGATCCTGGGGCACGTCACCCCTCTTATCGCCGCGATCGCGATGTCCGCGTCTTCCCTGCTTGTCATCGGGAATGCGCTGCGTCTGCGAGGTTCTATGCCAGATTCGCCGGCGAAAGATGTCCGGCACGACAGGCTGTCCGACAGCAGCAAACTGGCGCAATGCTCATGACCACCCTTGCCTACCTCATCCCTGTCGCCCTGTTCCTTGGTGCGCTTGGCCTGGGGGGCTTCCTGTGGGCGTTGAGGAGTGGCCAGTACGAAGATCTTGACGGAGCTGCCGAGCGGATCCTTATCGATCGAGAAGACAGACTGGAGCGCTGATCCAGGGCCGAGGGCTGACAAACAGCGCCGGTGCAGCCAACCGCTCCCACACCCTTCCCCCTGCGACTATGCTGCGCACGATTGCTGTTTCCGGGGTTGTCGCTGCCTAACACTGAACGCCACCAATTTGCGCCAGCGCAAAGAAACGCTGCGTCAGGCCAGATACCTTCTGCTCATCCGCAACGGTTGAGAGATAGGAGACTGACATGATCACGCGACGCGACGCCCTTTTCGGAGCAGCGATTGGCGCTGCCGCCGTGGCGGCACTGCCGGCATTTTCGGCAACGGTGACAAAGACGGACATTCGAGGGCTCGCCCGCGAAAAGATCGAGCTCGTGGCACCGCCCTTTGTGCATCCGCACGATCAGATCGCCACGGGCGGACCGAAAATCGTCGAGTTCACCATGACCATCGAGGAAAAGCCCGTCGTCATCGATGCCGACGGCACGACGCTCAATGCGATGACCTATAACGGCTCGATTCCTGGCCCTCTGATGGTCGTGCATCAGGACGACTATGTCGAACTGACGCTCATCAATCCCGACACCAACTCACTCGCTCACAACATCGATTTCCACGCCGCAACCGGCGCGCTGGGCGGCGGCGCCCTGACGCTGATCAATCCCGGCGAACTGGTGACCTTGCGCTTCAAGGCAACCCGAACGGGTACGTTCGTCTATCACTGCGCACCTGGCGGCGCGATGATCCCATGGCATGTCGTCTCCGGCATGAGCGGCGCCATCATGATCCTGCCGCGCGATGGGCTCAGGAACGACAAGGGCGAACCGGTAAAGTACGACAAGATCTTCTACATCGGCGAGAACGACTTCTATATTCCGCGCGACGAGAAGGGCAACTTCAAGACCTACGAGTCGGCCGGCGACGGTTACGACGACATCGTCAAGGTCATGCGCGGGCTGATCCCGACGCATGTGGTGTTCAATGGCAAGGTCGGTTCGCTGACCGGCGACAATGCGATGAAGGCGAAGGTCGGCGAGACCGTGTTGATCGTCCATTCGCAGGCCAACCGCGATACGCGACCGCATCTGATCGGTGGCCACGGCGACTATGTCTGGGAACAGGGCAAATTCGCCAATCCGCCGGCCAAGGATCTGGAAACCTGGTTCATCCGTGGCGGCTCCGCGGGGTCGGCGCTCTACACGTTCCTGCAGCCCGGCGTCTACGCCTATGTCAATCACAATCTGATCGAGGCCGTGGAGCTCGGTGCGACCGCTCACTTTATGGTCGAGGGCGAATGGAATGACGACCTGATGACGCAGGTCGAAGCGCCGACACCCCTCGCCACCAACTGACGGCACTCCAATTTGCCCGGACAGCGATGCTGTCCGGGCATGGACAAAGCGATGTCTCCATTGATCCTCAAGGTTCTTCCGGTCGCCCTGGTCGCCGCTGCCGTTCCGGCAGGGCTCTCGATACAGACGGTCTTCGGGGATCGACAACCTCACCCCATCGCTATGACGGTTACCTTGCTTTCCGGTTCGATCACCTATCCGACGCCAGGGGAGTTCCTGATGGAGGGACGCCCGCAAGCCAATCCCCGCCTCAAGCGGCAACTCAACAGACCTCTCGAAATCATGGCCTACCAGATCAGCGCGGCCGACTATGCAGACTGCGTCTCGGCAGGAGGCTGTCAGCCGGCACAGGAGACGCGCGCGATCCCAAGCAACGCTCCCGTAACTGGAGTGAGCTATCTCGATGCCAATGCCTACGCCCGGTGGTATTCGCAAGTGACCGGGGACCAATGGCGGCTGCCATCCGACGAAGAATGGGCGTTTGCCGCGGCGGAGCGGTTCGCAGGCGAATTCGAGGGTGTTGAAAACGACGCCAACAACCCCGCCAGACGCTGGCTCACCAGCTACAAGGCCGAGGTGGACCTCAATCGCAAACCGGACCCGTTGCCCAAGAGCCGTGGCTCTTTTGGTTTCAATTCCCTGGGCCTCGCCGACTTTTCCGGCAATGTCTGGGAGTGGACTTCGACTTGCTATGTCCGCACCACATTGGCTGCGGATGGAAGCGGCGTTGCGAGTTCGGTCGACAATTGCGGCGTCCACGTCCTTGAAGGGCTTCACAGAGCCTACATGTCGAATTTCGTCAGCGACGGAAAAAGCGGCGGCTGTGCCGTTGGCACGCCTCCCGACAATCTGGGTTTCAGGCTGGTCCGGGACCATCGGGGGTGGGCGAAGCGTATCGTCGGCTACCTCGGTATTGCCTGACAAATCAGAAGCGGCTTATTCATTCGCGTTTCGACGGTCGCCTGTCTCCCCGCCGCCTCACCGCACCTTTGGCCTCATCAACGCAGTTCCATAGATCAGAATGAAGCCGGCAAATGCCGCCACCCATGCGGTGCCGGCCATGTCGATCACTATGTCACAGGGGACGAAGGCAGCCAGGATTCTCAATGATCCTGCGAGGAGGACGGTCACGAAGATGAACGAGGCGCCTTTCCCAGCCTTGAGCTCTCGCCCGGTGTGCCCGAGCGTCGCGCGGGTCATCACGGCAAGCGTCATCGCGCCGACCGCACCAGTTCCGAGCGCGTGGAGCCCTGCAGCAGCCGGCACGATGGCAGGATAGAAGATCGACGCCGAAACGAAGGCAAGACCGATAGGCACAAAGGCATATGCAAGATGGAGGGTGAGCACGAGCGGATCCCGCAATGTGCGCTCGCCAGCCCAGCCCGACAGACGCCACGCCTGGCAGATCGCGGCGACGGCCATGAGCATTCCTGAGGCGCTGTTGTCGGGGGCGAACGTCCATGCTCCCAGCGCGATGGCTGAGATGGCTATCGATGCCATGTCAAAACGGTCGAACGGAGCAGGCAGCCTGCCAGGATTTTCGCGGACGAGCCAGTTGCGGGTGAAGCTCGGAATGATGCGCCCGCCGATCAACGAGATGAGCATGATCGCCGCGGCCATGCCGAGCCTGCGGCTGATGTTGGATGTGCCTTGAAGATGCGCCTCGATGTGGAACGTGCCGTTGGCGCCAGCCAGGACGGCAAGCGGCAGCAGTACTTTCAGATTGCGCCAGTTCCGTCCCGAGACGATTTCGCGTGCCGCCGCCGTGGCGACCGCAAGCAGAAAAGAACCGTCGATCACAGCGGCTGCTTCCCAACCGATATCCGCCGAGAAGAAGACAGCGATACGGCCCGCTAGCCACAAGACAACCAGCGCCAGCAGCGGCAGGCCTTGCACAGGCAGCCGGCCGGTCCAATTCGGGATCGCGGTCAACAGGAACCCGGTAACGATCGCAGGCAGATAACCAAACAGCATCTCGTGGACATGCCAGTCGACGGGAACGAATGCACTGTGGGCATTGAATTCGCCCGCATAAATCGGCAGCCAAAGCAGAATCGAGAGTCCGGCATAAAGCGATCCGAGGAAGAAGAAGGGCCTGAACCCGTAGGAAAGAAACGCGGGCCCGGCGTATGCCCGAAGGCGTGGAATCCCCATGACTATATCCTCAAATGAAAAGGGCCGGATGAACCGCCGCCCTCGGTTCGTCCGGCCCGCGCCCGCCCCCTTTGTGGCAGGCAGGCATGCTGGTCAGTTGGCCGGGACCTGGGTAAACAGGTCGGCAAACACCGTCTTTGCCTTCCCCGCATGTTTGACCGTCTTGGCTGTGTCGAGGTTGACCGGCTTGCCGACAACGATCAGCGCGACCATGCCCATGCCGTAATGAGGCGCGCATTTGACGCCGTACACACCTTCCTGGGTCAGTGTGACGGTGATCTCCTCGTTGGGCTTCCCCTTGAAAGGTTCGGCGCCATCCGGGATCATACCCTTGATCGACTCCGCATCGTGGCCCTTGTCGATCGGCACGAACTTGACGGTGTCGCCGGGTGCCGCCTTGACGAAGGCCGGCTGGAAAACCATGGCGCCTTTTCCGCCCTTGTTGAGCATTTGCACCACATGCTCTTCCGCGCTTGCGCCGCCGGCGAGCGCGAGGAGGGAGATTGCGGCAGCGAGGATGGAGAGTTTCATCGATTTGTCCTTTGTTTCGTCTTCGCGGCATTGCGCCGTTCCATGCCATTTAGCTTGATGCGGCCGGGGACAATTTGCGCTGGCGCAAACTCGGGATAAGAAAGGTCTCCCGCACGACTGATGCGGAACCGTAGGGCTGTGAGGGATCCGCTTGGCTGCGTTGGATCGATCGGTGATTTCTGGACTGCCCCTCTTCCAGGGGCTTACGCCCGACGAGCAGAGCGAGATCGTACAAAATGCGCGGTCGTCTCGTTATGCCAAGGACACGGCGATCTTCGAGCAGGAAGCCGAGGCCCATTCGTTTTTCGTGCTGATCGCCGGGCACATACGCGTTGTCCGCACCACGCCTGACGGGCAGCAGGTCATCGCCAGATACATCAGTGAAGGCGAAATTTTTGGCGTCGCCGCAGCACTAGGGCGAACGACCTACCCCGCCAATGCGGTCGCCGCGGTGGACTGCGTGGTGCTGGCCTGGCCCAACGCTCTCTGGCCGGACCTGGCGCGACGGTTCCCCGTGTTTGGGGCAACCACCTATAGGACGGTTGGAACCAGGCTGCAGGAGACCCAGACGCGGGTGGTGGAGATGTCCACGGCACAGGTGGAGCAGCGGGTTGCCCATGCGCTGCTGCGACTGGCGAACCAGACCGGCCGAAAGACCGACAGCGGTATCGAAATCGACTTCCCGATTTCGAGGCAGGACATTGCCGAGATGACAGGAACGACGCTGCACACCGTAAGCCGTCTGCTCAGCAAGTGGGAAGACCACGGAATAATTGTCAGCGGGCGCCAGAAAGTCACCGTGAAGGATGCTCATCGCCTTGTGGTTCTCGCCGAGAACCGGGACAAGGGCTGACCTTCAGCTTTCGCGCCGAACAGCCGATTCCAGGTCCAAAATGAAGCAGGTCTGGTTGATCCGATGCTCGCGGCATGCTTCGGCCACGGTATGGAAACTGCCGATCGGGCAGCCCACGCAAAGCATCCTGTAGTTCACCACCACGGCCACCGTTGCCGGCCATTTTCTCATGATCTCGTCAACGACCATATCAGAGTTGATCGAACTGCGCTGCTTCACGATGAAGTCTCCGCGATATGCGAGGTCTCGTCATAAATCGCGCGCGGGCTGCCTTCGTTGCGCTTTCGCAACTTTGATGAGCGTCTGCCAGGAAAACTAGACGAACGTCATGACCACGATTGCACCGACGACGATCAGAACAAGCCCGCCGATCAGCATAGGGAGCAGTGTGTTGTTCAGGTCGACGCCGGACGAATTGCTTGGCCATCGGTGTGTCGTTTTTGTTTGAGTCAGTCATGCTTGTCTCCACGGACAGGCAGACGCGCATCGCGCGGCGTTGCGGCTGATTGTGGGTTTACCCACGCTAATTGGGATGCGCAGCGCGCGATCCATGAACAGCGCCGCAACCTCGGGTGGGCAAATGCCGTGCACGGTTGCGCGAAACAGCTTTAGCCAACGCCGGAAATGCGCCACTCCAAGGCCGGAGATCGCCAGGTGTGGCGGTAATGGACGGCCTTCATAACGGGACGACCGGAGCAGCGTAGCGGACCAGAAGTCGCACATCTTAGCCAGATGACGCGGCCACACCTCAGGCTGGATAGCGTCATGAAAGATGGGGCCGAGAAGGTCGTCGCGGCGAATCTTGTCATAGAAGCCGTGAACCACAAGACGGATCATGGCCTCGTCAAGCACGTATGGCAACGGAGTACCAACGATCGTTCTCTTGCTCCGAGCCTTCGCAGTCATGTGCACGTCCTTGCTTTTCGAGGGCCCAAAGACCTCAAGGTGATACCCGCCCTCAAACAGGCCCGCGACGCGCCGAGTGAAGTCGCGTCTACGATGGGATCGATGCATTTGGTTTCAAAGGAGGCCTTTGTCGGCATAGATCGGATCGCATCTGAAAGCCGGCGCCTCGCAGTGTCATTAGCGGCGCGCCTCTGCGGGGCATCGCTGCAGGTTCCTGTCATGGCAGCCTTGATAACAAGCGGGCAGCCCGTGGGGCCAGTCGGCTGTTTACATGAAAGTGGAGTTGCAGGCATTCGCGGCGGCCTTGGTGACGCGAACTGCGGTATGCCTGCGTAACGCTCTATCGGTGGCCGGCTGCGTGCTGCAGCCGTGCGATCAGGTCGCGGTTGCGGCAATAGTCTGGCGGATCATCAGCTTGCTGGTGTTCATCAAGCCAAGTCGAGCATTCATCCTGGTGCCCGCAGGAGCGACACCGGTCCACCGCCCGATTGGTTACGCCAACATGGTCCGGAACGACCTTCAATTGTTTGTCGACGCCGAGCTTCTGCATCATGCGGCCCATCAAGGCGGTCCTGGCGTCAACTGAAATCAGGTACTCGAGAAAACTCATGTCGTTTTACTCCCGTTTCCCGGCAGATCATCGCCATGTCGGCGACAGCTGCATTGATCTCGGTCAACAGGCCACTCCCTCTCGTGGCGACTGGGGCTGGCGTGAATGCCGCAAGGTGACAACTTTGAAGTTCCTATGTGACCGGCGGTTATACGACATAAGGGTGCAGCCGGCAGGCCGATGGGGTGAGCTCCGAAAGGTCCAGCAGGCTCGACCGCGACTATTTGGCTTCATGGGTTTTCCGTGTGCAGAACGAGCAATGGATGGTAACAAGACTGCGTTGCGGGTTCCCCGATCATAGGACTTGATTTGGACGACAAACAACCACGTAACTTGTCGACTGGTGTTCGCGCCGAAGGGCGGGGCACGGCCGAACACGACCGGCTCTCCCAGATGTTTGAGCAGGCCCCTGGTTTCATCACGTTGATGCGTGAGCCGGGCCACGTCTTCGAGCTGACCAACGCCGCCTATCAACGCCTGATTGGCCAGAGGCAAGTGATAGGAAAGTCGGTACGCGAAGCCCTTCCCGAGCTCCCAGGCCAGGGTTTCTACGAACTGCTGGACCAGGTGTACGAAACGGGCGAGCCCTACAGAGGTCAGGGCGTAAAGGTCGCTCTTCGCAACAAGGATGACGAGCCGGTCGAAGAGCGCATCCTCGATTTCGTCTATCAGCCCATCAAAGCCGACGATGGTCGCATCACGGCCATTTTTGTCCAAGGCACCGACGTCAGCGAGCTCTCCTTTGCGAACGCGGCACTTCGTTTGCGTGAAGATCATTTGCGCTCGATCCTGGCGACGGTGCCCGACGCAATGGTCGTCATCGACGAACAGGGCAGTATTCAATCCTTCAGCACGGCTGCCGAAACGCTGTTCGGTTACCAGTCGAGCGAAGTCATCGGTCAGAACGTCAATCTGCTGATGCCGTCACCCTACCGCGAAGAGCATGATGCTTATCTGCACCGGTATCTATCAACCGGTGAGCGCCGGATCATCGGGCTCGGCCGCACCGTCACTGGAATGCGCAAGGATGGCTCAACTTTTCCGATGGAACTTTCTGTCGGTGAAATGCATCCTGGAACCGGCCGCTTCTTTACCGGCTTCTGCCGCGACTTGACGGAGCGCCACAGAGCAGAGGCAAGGATACAGGAGCAGCAGCAGGAGCTTCTCCATATGGCGCGGTTTACCGCGCTAGGCGAAATGGCTTCGACACTTGCCCACGAAATCAACCAGCCCCTCACGGCAATCACGAACTACCTGAAAGGCAGTCGCCGACTTCTCGAAAGAAGCACGGAAGAGAATGCGCCGATGCTGAGGGAAGCCGTCGAAAAGGCAGCGGAACAGGCATTGAGGGCCGGAGACGTCATTCGCCACCTGCGGGATTTCGTCGCAAGAGGCGAGAGTGAGCGTCAAGTCGAACGCCTGCCGGCGATTATCGAGGAAGCCTCGTCACTGGCACTGGTCGGCTCAAGAGAAATAGACGTGCGTGTCAGCTATAAGCTCGATCCGGCCGCCGAACTGGTCTTGACGGACCGCATCCAGATTCAGCAGGTCCTGCTGAACCTGATGCGCAATGCGATAGAAGCCATGCAAGGCGTACCACGCCGTGAGTTGCAAATCATAACCGTGGCCCGTGATGACGGCATGGCTGAGGTAAGCGTGATCGACACAGGCACTGGTCTCGCGCCGGAAGTCTCCGCCCAGCTTTTCCAGCCATTTGTCACCACTAAAAAGCAGGGCATGGGCGTCGGCCTCTCTATTTGCCGTACGATCGTTGAGTCGCACGGCGGTCACATCTGGGCCGAGGCAATGCCGTCCGGAGGAACCGCCTTCCGGTTCACCTTGCGCATCGTGGAAAAGGAAGAGGTCGCCAGTGGCCGATAGCCATCTTGTGCATGTGGTCGATGACGACGTCGACGTTCGCAAATCGCTTGGTTTTCTGTTGGCGACGGCTGACTTCGCTGTGCGCCTGTACGAATCGGCGACAGCTTTTCTGGCTACGGCCACGAGCAGTCTTGACGGCTGCATCGTGACCGATGTGCGCATGCCCGGCATTGACGGCATCGAGTTCCTGCGGCAGCTCCGGACCCGCGGGCATACTATTCCGGTCATTGTCATGACAGGCCATGCCGACGTGGCGCTCGCTGTTCAGGCGATGAAGGAAGGTGCCGCCGATTTCATCGAAAAGCCGTTTGACGACGAGGTGCTGATCGAGGCGATCCGCTCCGCTTTGGACAATCGCAACCAGGCGGATGCTACACACCCACAAAGCGTGGAAATCCGCGGTCGTCTGGCGGCCCTGTCCGAGCGAGAACGACAGGTGCTGGACGGTCTTGTGTCCGGCCTGCCAAACAAGACGATTGCTTACGATCTTGGCATCAGCCCGCGCACGGTCGAGATCCATCGCGCCAATGTCATGAGCAAAATGGCCGCGAGCAGCCTGTCGCATCTCGTGCGCATGGCATTGGTCGTGGAATCCAAACGTTAAGGCGAGTCACCATGAGACTTGTGGTTGTTTGCCGGGATCCTATCCGGCATCCAGTCGCGCCAGTGGGTCGGGTGGATGTCAACGCGTGAGCGGGTGGCGGCGTTCTTCCAGCCTTCCCGCTCCTTTATGCAAGGGAAAACAAGGGTATGTTCGCCGTCCTCGTCGAGGACGGCCAGTTCGAGCTCACGACCGAACGGAGCGCTTGAGATTGGCTTCCACATCATCCCCTATGATGCGTGGAAGCGGCAGGGCCCCGCCTTGATCTGGATCATTTTTCAGAAATCGCCCACTCCCGCATCGACACTGACAGCGTGGCGTGGCCGCCATGCGAATGACGAGACCGGCCAGACATGGTCGTTGGGTCGCCGTGGGATGACCGACTCCTTGATCGTGATCAATCACCTCCCTGGCAGCAGGCGCTATGATCGAGATTCAAACGAGATCCGCGATGCCGGATAGCAGAGTCGATGAAGCACGGCGACACCCTTGCAGTCACGAAACACAGGAGATCGCGTTGATGTTGATCCGTACGCTTTCCGCCTTGGAATGTACGAAATTGCTAACGGCCAATCGAGTCGGCCGCTTGGCATGCGCGAAGGACGGGCAGCCTTATGTCGTCCCGCTGCACTATGCCCACCCGGACAATCACCTTTATGCATTTTCCATGTTGGGCAAGAAGATCGACTGGATGCGGGCCAACCCGCTGGTGTCCGTCCAGGTCGACGAACGCGGCCAAGGGCGGGGATGGAGAAGCGTGGTTGTCGACGGCCGCTATGAAGAACTGCCTGACCATATCGGCTGCAAGGTTCAGCGCGACTATGCATGGTCAGTGTTGAGCAGGCACGCCAACTGGTGGGAGCCAGGTGCCCTCAAGCCAGTGACGCCTGCCGTTTCGGACAGCACTCCGCACGTCTTTTTCAGGATCCTCATCGAGCAGGTGTCGGGCCGGGAAGCAAGCGAGTGAACCGTTCCGCCCGCTTGGGTTTTGCAAAGCAGGGGCCGCCAGCAGACTGAGCTGTCCCAGCCGTTTTCACCTTAAGGTCCCCGTCGTGGCCAAAAGCATTGGACATGCGAGGCACTTGGCGACGGCGATCTCCCACGCACATAAAGATGATACCAATGGTGAATGGTTATGGCTCAGCAGAATCTGGTGGTTTGCAGCAAATGCGGTGGGGTCAACCGCCTGCCGCCGGCCCGCAGTGCCAAGAATGCGAAATGCGGAAAGTGCGGGAACAGGCTGTTCTCAGGTCACCCTGAAGACGTCAACGGTCGGATTTTCGATGACCACATCACGCGCAGCAGTATCCCCGTTGTCGTCGATATCTGGGCCCCATGGTGTGGCCCGTGCAAGATGATGGCGCCGGCATATGAGACGGCAGCGAACGAATTGGAGCCGGATGTTTGCCTGATCAAGCTAAATTCCGACAATGAGCAGGCCGTTTCAGCCAGGCTCGGCATTCGCAGCATCCCGACCATGATCCTGTTCCATGGCGGGCGGGAGGTCGCGCGCACATCCGGCGCAATGACGGCCGGGCAGATCGTCAGGTGGGTTCGCGACCACCTGCCGATGGCCACGGCCTGAAAGCAGCCACACCATGGATTCGCTCATCGCCCGGCTCGGTCTCGCTTTGGCAATAGGCCTGCTCGTGGGATTGCAGCGCGGCTGGCGGGAACGGGACGCGCCTGATCGCAGCCGGACGGCCGGAATTCGAACTTTCGGCATATCCGGTCTGCTCGGCGGTATTCTCGCAGCTCTGGCCGATGCGCTCGACGCAGTTTCCGTGCTAGTCGGCGGCTTCGTCGCCTTTACGGCAATCTTCGCCTGGTACAAGGCGCGTGACGCCGCCCATGACGAGGACTTCAGCGTTACTGCGGTGATCGTGTTCGCGCTCGGTGCGCTTTCGGTCGCCGGTGACTACCGCGTCGCCGCAGCCGGGGGGCGGCATTGGCGGCGGTCCTTGCCAGTCGCGAGATCCTGCACGGCCTCTTGATCGGCTGACCTGGGTCGAGCTTCGTTCTGCGCTGATCCTGGCCGTGATGACCGCGATCGTTTTGCCATTGCTGCCAAACCGGACGATGGACCCGTGGGTTGGCTTCAACCCGTGGGAAGTCTGGTTCCTCACGGTGCTGATGGCGTCGATATCGTTCGCTGGCTATGTCGCCGTTCGCGTTCTGGGAACCACGCGCGGGCTGCTCGTCAGCTCGCTCGCCGGCGCCATCGTCTCTTCCACCGCCGTGACCATGGCACTCGCTGGCGGCAATGGTTTCGGTGCTGCGCGTTTGCGCCGTGGTGCTGATCGTCGAGCCAAGCGTTTTGGTCGTGATGGGCATTCCGGCGATTGCCGCGGCGCTCTCCTTCGCGGCTCTCGGAGCATTGCTGCTGACTCGAGACAGCGGGGATCACGAAGGCGGCGCGATCGCGCGCAATCCGTTCGAACTAGGGCCGTTGCTGCTCTTCGCCCTGCTCTTTGCGATTGTCGCGACCGCGAGCGCTGCATTGGCTGCTCAATTCGGCGGACGCGGCTTGCTGGCGAGTTCGGCGCTTGCGGGCACATTCGATGTCGATGTCTCGGTGCTCAATGCTTTGCGCCTGGTCAAGCATTCGGTCCCTGTCGAGACCGGTGGGCAGGCGGTGCTCGCGGCACTGGCAGCAAACGCGATCGGCCGCCTGTCGCTGGCAGTATTTGCCGGTCCGATGAGGTTTCTGGTTGCCGCTGGCAGGTGCAACCCTGATCGCCGCAATAGCCGGTTACGGTGCGGTGTTGCTGCCACTGACCTTCCGATAGCGCCGAGAACCGGCCTCTTTTGATGCCGATCAAGGGCCAAGCCGTACAGCCGCTCTATGAAACTCCGCGAAGGAGTGCGCCATGATCAGCTTGAAGGATCTTACCCCGAAATTCCGACACGTCCGGTTGCTGCCAAGACGCCTCAGAGGTAACTCATGCCGCGACGACGCATCTTGATTGTTGTCGGCCATCCTGACCCGTCCCCGGACCGGCTCTGCCGTGGTCTCGCCAAGGCCTATGCCGAAGGCGCGGAACAGGCGGGGCATGTCGTCCGCCGGATCGATCTCGCGGCGCTCGATTTTCCCATGCTTCGGACGATGCAGGAGTTCGAGCACGGCGCGATCCCCGACAGCCTGAAGGACGCCGCCGAAGCGATCGTCTGGGCGGAGCACATCGTGTTTGTGTTTCCGCTGTGGCTCGGAACCATGCCGGCCATGCTTAAGGCGTTTCTGGAACAGGTTATTCGGCCGGGAACGGCGTTTGCCTATCCGGACAAGGGCGGAGGCTTCACCAAGACGCTGCTTCGCGGCCGCTCCTCTCGCGTCGTGGTGACCATGGGCATGCCTTCCGTTCTTTACCGGCTCTGGTTCCTCGGCCACGGCATTGCCGGCATGCGGCGCAGCATCCTTCATTTTGTCGGCATCAGTCCGGTACGCGAGACGTTGTTCGGCATGGCCGCGGGTGCCAGGGATTCGACACGGGCGAAGTGGATCGAACAAATGCGCAAGCTCGGTGGCTTGGCGCTTTAGCCACGATCAATCAGGTAAGATAAGGTCGGCCGTGGTTGTCCAGCCACCGAATATTTGATCGCTCAAGCCGCGCGACTCCACCGGGCTTTGTCCGGCGCGACAGCTCTAAGTAGTTTTTCATGGGGAAAGCCGAGTTTCGCGACCCGCGGATTTTCGTGCGGTTGTTGTGCCACGGATCAATCGGGAAACAGCCATGCGCGCCTGCGCCGACTGGTGAGAGCCGGTGCCGCCAGGAGACTGAGCTATCCTAGCTGTTTTTACCCAATGTCACCCAAGGTGCCAAAAGCATTCCAAACCAGCGCTTCGGCCTGATCTGGCCAGGGAGACGGGCCGAGGCTCAGGCCGTGGCCTGCGCACCGGTCTTTCCGAAATGACCGGCTGCGTCTTTCGCCATCCGGCGAGTACACCAACGCGCGTAGACATCCAGCGTGATCCCGAAAGACAATTCAAAGGAGCCGCGCGTAGGCTACGAAACGGTTAGTCCTGGGATCATTATCAATCTTTTAGTTCGCAAGCGGCTACGAAGGCGAGCGCCGGCACCATGCGCTGCCCTCTCCCCCTGCGATTGTTCTTTCGATCGGCGACAGCAACGAACGATCTGTGAGGCGGTACCGCCCCAAGCGGATGTGGTATCACTGTCTTGGTACGTCGGATGACGGGATGAGGCCGGCGCCAGCTAGGAACGTGCGAACTGCCATGCGAACATCCTGCTGCTGTCCAACCAGAAGATGTCCGCCAGTGTCGTAGACGACCAGTTTGGCACCCGGGATCTTGGCTGCGGCGAACTCAGCTGCCGGTAGCGTGTCAAACAGGTCGTCGCGCGCAGAAATAATGAGCGTCGGCGCAGTAATTACTTCCAAGGGCAGTTCATGCAACGCAGGGGTGCTGTCGATGTTGATTCCAGGGAAGCGCAGCGACAACGGCTCAACGCTCTTGACGATGCTCATGACGCGGTCCCGTTCGGCCCGAGGCGCAGCCGCAACCAGCGCTGGCGGAACGCCGAGGAAGCGAATGAGCACTGACGGTGCGATCTTCTCCGTGGCCCACCATGCGAAATCGCCGCCCGCATTGACGACCCAGAAAGCGAACTTGTTGCCGCGGCTCGCTTCAATCGAGACCGGATTGGTGGGCGAATAAAGACCTGGGACGATCAGAATGAGAGCGGTGACCTTGTCCGGGTGCCGGAGTGCGAGCTCGACCGCAGAACGCGCGCCTGCCGAAACACCGACGACCATCGCTTTGGGTACGTCCAGTTTGGATAGCAACGCCGCATGCGCATCGGCCTGCGCGGCTGGAGAGGTATCCTGCGGAACGGGGGTGCGCAGATAGCCAAAGCGCGACGGCGCGATGATCCGAAAGCCCTCACCCACAAGATCTGCTGCATTGGCAAGCCCTTGGTCAAAGCCGCCGCCGGCGCCGTGGATCGATAGGAGCGCAGTACCCACACCAATGTCGGCGTATTCGATCGGGCCTATGTCGAGGTTGGCGACCACGCCGCCTCGGCTGGCGGCGTCGCGCAGGCGGCCAAGCTCGTTCTTGTAAAGCAAGAAAACGACTCCGGCCGTTGGTATGGCGATGACCATGGCCAGCAGCAAACCGCCAATTCGACTCATTGCAAAAGCTCCACAAAAGGACGGACGAATATTGGCCTGTCTCGCTTGGAAGCAGGTTGATTTACCTCAATATCCCTGAGTGACAGCATCGGTCGCTGTATTTGGATGCTGTCAATTGTGGGATACGCAGCCGGTCCGGCGCCCCCTCCTCTCCCGGGTTGTGCATCGTACATCCCGAAAACCGTTCGGCTCTGCTCCCAACGGCCTGACGATCCAGGCCCTGTGCAGCACTGGGCCAGACCGCTAGCGCCTCTGCGCTAGGTAGTTTCCCGTAGGGACATAACCGAATTTCGCGACCCGCGGATTCGCGCGATTGCTGCGTCGCGGATCAACCGGGAAAACAGCCATGCACGCCCAATCGACCTCCAGAATTTCACTGCCGTCACACTCCGTGCAGTCGAGCCTGCCTGCGGCATTCGATCTGACACCGCTACAGCCGGTCAGCTTCTTTCCCTCCGGTTCGGAAATCTATGCCCAAGGTGAAAAGGCCGGAGCCTTCTACAGGGCCGAGTTTGGCGCCGTCCGTGTTTACCGCCTGCTTGCGGACGGTCGCAGGCAGATAAGCGCCTTCCATCTGGCTGGAGAGACATTCGGCTTCGAAGCCGACACCACCCATCATTTCTTCGCCGAAGCCATCAATGCTACGAGTGTCCGCGTCTTCCGCTTTACCAATGGTGCGGATATCTCCCGTCAGCTGCTGCCGTTGGCTCTCAAGGGCCTGACGAGAGCGCAGGAACATCTTTTGGTCCTCGGTCGCCAGAATGCCATCGAACGCGTCGCCGCGTTCCTGGTCGACATGGCGGAGCGGCAGGGCGGGTTGCGACAGGTCGAACTGCCGATGTCGCGCATGGATATCGGCGATTATCTCGGCCTCACCATCGAGACCGTATCACGGGTTTTCACCCGGCTGAAGGACAAGGGCGTCATCCGCCTGCTCAATCTGCGCAGCATCGAGATCGTCAGGCACGACGCGCTTCATGCGATGAGCGAATGAGCTGCGTCGACATCGAATAACCGTTTGTTAGGCATGTCTGAGACCGTGACGGGACTGTTTCCAAACGTTCGTCGACGGTTGTCGGAGCGGTCGGTACGAAGCCGGTATGCATCATCTTCCGGTAGTAGTGTCAGGACGATCTTGTACGTCTCTGGCGCGCTGGTCACGTTTGCCCTTATTTTTGTGACGCTTGAAGATGTGGCCATGGTGGCGCGCGATCTCGGGTTCGAACAATTCCTTGCGACCGGCTTGACTCGCTCGAACGTGCCCTGTTCGTGCTCCATCAGTGCGGAGTAGCCGACGACGTCCAAAGCAAGAATTGCAGCAAGCTTTCGGTCCATGACCGCGCCCCCACACTTGGCAGCATCACACTGCGCGCCTCACTCGGTCTTACGCGGCAGTGTCGGTGACGCTTCCCAAAGCGGCGCGGAGACTTCCGGCGTCTCGCTCCTAACATTAGACATATCTAAAGCGATGTCGAGGGGCCGTCTGAGTCTCGCGGCAATTTCTGCTCTTACCCATCTCTCGCCCCTTGCCCCCAATCCTCCAGGCGTGTTTTTCGGATGGCCCGCGGCGTCGAAGCCCACCGGTCCGTGCTAGAGCCGCGAGAGTGGTCAGCCCCCGCTGTTGGTCACCATGGATGAACCTCTGGCGCTCCGGCGCTCCAAGTCCATCCCGATTTCAAGGCCGGCATATGGCGCGGCCGCGACCTCGGTCGCCGAGCTGTATGGGATGGCAGGTCTGACTTCAACGGCCGACATGCGGCGCAACTTCGACCTACAGCGTCGTTGCCTGCAAGGTCTGCTGTTGGGAAGCAGCAAAGCTGATCTTACGGCTGACATTGGGGGCATTGCCGCCGCTATCTAACAACCGCGACGGGGATGAAGAAGGGCAAGCAGTGTGGTGGAAGGAGTAGGGCCTCCGTCCACTTGCTATGCGTCGAAATGTGCATATATTGTGCATATGAGAGGTCGGAGATTTGTCATGGCCCACGCACAGCTCGCACATTCCACGGTGATTTCAGGCTTTGTCGATAGCCTGCAGGAGCCGCGCACGCCTTATATCTCGCCGAAGCGCCTGTCGCAGGCGCTTGGCGTGAAGGTGGCCAACTTGGCCCAGTTGACCGGTGTCCACCGCAACACGCTCCGCAACCCCTCATCGGAGCGCCTGCAGGGCCGGATGCGCGAGATGGTGAAGGTGATCTCGGCGGCGACGGAACTCACCGGCGATGTCAACAAGGCGATCTTTTGGTACCGCAATGAACCGATCGCCGACTATGGCCATCGTACCGCAGCCGAGCTCGTCGCCGACGGCCAGGTCGAGGCGGTTCTGGCCTTTATCCGGGATCTCGAGAATGGGGCGCGCGGGTGAGGATCACCCGCATGGGTCCAGACGAAATCTTCCATCGCTATCTGACTCCCAAATGGGCTTTCCTGCCCACCAGCGGTGCAGGCGCGGCGATGGACGGCGGTCGTTTCAACCGGCCGGGCATCGAAGCACTTTATCTGTCGCGTGCGACCCAGACGGCGCTTGATGAATACAAGCAGGGTGCCAGCATCACCCCGCCCGCCACCCTTGCCGCTTACAAGATCACGCTCGCCGAGGTGGCCGACCTTTCGCAGGGGTTCGATCCGGACATCTGGGATGGGCCGTGGAAGGAGTGGGATTGTGCCTGGCGCCAGGTCGCTCGCATCGACAAGAAGATCCCGCCGTCGTGGAAGCTCGCGGATCTGGTCATCACCGCCGGGCTTCGGGGCATCCTTTTTCCGTCGCTGCGTCACGCCGGCGGTACCAATCTGGTTATCTTTCCGGCCAATCTTGTCGACGGCGACCATGTCGCGGTTCACGATCCCGATCAACGGCTGCCGCACGACCAGTCGTCCTGGTCCTGAGTTATCGACTATCTCTGGGATCGCAACGCGACGACGCCCCGTCACGGCGCTTGGTCCCCAACGACACCGTCCTAGCCGTCGCCCTCCCCGCGCGCCAGCCCGGCTGGAATATCGCCGGCCAGCAGCTTCTCCTTCGACAGCAGCCCTGCGTCCTCGAGCGCCTCGAAATCCGGTAGCTGGCGCAGCGTGTCGAGCCCGAACTGCGACAGAAAAGTTTTCGTCGTCACATAAGTATAGGGCGCGCCAGGTTGCGGCGAGTGCGGACCCGAAGCGATAAGATCCTGCGCGCGCAGCATGCCGATCAGGTCGCGCGACACCTCCTTGCCGAAAAAGCTGGAGAGCTCGCCACGGGTGATCGGCTGGAAGTAGGCAATGCACATCAAGACAAGCGCCTCCGCCTGCGGCAGTTCTTTTGCCCCCTCGCCCGCTGCCGTGCCGAAGGCTGCGTGAATGGCATCGCCAAAAACCTTTCTGGTCCGGTGCTGCCAGCCGCCGGCGACCGAGACCAGCTCATAGGGGCGACCGGCGAGCTCGGCGCGGATGTCGTCGATGATCAGCTCAAGATTGCAGTTCTTGCCGACGACCCGCGCCAGCACCTCGCGCGGCACTGGTTCGCTTGCCGCAAAGACAACCGCTTCGACGCGGCCCATCCACTCGCGCCAGCGCAGTTCGGCCGGTAAATGTTCGAGCTCGGTGTCGAGCAAGGCCGGCTGTTCGTTCGGCTTGCGGCGGGCGGAGGCTTCGCCCATCGCTAGAGTCCAAACAGTCGGAACGAGGCGCGGCCGGTGAGCTCGCGCAGCGCCTCGAGCTTTGCAGCCGCTCGAACAGGCGCCGCGCCGCAAACCGCGACAGTCTTTTGGTCGTCAGCGATCCGGAGAGGGCGCCGTCGTCGAGCAGTCTTTGGATCACATCGCCCGCCCCCCTTTGCCCTGAGCTTCGGTGCGACGGCGATGAGCCGCTTCGCGCGCCGCGACAGCTCGGCGGCCAACCGGCAGGCGTCCGCCGCCGCCTGCGCCAGCGCCAGGCACACTGCCCGCTCGAACCCTTTTTCGCCTGGCCGGATCCGCTTGCCGCCGCCAGGCTTGGACCGAAACGCCGGGCCAAAAACGTGTGCCATCAGCAGCGGCAGCGGGCGCGGCCAGCGCAGGTTTTGCGCTAGCACCAGGTCGGCGAGCCGCCAGGCAAAAAGCTCGGCGTCGGACTGCATGGCGACGACGTGAGCGGCGATTGCCGCCGCGGCGAACGGCGCCGGCCGCCCCGAGCGCGCCAGGTCGTCGATGTGTTCACAAACCGCGGTCAGCGCCTCGACGTCCCAATGGAGACCCAGCTGGTCGACGATCTTTTCGAGCTGATCGGCGCTGGCGGCGGGCGGCTGCCCGGGCCAACTGCCGCCAGGCGCCAAAGGTGGCGCTGGCGGGGCCCGGATCGGCTCCGGCCTGGCGCAGATGCCATGCGTCGCGCAAGGCGGCCTCGTCCTCCGAGCGCCCGGCCAGCCGCATGCTGGCGGCGCATTTCAGCGCCAGCCGCTGGCGCCAGGCGCCGGCCCAGCCGGCTTGCGTGCGCGCGAGCGTCTCGAGCGTGCTCAAGGCGGGCGCCGGCACAGAAGGCGGCGTCGGCGTCTCCGGTGCGCAATACCACCTGCCAAAGGACTTCTGGGCGGCCGTCAAGCGGCTCAGCATGCGCCAAATAACCGGCCTCTTGGGCTACCCCAACATCTAAGGGAAGCAGCGCGCGCGGGTTGTCCGCGGACAACTGCCAGTGTCAGAGGGTCAACTCCCGGGTCAACTCCACTCATGGTTAAACGTTTGTAAAATGTTTACGAATCGGACCATACTGTAACTGCGCAGTTTGAATGAAATCTGCATCAACTGCGTAGTTCGAGGCGAGCAATGCTACAAACATATATGCAAACTAGCGGGCAGGAACACCTGCCGTCGATGTTGTCCGCGGATTCTATCGAATTGTCACGGCAGCTTCAGTTGCACCAACAAAAGATCTTTCCCCCAGCCTCCCAAAAAACAATCCGGCATTTCACACCTGCAGAAGCGGCGTTGTCACGGTAACCGCTTGTCAGGGATCGCTGCGATAGATGCGGGGGATGAACACTTCGCAGATCAGCTACAAACGGCATCGGTTCCCACCCGAGATCATCGCCCACGCGGTATGGCTGTATTATCGATTTCCGCTGAGCCTGCGTCATGTCGAAGAAATGCGGCTGGAGCGCGGCATGATCGTTTCCTATGAGACGATCCGTCGGTGGGGAAAGAAGTTCGGGCTGGACTACGCTCGGCGCCTGCGCCGCAAGCAGCCCAGTCGAAATGATATCTGGCACCTCGACGAAGTCGCCATCACGATCGCCGGCAAGAAGCATTGGTTATGGCGGGCAGTCAACCAGGACGGCTATGCGCTCGACGAGATCGTCCAGACCCGGCGCAACCAAGGCCGCCAAGCGCTTGCTGACACGGCTGTTGAAGAAGCAGGGCCAGGTGCCGAAGCGCATGATCACCGACAAGCTCGGCTCCTAGGGAGCAGCGCGGCGTCAGGTCATGCCGGACGTCGAGCACCAGTCGCACAAGGGCTTGAACAACAGAGCGGAGAATTCGCATGTGCCACTGCGAAAACGAGAGCGTATGATGCAAGGCTTTCGATCGCCGGGGAGCTTCCAGCGTTTCCTCTCGACCTTTTCTGCAGTCCGCAATCTCTTCGTCCCGCCCCATTCAAAACGCTCCGCCTTTCAGATCCATCTTCACCGCCTGAATGCCATGGCGCAATGGAAAGCTGCTGCCGGCGTGATCGCCTGAAATCATTCCCAAAAGTCACAACGACAGCCCATCTCTGTTTATGTGACATCACCTGTTTTCCTTCCTCGACGCGCTGCAATTGCAAATCCAAGGCATCGGCATAGGGCGGCGATCGTCGCGCTGATGATCCGTCGCTCGCGGGCCAGCGCCCCGGCCATGCTCGGCGTGCCGTACGCATGGGAATAGGGCAGCGCTGTCCGAAGCCGCTGCTCGCTTTCAGGGTCGACATCGAGCGTGTCCAAGCTTGTTTGGAGGCGATGAAAGCGAAGCTTGCCGGCTTGATATTTGCGGGGAATAGGGTTTGTTGCGGAATAACGAATTATTTGCCTGATTGGCAATAAACAGCTCATCAATTTCAACGCGCGCCATTAGACAAGAGGAAAACTCGATGACCGTTTCTCCAGACCAAAACGACCAGGCTGATCTCGTAGCAATTACCGCCGACATCGTTTCCGCCTATGTTTCGAACAATCCTCTGCCGGTCGGCGAGTTGTCGAAGCTGATCGGGGACACTCATGCCGCTTTGCAAGGGGTCGGCAAGCCCGTGGCTCCGGCCGCAGTCAAACTGGAGCCCGTGGTGTCGATTAAGAAATCGGTGACACCGGATTTCATCATCTGCCTGGAAGACGGGAAGAAGTTCAAATCCTTGAAGCGTCATATTGGGACGCATTACAATCTGAGCCCTGACCAATACCGGCAGAAATGGAACCTGCCCTCCGACTATCCGATGGTGGCGCCGAACTACGCGGCCACCCGCTCGGCCCTGGCAAAATCGATAGGCTTGGGCCGCAAGACGGCAGCGCCAGCAACAGCTGCGGCAGAAAAACCAAAACGAGCTGCTCGCGCGGCGGCAGCGACAACAATACCATCGGCAGTCAAGTCGCCGGTGAAGAAGGCGCGCAAGGCGCCCGTCAAAGCATAGCGTGCTGCACCAGATAGAGGTGCAGTGGCGAACCTGAACATGGCGAAGCCCGCCTTGCGCGGGGCTTCGTGTTAGCTCGGATCACTCGCCGGTGCGGCGGGACCAGATGAGCGAGAACTCGCCCTCGGTGTCGGTCTCGACTAGAGCGGTTCCTGATTTGACGGAATCGAAGGGGATTCCGGATCAGTCGGTTTTGTGATTCAAGATGCTGGCTGGAGTGGAGGCC
>NZ_JAMYRZ010000038.1:0-58980 GCF_040321675.1 Mesorhizobium sp. M0296
GAGTAGGGGAGTAGGGGAGTAGGGGAGTAGGGGAGTAGGGGAGTAGGGGAGTAGGGGAGTAGGGGAGTAGGGGAGTAGGGGAGTAGGGGAGAGTTCGAGCGCCCTTTAAACATATTGCCCTACTGCCCTACTGCCTTATTCCCCTTATCACTATCCCCCAGCGCCAAAGCATCCGTAATCTCGAAGCGTTCGGAAACGCCGATGCGGACGATGTTGAGGCTGCCCTCGCGGGTGAAGCGGAATTCGCCGGGCGCGTCCGCACCGGCCGGCTTGCCGGCTTTGAAGCTGATGATGCGCGTGCCGCCATCGGGCCATGTCACGGTCACGTCGATCTTGTCGCCGGTGCGCACGACGTCTGCCTTGCAGCTGGTCATCGGCTGGCCGAGATAGCGCGCGCAGGGGATGGCGTTGCCGGCACCGGGTACCGGTGTCCCCGGCGGCTGAAGCCGCGCAACGGTCTGTGCGTCGGCCGGAGGCGCCGCGTTGGCCGCGCCGAAATTCCGGACGGGGTCCGCAGCCACGGGCGGCGATCCATCAACCTGTCCAGTCGAGGGGTTTCCAGCGGCCAGGGCCAAGCGGTAAGCGTCCTCGATCGCCACCTTGCCGATTGCGTCAGCGGAGTTCAGCACCGTTTCGGGAGCGGTCGCGCCGAGGCGCGTTGTCAGATCGGGCAGTGGTTGAGAGGCAGGGCTCTCCGTATTGGCCGCCGCCTGGGGTGTCACTTGCTGGGGATTGATAGGATCGAGGTAGCGCGCCGGCGCCCATCCGCTCAGTTTGGGGTCGTCAATGTCTTCAACCTTGCACCATTTGTAACCGCTGACGTCGCCGCAGCCGAGATTTTTCACGCTCGAACCGCTCGGCAGCCGCGCCTCGATCTTGCCCATGGCCGACGCCGTGGCGCGCACGTTCAGGAGATCATCCGGAGCAAGACCCGTCACAATCGAGATAATGGGCTCCGGCTCCTGGCCGTTGGCCGGCAACTCCGCCAGCATCAGCGGAGCGGCAACCATCGCAAGCAGCGTCGTCGGGAGTGTTACTGTGCGCCTAATCATCTGCCATGGCGGTAGGTTCAATTGCCGAAGGCGCGGCCAGGCACGAAAGCGCCATCACACGCCAGCCGGTTTTTATAGGCGACGAGACGGCGCTGTGTAAGCCTGAAAAGGTGCCGCGTGTTGAATCGCGACCAAGCCACTTCCGTGAACTATCAGCCGGCAAAATATTGCACATTTCATGTAAATATGCACTCTCTCAAGTAAGGTTGAGGAGGGCAATATGGTCGACCTTGAAATATTTGCGCAGGTGGAAAACATAGTTCGCCAGCGTATCAAGAAAACGCGCGCCGAGATTGAGGCTTCACTTGGCCACATCGCCCACGGCAATCCGCTGGCCGCCGAACAGACCCTCTCCAGGCGGCTCGACAGGTTGCAGGTAAAGGCGTCGCTCAGCCGCACCGAAGCGGAGATGATATCGGCAGCGATCGACATGAGGTCTGCCGGGGAAAGAAAGGCCGCCGCCAAGCAGCCGGGGCCGGAGGCAATTCTCGGCCCAACGCTCGATTTCATCGGGGTCGCATTCCTCGAGCGTGGGCGCCGTGCTGCCGATGCGGTTGGCCGCGTTGCCTTTCTCAACGGCAATCCACAAGGATCGGGTTTTCTGGTCGGGCCAAGGCTGTTCCTCACAAACAACCATGTGATTTCGTCGCCGGCGGATTCCCGGCGCTTCCAGGTCCAGTTCGATTATGAGCAGGACGGTGCGAATGCCGTGCGTACGCCGACGACGTTCCTGTTCGATCCTGAATCCTGTTTCGTGAGCGATAGCATAGAGGGTCTGGACTATACGCTGATCGGAGTTGGCGAGCGGCGTTCCGGCCCAAAGGAACTGGGGGAGTTCGGTTTTATCTCGCTGTCGGATGCGCGCGACAAGCATATGCTCGGCGAAATCGCCAACATCGTTCAGCATCCCGATGGCCGCTTCAAGGAACTGGTGTTGCGTGAAAACCGGCTGGTGGCCCGCGACGAAACGGTGCAAGTGCTGCACTATGTCGCCGACACCGAACAGGGTTCGTCCGGCTCCCCGGTCTTCAACAATGAATGGGAACCTATCGCCCTGCACCATTGGGCCGGCCCGTTCCACGAGGTGACGGGCATAGGTGGCTATGCGCTTGCGCGCGAGATCAACGAAGGCATACGGATCAGCGCCATCGTTGATGATCTGGGTGCTAGAAAGTCCAAGCTGCCGGGCTCCTCGGCATCGGCGGTTTCGCAAGCTCTGGCGATTTGGGCCGGCATGCCGCGCATGATGGACGAGACAGTTCGGCTGAACGCCGATATTCGCGAAGATGTGCCGGACAAGCCGGTGCAGCGGCCGGAACCGGATCGCAATCCGCCGGCGACGAGACACAATGCCGATGGCTCGGTCACCTGGACTTTTCCCGTCGAGATAAATGTCCGGGCGCCGCTGATCGACCGCGACGGAGGCGATGCGAGACGAAACGACGGCAAAGGCCCGGCAAGCGAACCCGGGAAGGTGGCCATCGCCGAGGCCGCGGGTTGGAAAACAGAGGATTTCGACGATCGTGGAGGGTATGAGCCCGGCTTCATACCGGGCTTTGTCCTGGCAATGCCGACGGTTGCCAATTCACCCTACCGGTTGGCCAAAAACCTTCTTGCCAAACCGGGAGAGGACCCACACGAATTGCGCTACCATCATTTTTCGATCTTGATGAACGCCGATCGCAGGCTTGCCTTCGTCACCGCCTGCAATATCGATGGATCCCGCACCAAGGCAGTCAATCGTGAGGACAAGACGGTCATCGACAACCCGTCGCTTGTCGAATTGGGGGTGGAGTCGATTTCCGGTTCGGAAGCCAGCGATGCTTTCCGGCCGGATCGGCGCATCGACCTTGGCGAGCAGATGAACCAGGAATTCTATTCGAGCCAGAATGTGCCTGGATTTCCCGTCGCAAAATCCAAGGAACGAATCGCTCGAATGTTCCAGAAGGGCCATATTACACTTCGCGGCGACCCCGCATGGGGCGTCGATCAGGAGGCGGTCGCGGCAGAACGCGACACGTTCTTTTATACCAACGCTGCGCCGCAAGTCGGCTTCTTCAATCAAGGAAGCTCGCTTAACCATCCCGGCTCCAAAGGGAAGTTGAGATGGCGCGCGGTAGAAACCTATGTGCTGCGCAACGCCTACACGACGCGAGGCCGTGTCACGGTGTTTGCCGGGCCAGTGTTCGGCGAGGACGATCCTCCCTACCGCTTCGACAGCCATGTTCCGCTGAAGTTCTGGAAGATCGCGCTGTGGTCCGATCAAGCTGGCCTGCGCGCCATCGCGCTGCTGGCGGACCAGAAGCCGGTTCTGGAAGTGATGCCCGAAGCGTTCGGCGAGCGTGCCGAGGCATTCGATGACCCGCTTGAAATTGCCAGGGTATCGGAGTTCCTTTCGACGGTGGCCGAGATTGAAGAGCTGACCGGCCTGAACTTTGGCCAGCAGGTGCGCGACGCCGACATTCGGGCCGGTTCCGAATCCGCCCCAGCACAGACTTTCAACCCAACGCAACTAGCGCCCAAGACGTCACGGCCAAAGCCTTCGGCGACCAAGACTTCGACGTCCAAGACTTCGACGTCCAAGACTTCGGCGGCCAGCGCCCGACGTCCTGCCAAGCGATCGAAGCGATCGGCGTCTGACGACTGAAGATTGGACCGGTGGCGACTTCTGCCGCTCGAAGGCGGTCTTCCGTTCAGCTGGGCATGAGCAAGCTCAGCCTGGCATGAGCAAGCTCAGCCTGGGATGAGCAAGCTCAGCCCGGCATGAAGCCGGTGCGCAGCGCGTGAGCCCATTCGGGCCGTCCCGCCTGCTCGGCCTGATACGCCGCCGCCTCATGGTCATAGTCGACGGCGATGGATTCGAAACGATCGGGATGCAAGTCGACGATGCCGTAGCGGGCGTGCGGCGAACCCTGTTCGGAGACATGCGCCGGCGGGGTTGAATCGTCATAGGCGGGGCAGCCGATGCTGCCCGGGTTGAAGATGACCGGACCGCCGGGAATGCGGACCAGCTCGCTGCGATGGCTGTGGCCGCAAAGCATGATGCGGCAGGCGGGATCGATCGCGCCGAGGCGCCGCTGGATTGCGACCAGCGGCGCGCGCACCAGCCGGCCGTCGACGATCGCGTCAGTCAGGTATTTTTCGTCGTGGTCGGGCCGGGCGTGGAAGGCGAGTATGCCGGGCGCCACCTCCAGCGTGACGGGCAGCGCAAATAGCGCCTCGCGTTGGCCTGCGGTCAGCCGTTCCTGCGCGTAGCGGTCGGACGGCCACATGGTCTCGTCGGCGGTGTCGCGGGCAACGCGGCGGTCGTGGTTGCCGCGCACCGTCGGCAGGTCGAGCGTCTCGAGCCGCTCCATGGTCTCGCGCGGCCAGAGCGGGCCGGAAACGCAATCGCCGAGATTGACGATGAGGTCGGCGCCGCCGCGCTGCCGCAGATCATTGAGCACGGCGTCGAGCGCCAGGACATTGCCGTGGATGTCGGCGAGGACGGCAATGCGCATGGCAGGCTCCGTTAATTGGAATGGCTGGAGGGCGGGTGAAGCTACTTTGCTCGCCTCGCGAAGCGGGCGAGAGCGGAACCCAGCTTCGGGCCGTTCAGGCGCGGACTTCGATCTCGTGGCCGCCAACCGCCGGCAACGATGCGTCGTCGCCGGCCGCGGCAATCACGCTGTCGAGCAGGCCCGGGAAGCGGCGGTCGAGATCGTCACGGCGCAGCGTGATCAGCCGGCTGGTTCCAACCGCCTCGGTGCGGGTGACGCCGGCCTCACGCAGCTTGGCCAAATGGTAGCTCAGATTGGTCTTCGAGCAGAGATCGAGGAACCGGCTGCAATTCAGCGGAACGCCCTCTTTGCTGGCGAGATAGCGCACGATGGCCAGTCGCGTCGGGTCGCCGAGCACGGCAAGCACGTTCGGCAGGCTGATCTGGTCGGCGGTGGGATGGGGCAAGGTCATGCCCAGGAATTAAGCACATTCGGAGCCGATTTCAACGCATCTCCTCTCGTGGCTAATGGACACATAGTTTCGTTCCGTCGCCCCGTCCTGACACCGGGCTGTCAGGATGGTTCGGCTATTTTGCAGCGGCTTTATTGACATCATGCCCTGTTATGTCCAATTGTTCAATAAGCTTTGAACTAAGGAAATTGCCATGGATAAGCGCCTCATCTGGCTTGCGCTCGGATCGTTCACGATTTCGACCGAAGGTTTCGTCATCTCCAGCCTTTTGCCCGACATTGCAAAGGATGCCGCCATCTCCGTTCCGCTCGCCGGCACGCTGATCACCGCGTTTGCGCTCGCCTATGCGATCGGCACGCCGATCCTGGCAACGCTGACCGGCGAATGGGACCGGCGCCGCGTCATCCTGTGGACGCTGGTGTTCTTCGTGTTGGGCAACGTCGCCGCGGCGCTAAGCTCCTCCTTCGAATTGCTGTTGATCGCGCGCATCGTCATGGCGCTGTCGTCAGGCTTGTTCGCGGCGACCGCACAGGGAACGGCCGTTGCGCTTGTCGACGACCATCATCGCGCCCGCGCCATTGCCGTGGTCGTCGGCGGCACCACCGTGGCGGTCGCGGTCGGCGCGCCGCTCGGCGCGCTCGTTGCGACGGTTGCCGGCTGGCGCGGCACCTTCTTTGCCATCGCCGGCCTTGGTGCGCTCGCCGGCGCGATCCTGTGGTACCGGCTGCCGCGCGGCATCGTCGGCACCAGGCTGCCGCTCCGGATGCGGCTGGCAGCGGCACTTCGCCCCGGCGTCATGCCTATCCTGGTGACGACGATCCTGGCGCTGATCGGCGCCTTCACCGTCTTTGCCTTTGTCGCGCCGCTCGCCATCGAAGGCGGCGGACTGAGCCCGATCGCGTTACCCGGAATGCTGCTCGCCTTTGGCGTTGGCGCGGTCATCGGCAATATCGGCGGCGGTCAGGCCGCCGACCGTTTCGGCGCGACGCGCACCGTCTGCTGGTCGCTGGCGCTGAGTGCTGCCATGCTGGTCACGTTTTCGCTGATCCCGATGTTCCTGCCGCGCGGGATCGCCGGGCCGGCGCTCATGGCCATGATGGTGCCGTGGGGCATCGTCGGCTGGGCGTTCCCGCCGGCGCAGGCTAGCCGTATCATCAAGCTGGCGCCCGATGCCGCGCCCATCGTGCTATCGCTGAACGCTTCGGCGCTCTATCTCGGCGTGGCACTGGGTGCCGTGGTCGGCGCCGCGGTGCTGCGCTATGGCGCACCGGCCGACCTCGGTGTGGTCGCGGCGGCATTCCCGATCATTGGTCTGGGCGTGGTGCTGGCGGGCCATCTGGCGGCGCGTCCGGTGGCGATGCCGGCCGAATAAGGCTTGTTAGCGGAGCTTGGCTGCCCGCCGCCGATAATTCAAGTCGCGGCGGGCGGTGCGTCAAAATCCAGCGCGGCGATTTCGTCCAGCGCCGAATTCTGGGAAGTTGCCGGAAGCGACCTCGCCGACGTTCCGCAAGAAATCGTCGTGACCGCCGACGATCTGGTCGATGCAGCGCTGGTTGGCCTGGCAAAGGGTGAAGCATTCACGGCACCGGGTCTTGCCGATATTGCCGGGGTGGATGCCTTTCTTGGCGTCCGGCAAGGCTTCTTCGGCAGTCTTCTGGCGGGCAAGCCGGCGGCGCGTTACGCTGCCTGACATGGCTAAAGACTGATCTTACGCTGTCCGCCACATCGGGATGATCGAGGCGGCCAGCAGCAGGCCAAGCATGATGTTGAGCATGCGCCACTGCCGCTCGGTTCGCAGCAACCGGGCGAGCAGCGTGCCCGCCACGCACCACGCCGCCAGCGATAGGGCCGCTGCAAGACCGAAGACCGTGCCGAGCAGCACGGCGAGCTGCAGCGGCCCGTTGGCGAGCGCGGCAAAGGATGCCGCCGCTCCCAGCCCCATGGCCCAGCCCTTTGGGTTCATCCATTGCAGGCCGGCGCCGCCCAAAAAGCTGTTCGGCTTTGCCATGGCCACGTCCAGATTGGGCGGACCGCTGCGGCCGATCTTGAGGGCAAGCCACGTCAGATAGAGGGTACCGGCCATTTTCATTGCCAGTTGCAGCGAAGGAGCGGCGGCCAGCAGACCGGCGAGCCCGGCAGCACCTGCCGCAGCCACCGTGGCCAGGCCGGCCGCACTCCCGGCCATCAGCGGGATAGAGCGGCGAAAGCCGAACTGCGCGCCGGACGCCGTCGATAAGGTCGTTGCCATGCCGGGCGTTGAGGTTGAGACCAGCGCGAACAGGACGAGGGGAAGGACGGTTTCAAACATGCTGCTTCCTTTGAAGCCCGCACGGTAGGCTGTTCGGCTCATCAGTAAATGCAATGTTTGCTATGACACGCATTAGCAAATATAATAGCTGGATGCTCCGCAACCTCGATACTGCCCTGGTTCGAACCTTCGTCACCGTTGCCGACAAGGCCAGCATGACGGCGGCGGCCAACGCGCTGCATTTGACGCAGGGTGCCGTCAGCCAGCAGATCAAGCGTTTGGAAGAGGTTCTCGGCTGCAGCCTGTTCGATCGCGATCGGCGCGGATTGCGATTGACCCGCTCCGGCGAGCGATTGTTCGGCAAGGGCAAGCGCCTGCTTTCCCTCAATGACGAGATCCTGGCGGAGATGGCGGGCGATTCGGTTGCCGGTCAGGTGCGGCTTGGCGTGCCGTACGACCTTGTCGGCACCTTGCTTGCGCCAGTGCTGAAGGCCTATGCCGAGGCCTATCCGCAGGTCGAGATCTCGCTTGTCTGTGCTTCGTCGCCAGAGTTGGCCGCAGCCTTGGCGACCGGCACGATAGAGCTCGCGGTGATCGAGGAGCCGATCGGTCGGTCGGCCGGTGAATGCCTTGTTGTTGATCGGCTGGTCTGGGTCGGCGCCAAAGGCGGCGCCGCCCGCGGCAAGCGGCCCTTGCCGGTTTCGATGGTCGCCGAGACCTGTGCGTTCCGCCCGGTGGTGCTGGAGGCGCTCAACGAGCATGGGCTGGAATGGCGCACCGTATTCGAAAACGGCAGCATCGACGCGACGACGGCGACGGTGCGTTCGGACTTGGCCGTCACCACCTGGTTGGCGTCGACCGTGCCTGTCGACCTCGACATTTTGGCCAACGATCCGGAGCTGCCGTTATTGCCGAATTTTTCGATCAATCTGCATTTGCCGAAGCACGACGTCGCGCCGGCTGCACTGGCATTCGCGGGCCACCTCCGCGATGGGTTGGCACGGCGACGAGAGGCGGCTTAAAAACAGCAAAAAGGACGGCCAGTGTTCAGCCGTCCTTGATCGCCCCGCGGCATCTACTTCCAGTTCTTGCGCCGCTCGATCTCGGCTTCGGACGGCTGCTCCGTGGCAAATGACCCGGTCTTGATCTCGCCGGAGCGTTCATAGCTCGCCATGAGGACGCCGGTGGTCGATGCCTGCGAACGGGTCAGCTTGAAGGCGGCAGGTATCGTGCCGCTGCCGAACAGTTTTTTGCCCTTGCCCAGCACCAGCGGGAAGATCAGCAAGCTGATCTCGTCGATCAGGTCATTGGCGAGCAAGGTCTGGATCAGCTCGCTCGATCCCTGAATGAGCAGGTCGGGGCCGTCCTCCTGCTTCATCCGGCGCAACGTCGCCACGACATCGCTGCCGAGCGGCTGGCTGTTTTGCCAGGACAGCGACTCCGGCCTGTGCGTCGCCACATATTTGGTGACGGCGTTGAAGCTGTCGGCGATCGGATCATTCTTCTGATAAGGCCAGTGGGCGGCGAAGATGTCGTAAGTCTTGCGGCCGAGAAGCAGCGCGAACGGTTTTGAAAACGTCTCGCCCATCGCGGCGCCCATCACATCGTCCCAGTAGTGAAACGTCCAGCCGCCGAATTTGAAGCCGCCGACAGGGTCCTCTTGCGGGCCGCCGGGCGCCTGCATGACGCCGTCGAGGCTGACGAATGTTGCGGCGATGATCTTCCTCATTGGAGCTCCCTTTCCCTGATCCGTGCCGTCATGGCCGGAGTTCGAGCCAAGGACGGGCGAACGGACATTTATCCGACAGCGGCCGGCAAATTTCCAGGGTTGGAAGGGCGGATGACTGCCGACCTGGTTGCGTCGGCTTGGAGAAGAGAAACGCTCAGCCCAGACCGACGACCGTATCGTAGAGCAGCTTGAAGTTGAGCACCAGGATGAGCCCGGCGACCACCCAGGCCAGCACGGCAACAGCGCGGGAAATGGCGAAATTGCCCATCTTGCGCTTGTCCGAGACGAACTGCACCAGCGGTACGACAGCGAAGGGGAGCTGCATCGACAGGATTACCTGGCTGAAGACCAGCAACTGGCCGGTTCCCTTCTCGCCATAGAGCGCGGTGACCACCACCACCGGGATGATGGCGATGCCGCGCGTCAGCAGGCGGCGCGCCCATTGCGGGATGCGCAGCCGCAAGAACCCTTCCATCACGATCTGGCCGGCGAGCGTCGCCGTCACCGTCGAGTTCAGGCCGGAGGCGAGCAGCGCTACGGCAAACAGGATGGAAGCGATGCCGAGGCCAAGCAGCGGCGACAGAAGCTCGAAGGCCTGGCCGATCTCGGCAACGTCATGATGACCGGTGCCGTGGAACGCCACCGCCGACACGATCAGGATGGAAGCATTGACGAACAACGCCAGTATCAGCGCGATGGTCGAGTCGGTCGTCGCCCATTTGATGGCGTCGCGCTTACCGCGATCGGTGCGCTCATAGGCGCGGGTCTGCACGATCGAGGAATGCAGATAGAGATTGTGCGGCATCACCGTGGCGCCGATGATGCCGATGGCGATGTAGAGCATGGCCGGATTGGTGACGATCTCGGACGACGGCACGAACATCGCGTGCAGGATGGAGCCGACCGGCGGGGCGGCGGCAAAGATCTGAATGGCGAAGCAGCCGAAGATGATAATCAAAAGCGCTATGATGAAGGCCTCGAGGAAACGGAAGCCCTTGTTCATCAGCAGCAGCAGCAGGAAGGCATCGAGCGCGGTGATAATGGCACCGCCGATGAGCGGAATCCCGAACAGCAGTTGCAAGGCGATCGCCGTGCCAATGACCTCGGCCAGGTCGCAGGCGATGATGGCCAATTCGCAAGCGACCCAAAGCATGAAATTGACCGGTCGCGGATAATAGGCGCGGCACGCCTGCGCAAGGTCGCGGCCGGTGGCGATGCCGAGCCGGGCGGCGAGTGCCTGCAGCAGGATCGCCATCAGGTTCGACAACATGATGATGAAAAGCAGCGTGTTGCCGAATTGGGCCCCGCCGGCGAGGTCGGTCGCCCAATTGCCCGGATCCATATAGCCGACCGAAACCATGTAGCCCGGCCCCATGAAGGCGAACAGCCGGCGAAGCCAGATCCCCGAGTGCGGCACCGCGATCGTTGCGTTGACTTCGCGAAGGCTGGGCTGCTCGTCGTCCTCCGGGCGGGCAAATCGCCACATGGACCGGGGGGCTGAGGTGGCTTCGGCTTCCGACATGAAATGGCTTTCCACTGGAACGATCGATGTTGTCTCCTTATCTATGCCACGGCTGAACATTATGCAATATGCTATATTTCATTGTCTGAGCTTTTTCTTGTGGCCGCTTGGCCGTGCGGCCGGAACGGCAGTGAACGCCGGTTGCGCCGGCCACCGAATGGAAATAAACGGCCAGAACCAATAGGGTTCCGTGTTATGACCGCAATGTCGATTCAAACTGCCGGGAGGAGCGCGTATTGGCGCTGAAGAAAAGACCGGTTCCTCGCGAAAAGCCGCTGCCTGACGCAGAAATCCACTCGGAAGGCTTTAGGCAGACGCGTGAAGCGCGCCGCAGCGCGCTGGTCGAGGATTATGTCGAGCTCATCGCCGACCTGATCGAGGATGGCAACGAGGCGCGCCAGGTCGATATCGCGGCACGGCTCGGCGTCGCTCAGCCGACGGTGGCGAAAATGCTGACGCGGCTGTGCGCCGACGGGCTGGTCTCCCGGAAGCCTTATCGCGGCGTGTTCCTGACCGATGCCGGCCGCAAGGTTGCGGAAGAGAGCCGCATTCGCCACCAGACGGTCGAGGCCTTCCTGCGCTCGCTCGGGGTCAGCGCCGAGACGGCGCGCATCGACGCCGAGGGCATCGAGCATCACGTCAGCGCCGAGACGCTCGAAGCCTTTCGCAAGGCAATAATCGCCGCCCGCTGAAAAGCACGGCCAGCGTATCTCTTCGCGCGACTCGCTTCCCACGAGCAGGGTGAACGGCACAGACCTTGCGATGTCTCGGCCAGAGAGCAGGCAAGCGTCAGCAAGCATTGCTTGTTCGCACGAAAAATACTGTGACTTGGCCTAACCGTTGAGATAATTGTTGTCGCGTCCGATCGAACCGGGACACGGCCCGATCGGCCGGAAAATTGCATCACGGGGGTTGCCATGCTCTGGAAGGGCCGTCGTCAGAGTGACAATGTCGAGGACGAGCGCGGCCAGAGCGGCGGGCTTGGCGGCGGGCCGGGGCAGTTTCGCATCCCGATCGGCGGTCGCGGCGGCGGCGGCGGCATGTCGGGCATTATCATCGTAGGGTTGATTTTCCTGGCAGGGTGGTATTTCGGCTTCGACCCGAGTCAGATCCTCGATAACAGCGGCTTGCAGCCCGGCGGCGGCCAGATCACCGACAATAGCGGCGAGCAAGGCGGCGGCACCGGTGCGCCGGCATCCGACGAGATGAAGCAGTTCGTGTCGACCGTGCTGGCCGAGACCGAGGATACCTGGACTGGCATTTTCCAGTCCGAGGGCCTGACCTATCAAGATCCAAAACTGGTCCTGTTCAGCGGCCAGATTCGCTCCGCCTGCGGTTCTGCCTCGTCAGCGGCCGGACCATTCTACTGTCCCAACGATCGCAAGGTCTATCTCGACACCACCTTCTTCCAGCAGCTCGATCAGCAGTTCGGTGCCTCGGGCGATTTCGCACAGGCCTATGTGATCGCGCATGAGGTCGGCCATCACGTGCAGAACCTGGTCGGCATCCTGCCCAAATTCAACCAGATGCGGCAGAGCATGGGCGAAGCGGACGCCAACCACATGTCGGTGCAGGTCGAGCTCCAGGCCGACTGCTTTGCCGGCATTTGGGCACATTTCACCGGCCAGAAGGGCATTTTGGAGCAGGGCGACATGGCGGAGGCACTGAACGCCGCCAAGCAGATCGGCGACGACACGCTGCAGAAGAAGATGCAGGGCTACGTCGTGCCGGAAAGCTTCAACCACGGAACGTCGCAGCAGCGGCAGACCTGGCTGGCGCGCGGGTTCCAGAATGGCAAGCTTTCGGACTGCGACACGTTCAACAACCCGATCTGAGCCGACGGTTTTCTCGTAATCCGAGAGACTGGATCGCAGTCAGGGGATGTCAGGATGAAAGCACTCTGCCCGTTCCCTCATTGTTCCCAGCGATGTGCTCGCCTATAAGGTGTGTTCCCGTTCGCTCGGGCGGCCCGAGGAGATACCATCATGATAGACCCCAAAACCGCCAGGCGGGGCCTTGCGCTTGTTTTCACCACCCTGCTGCTCGACATCATCGGCTTCGGCATCATTATGCCGGTGCTGCCGGCCTATCTCAGGGAATTGACCGGCGTCGGCATCAGCGAGGCGGCTATCGAGGGCGGCTGGCTGTTCTTCGTCTATGCGGCGATGCAGTTCGTTTTCGCACCAGTGATGGGCGGGTTGAGCGACCGGTTCGGGCGGCGGCCAATTCTGCTCGCCTCGGTGCTGACGTTCGCTATCGACAATCTGATCTGCGCTATCGCCTGGTCCTATCCGATGCTGTTCATCGGCCGCGTGCTGGCCGGCATTTCCGGCGCCAGTTATTCCACGACATCGGCGTTCATTGCCGATATCTCGACCGACGAAAATCGTGCGAAGAATTTCGGGCTGCTCGGCATTGCTTTCGGCGTCGGCTTCGTCATAGGGCCGGTTCTGGGCGGGTTGCTCGGCACGTTCGGGCCGCGTGTGCCGTTCTATTTCGCTGCCGGGCTTGCTTTCGCAAACTTTCTGATCGCGCTGTTTCTGTTGCCGGAAACACTTGATAACAAGCACCGTCGCCGCTTCGAGTGGAAACGCGCGAACCCGGTCGGCACGCTCGTCCAGATGCGCAACTACGAAGGTATCGGCTGGATCGGACTTGTCTTCTTTCTGATGACGCTGGGGCACATGATGTATCCTGCGGTCTGGTCGTTCGTCTCCAGTTATCGCTATGGCTGGAGCGAACAACAGATCGGCTTCTCGCTCGGCGCTTTCGGCCTGTGCGGGGCGATCGTCATGGCGACAGTCCTGCCGCGCGTGATCCCTAAGCTTGGCGAGTGGAAGACGGCGGTAATCGGTCTGGCATTTACCGCACTCAGCGCCTTCGGCTACGCCTTCGCGTCACAAGGCTGGATGATCTATGCAGTGATCGTCGTTGGATGTCTCGAGGCGTTGGCCGACCCGCCGCTCAGAAGCCTGGCGGCCGCCAAGGTGCCACCTTCCGCCCAGGGTGAACTCCAGGGCGCGATGACCTCGATCTTCTCGATCACCTCGATCATCACACCGCTGCTTTATACGGCGATCTTTTCCTGGTTCACGGGCCCGACCGCGCCCGTGGTTTTCGGCGGTGCACCGTATCTGCTCGGCGCGATTTTCCTCACGCTGGCGCTCGTCGTGTTCGTCACCAGGGTGGCCAAGCCGACGCCGAAGGAAGTCAAACGCATGCACGCGCAGGAAGCGGTGACGGACGGGGCTTGATCGGCGCCGGGAGCCCGGCCGGCGCCGTCAATCAAATCCGTTTTTACGCAATGCGCTAAACACGCTCGGCCAGTGCCGGCTCGCCGCGCTTTTCGCGGATGAGATTGACGAAGCGGCGAAACAGATAGTGCGAATCCTGCGGGCCGGGCGAGGCTTCGGGATGATGCTGGACCGAGAAGACCGGCCTGCCGGTGAGCGCAAGGCCGCAATTCGAACCGTCGAACAGCGAGACATGCGTTTCCTCGACGCCGCTCGGCAATGAGTCGGCGTCGACGGCAAAGCCATGGTTCATCGAGACGATCTCGACCTTGCCGGTGGTGTGGTCCTTGACGGGATGATTGGCGCCGTGGTGGCCCTGATGCATTTTTGCGGTCTTGCCGCCCAGCGCCAGCGCCAGCATCTGGTGGCCGAGGCAGATGCCGAAAAGCGGGATTTCGGTCTTCAACAGATCCTGGATGACCGGAACGGCGTAGTCGCCGGTGGCTTCCGGATCGCCAGGGCCGTTGGATAGAAAAATGCCGTCGGGCCGCATCGCCAGGATCTCCTCGGCGCCGGTTTTTGCCGGCACCACAGTGACCTTGGCGCCGAGGCCGGCCAGCAGGCGCAATATGTTGCGCTTGACGCCGTAGTCGACGGCAACGACGTGCATCGACGGATCAGCCTGTTCGCCAAAGCCCTCGTTCCAGACCCAGGGCGTCTCGCGCCAGACCGAGGACTGGCCGGAGGTCACCTCCTTGGCGAGATCAAGCCCGATAAGCCCTGACCATGCGGCGGCGCGGCGCTTGAGGTCATCGACGTCGAAGATACCGTCGGGCGCGTGCGCGATGACGGCATTGGGCATGCCCTTTTCGCGGATCAGCGCGGTCAGTGCCCGCGTGTCGATGCCTGAAAGTGCGACGATGCCGCGCTTCTTCAGCCACTGGTCGAGACCGGTTCCGGCGCGGTAATTCGACGGGTTGGTGACATCGGCCTTGAACACGGCGCCGACGGCGCCGGCGCGGGCCAGCGGGTTGAGGTCCTCGATGTCTTCGTCATTGGTGCCGATATTGCCGATATGCGGAAAGGTGAAAGTGACGATCTGGCCGGCATAGGATGGGTCGGTGAGTATCTCCTGGTAGCCGGTCAGCGCGGTGTTGAAGCAGACCTCGGCGACGGCGGAGCCGGTGGCGCCCAGACCGCGGCCCTCTATGACAGTGCCGTCGGCCAGCACCAGCAGGGCTGTCGGCCTCTCGCTGGCCCAAGGGGGGGTCGACGCGGCTGTCATCGTTGCCATGGCGGCACTCCTAAAGGTTGCGCCCTCAGTCGGCGCAGCAAAAGGCGCGAAGCGGCGATCTCACAGCCTCGGCGCGCTAAGTTTTCACTTGTGCCTGTCGTTGCCCAAAACCGCTACGCATTTTTGGGCGACGTGCACTAGAATTCAATTCATGCAAGGCCCAGTACATAGGGGAAGGCGCCAAGGCGGTCAATGATGCCGCGCCGTGCGAGCCTAGATTTATTTCGTCGAATAACATCAGCGGTTTGCCGGACGCTATCGAGTTTGCCTTGAGCTATCGGCACGACTATTGTCCGCGGCATTCGAAGGAGAAAGCACTATGCGAGGCAAAATCGCCGAATCCCTGAAGAGTGCGATGAAGGCGCAGGACAAGCGCCGGCTGCCGACATTGCGGCTGATCCAGGCGGCCATTCATGATCGCGACATCGCCAATCGCGGCGCCGGCAAGGAGCCGGCCAGCGACGACGAAATCCTGCAGATCCTGGCCAAGATGGTGAAGCAGCGCGAAGAATCGGCCAAGGCGTTCGATGACGGCAAGCGGCCGGAGCTTGCAGCGCAGGAGCGCGACGAGATGGCCATCATCCGCGACTTCCTGCCGACGCAACTGGGTCAGGCCGAGACGGAAAGCGCCGTCCGTTCCGCCATCGCCGAGACCGGCGCTAGCGGCGTCAAGGATATGGGCAAGGTGATGGCGGCGCTCAAGGAGAAATACGCCGGTCAGATGGATTTTTCCAAGGCGAGCGGCATCGTCAAGAGCCTGCTTCAGTAAGCTGCCGAAGGCCCTTGCCGTCGCGCCCGCAATCCCGGCAGCCAAAAGCTCGCGCCCGTGATCGAACTCGTCAAACCGGCGCTTGAACACCTGCCGTCCTACAAGGCGGCCCTCGAGCGCGGCTGGTCGCCGGACAATGTGCGGCTGCTCGACGCGACGCGCGAGCAGCTTGCGGCTATCGAAAAGGATCCAGCGACTTTCCTTGGTGATCTCGACGATTCCGATGGCAAGGGACCGCCGATCACATTGCCCGACGGTTCGACGGTGCCGCGGCTGCCCGGATTCCGGCGCTGGATCTGGGACGGGGAAGTCGCAGGCTCAATCGGCCTGCGCTGGCAGCACGGCACCGCGGCGCTGCCGTCGCATGTGCTCGGCCACATCGGCTATGCGGTGGTGCCGTGGAAACGGGGACGCGGCTATGCGACCGAGGCGCTGCGGCTGATGCTGGTGGAGGCGAGGGCGGTTGGCCTGCCCTTCGTCGAAATCACCTGCAAGCCTCACAATGTGCCCTCGCAGATGGTCGTTCTGGCCAATGGCGGCCGGCTCGTCGGGCGTTTCTTCGAGGACGCCGCCTATGGCGGCGCGGAAAGCCTGCGCTACCGGATCGATCTGTAGCCCTATTCGGCGGCAGCCGGCAGCGGCGGCGCAGCCCGGCTTCGCCATTCCCAGACATGCGAGGCAAGCGCAACCGCGACCGCGACCAGCATGGCGATCGCGCCAACCACCGGCAGGCTGCGATAGCCATAGCCGGCATTGAGCATCGCCGCGCCGAGCGATGCGGCGAGCGCGATGCCGACATTGAAGCCCGACGGGATGAGCGACGAGGCAAGGTTGGAGGCGTCCGCGGTCCAGGTCAGGATGCGGGTCTGGATCGGCGTGCCGATGGCAAAGTTGAGGCCGCCCCAGACGAAGATCGCTATCACCATCGGCAGCGGGTAAGGGCTGACAGCGTAGATCAAGGCGAGCATTGCCGCCTGCAGGAAAAGCATGGCGATGAGCGACGGCATCAGCTTCCAGTCGGCGAGCCGCCCGCCGACGAAGACGCCGATCGTTGCGCCGACCCCATTGAGCAGGAGCACCCAAGGTATCCATTTCTCGTCGAGGCCTGTGACCTCAAGCAGCGTCGGCGTGATGTAGGTGAACAGGCCGAACTGGCCGATCATCAGCATCAGCATAATAATGAGCGAGGTCCAGACCTGCTGGCGTGCGAGCACGCGGACCTCGCTTCCAAGGCTCGCCGACGGGCTCGACGATCCCGTCTTGCGCGGCAGCAGGGCGCCGATTGCCGTGAAGGCCACCACACCGAGCGCGCACATCACCCAGAATGTCGCACGCCATCCCCAGATGTTGCCGATTGCCGTGCCGGCCGGAACGCCGATTACGTTCGATACGGTGAGGCCGGACAGGATCAGCGCCACCGCCATGCCGCGCTGGTCTTCGCGCACGAGGCCGACGGCCACCACCATGGCAACGCCGAAATAGGCGCCATGCGCCACGGCCACCGCTATCCGCAACAGCAGCATCGAAGCGAAGTCGGGCGCCAGCGCGCAGGCGGCCTGGCCGATGGTGAAGGCTGCAGTCAGTCCAAGCAGCAGGGCCTTGCGGGAGAACCTTTTGGTGGCGAGCGCCAGCAGCGGGCCGCCGACTGCAATGCCGCCGGCATAGCCGGAAACGAGATAGCCGGCGGTCGGGATCGCGACGCCAAGGCCCTCCGCCACCTGCGGCAGCACGCCGGCGATGACGAATTCGGTGGTGCCGAAGGCAAAGGCGGCAATGAACAGGGCAATGAGGGGGAGCATGGCGGAAAGGCGATCCTCGGATAAGGTCGCCTCAAACCACGGATGAGGGCAGTGGGCAATCCAGAAATTGTCGACGCCGCTTTAGCTTTTCTTGATCGCCGGTCAGGCGCCCGCCGCGGAGGCAAGAGCTAGGCGGCTGCCTTCCTTCCATAAGGAATTTTCAGCCACGCTCGCTCGTGAAGATAGTAGAGCAGCGACTTGGTGACGACCTCGGTCAGGCCGATGGCCGCGGCGAGCTTGATGCTTCCGGTCACGACGAGCGAAATGATCATCGTGTCGATGGTGCCGGTGACGCGCCAGGAAAGCGCTTTGGCGAAGCTGCGGGAATGGGTGTCCATCGACTTTCCTTCCGGTAGATGCGGCGATCTTTAGCCGACAGACAGGAGGTGGCGCAAAGATAATTTTTTGCGCATTGGCCAACAGCAATTTTCTAGGCGATGTTCTGAAGCTACCCGGCCTGTGGTTGCAATCTATCCGGCCTTCAGCCGCGAACCGGTGAGCAGGCCGCGCTCTTCAAGTACGGGATAGGCCATCGAGGCGAGCAGCGAGTTGATCTGCTTGAGGTCGCGAATGGTGTCGAGATGGATCGAACTGGTCTCGACGCTCTTGGGGGTGCCGTCGCGCAGCCGCACGAAATGGCTCTGGCTGGTTTCCTTCTCGCGGTCGCGCAGCCGGTCCTTTTCCAGCACCAACTGGCGAGCGGTCTCCGGATCGCGGGACACCAGCACGTTGAAGGCAAGCCTGGCATTGGCAAGCACCAAGGCATGGAAGGCGCAAAGCTCGCGCCAGCCTTCCGGCGTGAACTCCAGCCCACGCTCGAATTTCTTCTTCACGTGGACCAGCATATTGCGCACGATGATGTCGCCGACCTGCTCCAGCTTGACGCAGGCGCCGATCAGCTCCTGGCAACGCAGCGCCTCGTCCTCGCTCAACGGGTTCTTGGTGACCCTGGCCAGATAGAGCTTGATCGCAGCGTGCTTCCTGTCGACACGGTCGTCGAGTGCGGCCAGCGCGCCGATCTTGTCGTCATCGGCGCTCTCATAGAGCTCGATGATCCGTTTCAGCATGATCTCGACCGTTTCGCAGACCCGCACCACCTCGCGGGTGGCGTTGGCCATTGCCTGGCTCGGCACATCAAGCGCACTTTCGTTGAGCGCCGAAAGCTCGACGACGTCGAGCGCGTTGGCGGCCTGGGGCTTGGTGCCCAACGCCACGATCCTTTCCGAGGCGCGATAGACCAGGCTCGCCAGCGGTAGGCCGGCGATCAGGATCAGGATGTTGAAGACAATGTGGGCATTGACGATCTGCTCGGGCACCGTGCTGCCCAAGAAGGCGACCGGCGGTTTGAACGTCAGGAACAGGATCAGCATGATCAGCGAACCCATGCCGCGCATCAGGAGATTGCCGATCGGCACGATACGAACGCCGGGCTCTGCGTTGCGGGTTAGAAGCGGCGCGATGATCGAAGAGCCGAGATTGACACCGAGCACCAGCACGATGCCGAGTTCGGGCGGGATGAAGCCGCGGCCGGCCAGCGTCACCATCAGCAGCACCGCGGCGATCGAGGAATGGAACAGCCAGGTGACCAACGCCGCCAGAAGATAGGCGGTGACCGGATCGCCGGAGAAGTAATCGACGATGAGCGGCATCAGCGTGCTCTGGCGCAGTGGCTCCGACGCCTGGCCGATCATCTCCAGCGACAGAAGCAGCAGGCCGATGCCGACCAGGATGCGGCCGAACTGGCGCCAGTCGCGCCGCTCGGTGGCCATGAACATGACGGTGCCGGCGACCAAGCAGATCGGCACCAGCAGCGACAGATCGAAGGTGAGCAGCTTGACCACCAGTGCCGAGCCGATCTCGGCGCCGCGCACCGCAAGCTGGCCCGACATGCCGCTGACAATACCGGAGCCGGCGAATGAGCCGACCAGCAAGGTGACGGCGGTCGAGCTTTGCAGCGCGACAGCCAGGCCGCAGCCGGCCAGAACCGCCATGAACGGATTGCGCATTGTGGCGCGCAGTTTGTGGCGCAGCACATCGCCATAGGCGCGCTCGACGCCGGTCTTCACCAAACGGGTGGCAAACAGCATCAATGCGACCGCACCGGCAAGGTGCAGCAAAACGACAGAGCCACTCATGCCCGACCCCGCAACCCAACAGATGCCAGCGACGCGGGCGCCGTGACGTCAAGGGTGCAAAAGTGGGCGCGAATCGTGGACATTGCAGACGTTGATATTACTCCGATTTATTTTAGCCGAATAATAAATTTTGCCCGGTTCCGACGCCTGTTGGCACGCGACGGAGCGTGTCGGAAATGGATGGCTGACAAAATGGTTGCATAGACTGCGGAGTTGCGGCGGGTCATGCGTCCATTCCCGGACGCCCGCTTTAAAGGTAACGCTGAATTAGTCGTTCTAAACGTAGGAAATCATTACGAAAACGTAATCTCGGTGTTCAGTTTCGGTTCATCCTCCCGGCTCTATTCCGTAGGCATCGACAACCAAGGAGTACCCGCCATGAAACGTATCGTTCTTTCCGCCATTGCCTTCTCGATGCTGGCTGCAACCACCTGGCAGGGCCAGACTGCACCTCTGAACACACCAAACGCGTCGCAGTCGAACTACAGCCAGGTCGACTGGCAAAGGCCCGGCAGGCATGTCGACGTGAACAAGCGCGTCGTAGTGAAGAAAAAGATCGTCGTGAAGCGCAGCCATTGGCGCAACGGCCAGAGATATTCCAGCTGGAAGCGTCACCAGCCGATCCGCGACTATCGCCACTATGGCCTGCGCCGTCCGGGTCCCGGGCAGGAATGGATCCGGGTCGGCAACGACTATCTGCTGGTCAGCGTTCTCTCCGGCCTGATCTTCGGCGCCATCGCCGCGCAGTGAGCCCGGAACGGCTGACCGCGCTGCGTCGGTTTAGATCGAGAAGGCGGCCCGCGGGCCGCCTTCTCTTTTTGGCCTGTGAAAACCGGGTATGATCGCCATTAGGAGTCGTCGGGCTTCGACCGTGTGATTATATGGAGGCTAAACGAGCTGTCCCCCATGCGCTTTCCGCCTGCTTTCCTCGACGAGATCCGCGACCGCGTGCCGATTTCTTCGGTGATCGGCCAGCGCGTCGCGTGGGACAGGAAGAAGACTAACGCGCCGCGCGGCGACTATTGGGCGTGCTGTCCCTTCCATGGCGAGAAGAGCCCGTCCTTCCACTGCGAGGACAAGAAGGGCCGCTACCATTGCTTCGGCTGCTCGGTTTCGGGCGACCATTTCAAGTTCCTGACCGAACTTGACGGGATGAGCTTTCCTGAAGCGGTCGAGAAGATCGCCGACATGGCCGGCGTGCCGATGCCGGTTCGCGATGCCCAGGAGGAGCGGCGCGAAAAGGAACGCGCCAGCCTGACTGACGTCATGGAGATGGCGACGGCGTTCTTCCAGGAACGGCTGCAGGGACCGGAAGGGGCAAAGGCCCGCGCCTATCTGCGCGACCGAGGGCTGACACCGGCGACGCAGCAGTCTTTCCGCCTCGGCTATGCCCCCGACAGCCGCAATGCGCTGAAGGAGCATCTTGCCGCCAGGGGTGTCCCCAAGGCCGACATCGAGGCGTGCGGGCTGGTGCGCCATGGCGACGACGTCCCGGTTTCCTACGATTGGTTCCGCGACCGCGTCATGTTCCCGATCCCGGATTCCAGGGGCAAGATCATCGCCTTCGGAGGGCGGGCACTGGCGCCGGATGCGCTGGCCAAATATATGAACTCGCCCGATACGGAGCTCTTCCACAAGGGCAACGTGCTCTACAATTTCGCCCGTGCGCGGCAAGCACTGGGAAAGGGGACGCTGGCCAAGGCCGGCACCGTCATTGCCGTCGAAGGCTACATGGATGTGATCGCGCTGGCGCAGGCCGGCTTCGAAAACGTGGTGGCGCCGCTCGGCACCGCGTTGACTGAAAACCAGCTCGAACTTCTATGGCGCATGGCTGGCGAGCCGGTGCTGTGCTTCGACGGCGACCAGGCCGGGTTGAAGGCAGCGTGGCGCGCCGCCGACATGGCGCTGCCGGCGGTCCAGGCAGGCCGCTCCGTGCGCTTCGCCCTGCTGCCGGAGGGCAAGGATCCCGACGATCTGGTCAAGGGTGACGGGCCGGATGCGTTCCGCGCCGTGCTTTCCGAGGCACGGCCGCTGGCCGACCTCTTGTGGATGCGCGAGACCGCCGGCGGCATCTTCGACACGCCGGAACGGCGGGCGGAGCTCGAAAAGACGCTACGCGAACTGACCAGCCGCATCCGCGACGAGAGCCTTCGCTATCACTACCAACAGGAAATGCGCGAGCGCGTGCAGAGCTTCTTCGGTGCCCAGCGCGGACGCCAGGGACGTCAGGACGGACGGCCAGGTGAGCGCTTCCCGGGCAGGGTCTCAGCACCCGGCGGACAGTTTGCACGTGGCGGCAATGCCGGTGGGCGCACCGCGATCACCGAAAGCCTCGGCCGCTCGGCGCTGGTCAAACGCGGCGGCGAGGGCATGTCGGTGCGCGAGGCGACGATCATTGCGGCCCTCGTCAACCATCCCGTGCTGATCGACGAGAATTTCGCCCATGTCGAGTTCCTCGATCTCGCCAATTCCGATCTGAAGCGGCTGCATGCGGCCATCCTCGACGCCATGGCGCACGATATGGCCAACAACCGCGAGGCTGTAATCGCGACGATCGAGCGGGCCGGCTGCGGTGAGATCTGGCAGCGCGCGGTGGCGCTGATCAAACGTGCGCGGCAATGGCCGGCGCTGGAAACGGCAGCACTCGACGATGCTCGCGATGCGTTCAGCCAAGCTCTCCACTTGCAGCGCAGCGCGCGCACCTTACATAAGGAGCTGAAGCAGGCGGAAGCAGCGCTCGCCAGCGATCCCACGGACGAAAATTACCGGCACCTGGTCGAAATCCAGGCGCAATTTCGCGATGTGCAGGCAACGGAAGCGCTGATCGAAGGGTTTGGCGTATCGTCGGGCAGAGCTGGGCGCGTTTAGATCGAAGCCTCCAGAAGACTGAAATGTAAGGACGTGCTTGCGCGTTGAATCAAGCGTGCGGTGCTCTAAGTCGGGTAATTGATTCGCTTTTTTCATGCGAATCATGCGAGAGGCGCTTGACCTTCCGGCAGAATGGCGGAATCAGGTCGATTCGAAACGTTAACCCGCCCCGGCATCGACGGGAATGCAGCGATGTAAGGTACTGATCACTGGACAGGCAGTCAGCTTGCCACAGATATCAGGGTTAATCTGGACTTAACGAGAGATGCAGTTACTGGCCCGGTAAAGCGCGTTCTGGAAGGAGCGCATCCAATTTGACCGGACCGGCAGCTTACGCGGCTTTGATACTCAGCCGCTTGGAGAAAATAAAGACTATGGCGACAAAAGAAAAGGAAGAAGTCGAGACCGAACGCGAGGCCGCGACCGATGGCCCTCTGCTCGACCTTTCCGACGATGCTGTCAAGAAGATGATCAAGGCCGCCAAGAAGCGCGGTTATGTCACCATGGACGAGCTGAATTCGGTGCTGCCCTCGGAGGAAGTGACCTCCGAGCAGATCGAGGACACGATGGCCATGCTTTCCGACATGGGCATCAACGTGGTCGAGGACGACGAGCAGGGCGAGGAGCCCGAAGCCGCCGATACCGCCGCTGACGCCGAGGAAGACGCCAACGAGCTGGCCGAGCAGACCGGCACTGCCGTCGCCGCCACCACGACCAAGAAAGAGCCGACCGACCGAACCGACGATCCGGTCCGCATGTATCTGCGCGAGATGGGCTCAGTCGAGCTTCTGTCGCGCGAGGGCGAAATCGCGATCGCCAAGCGCATCGAGGCCGGCCGCGAGACGATGATCGCGGGCCTTTGCGAAAGCCCGCTGACTTTCCAGGCCATCATCATCTGGCGTGACGAGCTCAACGAATCGAAGATCCTGCTGCGCGAGATCATCGACCTCGAGGCGACCTATGCCGGGCCGGAGGCCAAGCAGGCGCCGGTTGTCGAGCGTATCGAGGAAGCCAAGACCGAGGAAAAGTCGCGCCGTTCGCGCGAGGACGAGGACGACATCACCAATGTCGGCGGCGACACCCGTGGCCTGGTGGACGACGACGAGGAAGACGATGACGAGGCGAGCCTGTCGCTGGCGGCCATGGAAGCGGAACTGCGCCCGCAGGTGATGGAGACGCTCGACGTCATTGCCGACACCTACAAGAAACTGCGCAAGCTGCAGGACCAGCAGGTCGAGAACCGGCTGGCTGCCGCGGGCACGCTGTCGCCCAGCCAGGACCGCCGGCTGAAGGAATTGAAGGACCAGCTGATCAAGGCGGTGAAGTCGCTGTCCTTGAACACGGCGCGCATCGAGGCGCTGGTCGAGCAGCTCTACGACATCAACAAGCGCCTGGTGCAGAACGAAGGCAAGCTGCTCAGGCTGGCCGAAAGCTATGGCGTGCGCCGCGAGGAATTCCTCAAGGAATATCAGGGCTCGGAGCTCGATCCGAACTGGACGCGCTCGATCGGCAATTTGACTTCGCGCGGCTGGAAGGAATTCACCAAGAACGAGAAGGACGCCATCCGCGACCTGCGCGCCGAGATCCAGAACCTCGCCACCGAGACGGCGATTTCGATCCAGGAATTCCGCAAGATCGTCAACCAGGTGCAGAAGGGCGAGCGCGAAGCCGCGATCGCCAAGAAGGAAATGGTCGAGGCCAATCTGCGCCTCGTCATCTCCATCGCCAAGAAATACACCAATCGCGGCCTGCAGTTCCTCGACCTGATCCAGGAAGGCAATATCGGCCTGATGAAGGCGGTCGACAAATTCGAATACCGCCGCGGCTACAAGTTCTCGACCTACGCGACATGGTGGATCCGGCAGGCGATCACCCGTTCGATCGCCGACCAGGCGCGCACCATCCGCATTCCGGTGCACATGATCGAAACGATCAACAAGATCGTGCGCACCTCGCGCCAGATGCTGCATGAGATCGGCCGTGAGCCGACGCCGGAAGAACTGGCGGAAAAGCTCGCCATGCCGCTGGAAAAAGTGCGCAAGGTGCTGAAGATCGCCAAGGAGCCGATCTCGCTCGAAACGCCGGTCGGCGACGAGGAGGATTCGCATCTTGGCGACTTCATCGAGGACAAGATGGCGATCCTGCCGATCGACGCGGCGATCCAGGCCAATTTGCGCGAGACGACGACGCGCGTATTGGCCTCGCTGACGCCGCGCGAAGAGCGCGTGCTCAGAATGCGCTTCGGCATCGGCATGAACACCGACCACACGCTTGAAGAGGTCGGCCAGCAGTTCTCGGTCACCCGCGAGCGCATCCGCCAGATCGAAGCCAAGGCGCTGCGCAAGCTCAAGCACCCGAGCCGGTCGCGCAAGCTCAGAAGCTTCCTCGACAGCTGAGGCCGGGTGACGGATAAGCAGTTTCAAGGGCGCCGGTGGCGCCCTTTTCCGTTTGGGCACAGGCGATCACGATTGAACGCGCCGCTCTTGCGTGTCGTGCCCTACGAGAGGATAATTCCGCGACGGACGCATTCTCTGGGCGACAAACCCGGATGCCCGCCCCGGCAGTTGGACGCCGTGCTCCGTGGCACCGGAGGGAGGTGTGGCATGACAACTTACATCGTGCTGATCAACTGGACGGAGCAAGGCGCCAAAAACGTGCGCGAATCGCCGAAGCGGCTCGATGCCGCCAAGAAGCTGCTGGGAGACATGGGCGGGTCCTTCAAGGCATTTTATCTCACCATGGGGGATTGCGACATGGTGGCCGTGCTCGAAGCGCCCGACGATGCCGTCCTGGCTCGTTTCTCGTTAATGCTGGCGACGGCTGGCAACGTCAGGACTCGGACGCTCAAGGCTTTCCCGGAGGATGCCTATCGCGAGATCATCACCTCGCTCGGCTGAGCCGCGGCGCCTGAAGCGCGTCGCGCTGAACGGCCTTTGCGACGCGCTTAAGCTCTTCTTTTTATGCATGTCGTTATCGTAAAACCGCTGCGTACCCTTTGGGCGACCTGGATCAGCGAAACCGGCCATTCCGCCGGTATCGTGTCACGTTGCGGCGCAACGGCATTTCTCGGATAATCCGTGCGTGTCCTCTGGTGCCGTTTCGAAAGATGAGCAAGCCTCTGCTGACCGTCTGGTATAATACGCGCTGTCCGGTCTGTGATGCCGGTATCAGCCGGCAGAAGCGGCGGCTGATCGAGGCGGTCAAGGCCGGGCGGATCGAATTTCGCGACATCAATGCCGAACCGGCGGCGCTGGCCGGATACGGCATCGGGCTGGAGGACATCCGGCGCCGGCTGCATGCGATCGACGCCGACGGCAAATTGCTGGCCGGCGCCGATGTTGCCATTGCTGTATGGCGGACGACGCCCGGCGAAGGCTGGCTCGCAACGCTGTTCGGCAATCCCGGCGCACTGCCGTTGACGCGCTATGGCTATGATCGCTTTGCCGATCTGCTCTATGCCTGGAACCGGCGCAAAGGCCGCTGGTAACGGGTATTATTCGCTCCGCACCGAAAGGTCCGGAGATTGTTTCCAGGCCTTTCGCGTGCCCTGCTATCGAGCCACGGGCTCGCAAAGCCAGCCAACGATACGGCGCACCGCCGGCAGCACCAGCAGCAGCGTCGGAAAGGCCACCAGCCAGGACAGGCCCCAAGCCGTCAGCCAAGTGGCCAGCATGTCGGGCTGGAAGCCAAGGCTTTTCAGTGTCGAGATGAACGACACGATGAACGTCATCAGCAACGACAGCACCAGCGGGCCGAGCACGGCGGCATAGCGCGCAGGCAGCTTGCTGCGGGGGGTTTTCATGGTCATTTGGATTTCCCTGAAGCATCCGGTTCGTCGCCTTGCATCCATTCGCCGGTATTGTCGACGTAACTGCCCGGAACGACCGGGGTGGATGCGTTGCTTCACAGACGCTTACGGAGCGGCCTTCGGCCCTCATGCACCCTCTAGCTGCCCTCGCTGGCGAAATCAATCCTGCTGGTGCCATTTTCAGATACATCGTAAGTAAGATATATCTTGACTCGACCGTGGCGGGCACTTAGTTGAGATATATCGTAAGACATAACTCAAGGAGCAGACAATGCACAAAGACAATCATTTCGGGCATCATCGTTTTGGCGAACACGCCGAGCGCGTTTTCATGCATATGGCCGGCAAGTTCGGTGGGCGCGGCGGCTTTGGTCCGTTCGGGCATGGCATGAGAGGCGGCGGACGCGGCGGGCCGGGCGACATGTTCCGCGCCGGGCGCATGCTGGCCGACGGCGATCTCAAGCTGATCACGCTGTCGCTGCTGGCCGAGGCGCCGCGGCACGGCTATGACATCATCAAGGCGCTGGAGGAGCGCACCAGCGGCTTCTACAGCCCGAGCCCCGGCGTGGTCTACCCGACGCTGACCTTCCTGGAAGAGGCCGGCTACGCCGTTTCTACGGCGGAAGGCAACAAGAAGGTGTTTTCAATCACCGAGACTGGGCAGGCGCACCTCAACGAAAATCGCGAGATGATCGACCACGTGCTCGAACATCTCGAGCGCTTCGGCCGCAAGATGGCGAAGGCGCGCGACTGGTTCGGCTGGAACGATGACGGCGACGGTGGCCGGCGCGGCCGCGGCCGCTCGGAAAAGCGCGACGAGTTTCGCGCCGTGCGCCACCGGCTGCGCGCCGCGCTCGGCGAAATCGTCGATGCGCCTGAAGCAAAGCAGGCCGAGGCAATCAGCATATTGGAAGCTGCCGCAGAGGCGTTGGAAGCGTTGTCGCGCGACTGACCTCTGAGTGCCAAGCCAGCTGCGGCCCTTGCCCGCTCGGCCAAGGACCGGTACTGAAAATCATCCTGCACCGCGCTATGTGGTGCAGGATGATTGCCGTTGGAGGATACCCCATGTCTTTTCTGAAGCGTCTTTTCGGCGGAGGCAACGAAGCCGCCGAGCCAAAGACAGCGGCGCCGGCAAAGCAGATCGAGCACAAGGGATTTTTGATCAGCGCCACGCCCTACAAGGCGGAGGGCCAGTACCAGACCTGCGGCGTGGTTTCGAAGGAGATCGACGGCGTGATGAAGGAGCACAAATTCATCCGCGCCGACCGCTTTGCCGGGCTTGATGACGCTGTCGACATCTCGATCAAAAAGGGCATCCAACTGGTCGACGAGCAAGGCGAGAAGATCTTCGGATAGATCGGCTACTACAGCCTTGGGTCGATTGGCTCGCTTTCCAACGCCAGCACGGCGAAGACACACTCGTGAACCCGGCGTAGCGGCTGCTTGGCGACAAATCGCGTTAGCGCTTCGTGGCCAAGCGCGAACTCTCTGAGCGCCAGGCTGCGCTTGCCGGCCAGGCCGCGTTCTCGGAGGCGGACGAGATTGTCGGGCGCGTCATATTCGGGACCATAGATGATGCGCAAATATTCCGGGCCGCGGACCTTCAGCGCCGGCTGGATGAGCCCCTTCTTGCCACGGCTGACGAAGTCGCATGGTTTGACCACCATGCCTTCGCCGCCTGAGCCAGTCAGCGCTTCCCACCAGGCGACGGCCTCGGCACACGCGCTGCCGTCGGCCAGATCAACCATACGCCATCGAGTCGGCGTGACCACGCCGCCACGGGCAGCCAGACGGTCCGCGAGCGACATGTGCCAGACATGGTCCTGGTCAAACCAAACACGTCCCTCGCTGGCCAGCAGGTGGAAAGGCGCGGCCTTAAGGTCCTCGACGCCCGAAACTGGCCATACGTAGGGTGCCCAGGCGGTGGCGTATTTGGCTGCGCGGACGGCCCGGTCTTCAAGGCGTGCGTTCAGGCCGGCTGCATCGACGCCGCGCGCCATCGCACGGGCCAGCGCCTCGCTGCTGGCCTTGAGACCGGCGGCAGAGGATGTGGCCACAGGCGCATACTGGCTTTCGATCAGACTGCCGGCCTTGGCCGACCAAGGCATTATCTCGGCGTCCAGCAGCAGCCAGTCGCTGTTCAATTCCTTCCACAGATCCGCCGCGTCGACCTCGGTGCGAAGACGGGCGAGCAGGTCCTCCGTCATGGCAGTGTCATTGAAAAAGGAGCGTCCGGTGCGGGTCCAGATTGCGCCGGTTTCGTCGCCAGGGACCCCGAAGCGGCTGCGTGCCGCCTGCGCGTTCCGGCAGAGCGCGATCACTGCCCGCGAACCCATGTGCTTCTCCTCGCACACGATCTGCGCAACGCCGCGCTCGCGGAAGTAAGCGAAGGCATCCTCCGGACGTTCCAGCCAGCCGTCCTGGCTGCTGGTCTCGGACGGCGACATGGTCGGCGGCAGATAGATCAGCCATTGCGGCGAGAGCGCGAAGCGGCTCATCACCTCCAGTGCTGCCGACGCGTTCTCCTCGGCCACGACAATCCGGCCCCTCAGTCCGGTCTCGATCCAACGGCGACCGGAGACATCCTGATAATCGAGCACGCCGTCGGCGTCGGCCTGTGCCGATTTACCGGGACCGGACCCGCCCAGCGGACGTATCGGCTCCGACCAGGTCTCGATTGCCGACACCTCGACCAGTTCGCGTTCCGGCCAGCGCAAGGCCGTCAGCTTGCCGCCAAATACGCATCCGGTGTCGATGCACAGGGTGTTGTTGACCCATTCGGCCGATAGCGTGGGCGTATGTCCATAGATAATGGCCGTCTTGCCACGATAGGCCGCAGCCCAGTCGGCACGGACGGGCAGCCCGAACTCGTCGGTCTCGCCTGTGGTCTCGCCGTACAGAGCGAACTCGCGCACAGCGCCGGAACCGCGTCCGATCATCTCTTCCTTGAGGCCGGCATGGGCGACGGCGAGGCCTCCGCCATCGAGCCAGACATGGCTGCGCAGGCCGTCGAGAAAGGCCGGCAGCGCCTCGCGCAGGCCTCGGTCCTGTGCATTTAGCTGATCGACAGTCTGCTGGAGGCCGTGAGCGACCGTGACCTTGCGGCCTTCTAGCCAGCGGCTGAGTTTGCGTTCATGGTTGCCCTGGACACAGTAAGCCGTTCCAGCCGCGACCATGCTCATGGCAATGCGGAGTACGTTGGGCGAGTTGGGGCCGCGATCGACGAGGTCGCCGACAAAGACGATCTTGCGGCCCTCTGGTGGAACCACGGTGACCGTTCGGTCGCCCTGATGCTCAGACCAGACGATGCTGTAGCCCAATCGAGCGAGCAGGATATGAAGCTCATCCGAACAGCCGTGGATGTCGCCAATGATATCGAACGGGCCATGGTCGTCGCGCTTATCGGTCCACAGCGGCTGTCGCGACACCTCGGCCGCGTCGATGCTGGCCTCGCTGGTAAGCTTCCAGACTTGGCGGAAGCCCTCGCGTTGGAGGCCGCCAAGACCCTTGCGGATCTCGGTTGTCATGCGCTGGGCGACCCCGGCGCCGAACGGCCGGTCGGCTCGCACCGCATTGCGTGCGACGCACACCTCGACGCCTGGATCGAGGACCACGGCGACCGGCAAAGCGTGCCACTTGCGCGCCAGCTCAATCCAGGCCTTGCGGTCGGCGGCTCGCACATTGGTGGCGTCGATGACGGCCAGCCTGCGGTGTTTGAGCCGCTTGCCGGCTATTTCGCGAACCAGGTCGAAGGCATCCGCAGAGACGTCCTGGTCGGTTTCGTCGTCGGAGATCAGCGCCCGGCACTGGTCCGAGGAGATAATCTCGGTCGTCAGGAAATGCTTGGCGGCGAAAGTCGACTTGCCCGATCCGGTCGAGCCGATCAGCACGACGAGGGCGAAGTCAGGAATGGTGAGGTTGGTCTTATCGGGTTCTCTCATCGGGTGAACACCGCCATCTGTGTGGGGGCGCCGAGGGTCGGGTCCTCGGCTCCGATACCGCTGAAGGTGGCTGCATAGCCATAGATCTCGGTGATTTTGGCCGCCCAGGCTTGGAACTGAGCCCGGCTCCATTCGAAACGGTGATCGGGATGGCGAAATGCGCCAGGGACCAGTCTTGGAAACAGAGCGTTGTAGTCCGCATTCGGAGTGGTCACGATGACGGATTTGGGCGCCGTCTCACCGAAAACGATGCGTTCGACCAGGGGCAGCCTGTCCTCGTCGAGATGCTCGATGACCTCGACCAGAACGGCGACGTCGGCTGCGGCCCAACGGCTGTCCCGGTAGGTCAGCGATCCATGCAGCAGCGTGACCCGGGCCTCGGGCGGCCCGCCTAATTCGTTCAGCTTGAGACGCTTTGCGGCCCATTCCAGTTCGCGCGCCGCCGGATCCAGACCGAACAGCTTGTGGATCCATCGCTCGCGCACCAGCCTGTCGAGCAGCTTACCTTCACCGCATCCCAGATCCGCAACCGTGGTTCCTCCCGTCGCCCGAATGGCGTGGACAACTGCGTCCATGCGCAGATCGTTGAGCCGGATAGGCGTCTCAAGCGCTTCCTCGGGCGTGGCGCGCAACTCGGCAGGTCGTGCCTCGCCAGACGTCTCGGGAGCCAGCCGCTCCAGGGCGATGCGGGTCAAGGCCCTGCGATTGCCCAGATAGCGGCGCACGATCAGGTCTTTGGCCGGATGATTTTCCAGCCAGCCTTCGCCTTTGGACAGCAGCTTGTCGATCTCTGCTTCGCCGACCCAATAATGCTTGGCATCGTCCATCACCGGGATCAGCACGTAGAGGTAGTTCAACAAGGCGCTGAGCCGGCCCGTGCCGGTCAGCTTCAGATGGCCGTATCGGGGCTCGCCTGCAACACCCCCGATTCCTTCGATTGGCGTCAGATCGACTGTCCAGCCCAAGGGTTCGAACAAACTTCGAACCAGAACCTCACCGCCGCGCATTGGCAGTGGCGTAACCACGGCTTCCAGCGGCAGTTCGCTGTCGGCCAGTTCCTGGCGCTCCTTCGATATACCGGTCATCGCCGTCCGCAGCATTTTATTCAGCGCCACCGACAGGAAGGATGATGCTGCGTAAGGCCGGTCGTTCACATATTGGTCAAGCAGGCCTTCTGCCTGGCCCTTGCCCCGCACCAGTCCCACAGGATCGACATCGAGCAGGAGTGCAGCCTCGCAACGGTCTTCGGTTGCCTCGGGATAGAACAGCCACGCCTTGCCGAAAGACAGGTCGGTCTCGTGCAGGCGATCCGGATGCTTGTGCAGCAAGAAGCCGAGATCGGTGGCCGGACGATGCGTTGTGGCAACGGAAAGGAACATCCGCGACCGATAGCGCAGACAAGCGGAATAACCAATGGCGGTTGTGTGGCCCACCACAATAGGTTGTCGCCAACGACAACAAGGGCAGGCGCCGGGCGCCTGCCCTTGTACAATTCAGACGATCCTGACGCTTTACGCCGCGGTGGCGACGCGCTCGGCATTACCGGTCGCGGCCACAATGGCGTCGACCTTGGTCGAGGCCTTGGCCAGCGCTGCTGCCACCGCATCGGCGCCCATGCCGACTCCTTCGATGCGGATGACCTCGACATCGGTCATGCCGAGGAAGCCAAGCACACTGCGCAGGTAGGGAATGGCGTGATCGAACTGCACGGCCGCACCTTCGGAATAGATGCCGCCCGAAGCCAGCACGATATAGACCTTCTTGCCGGTGACGAGGCCCTTGGGGCCGTTCTCGCCATAGGCAAAGCTCTTGCCGGAACGGGCAATGTGATCGACCCAGGACTTCAGCGTCGAGGAGATGTTGAAGTTGATGAAGCCGGTGGCGAGAATCACCGTATCGGCCGCGAACAGTTCATCCAGAACGACATCGGAAACGCCAACGACTTCAGCCTGGCGTGAGGTGCGCGCTTCGGCCGGCGTGTAGATGCCGGTCGCATAATCGGCATCGATGTGCGGCAACGGATTGGCGACGAGGTCGCGCACGACAAGCGTGTTCGACGGATCGGCGGCAACAAGCTTTTCGGCGAATTCAGTAGCAATACGGGTCGAGTGTGAGGCAGCGCCGCGCGGGCTCGATGTGACAAGAAGGATGGACATAATGGGGTCTCCAGGGTTGGATCAAAATCTCCCGGCAGATATGTGTGCGCAGACCCATTTGAAAAACTGGTATATTTTGTATATTATCCATCTAAAATGTGGATTGAACGATGCAACCGAACCCGACGCTTGACCAACTGCAGATCCTGGTTGCGGTGGCCGAGACCGGCAGCTTCTCGGCCGCCGGGCGCAAATTGAATCGCGCGCAATCGGTGATCAGCTACGCCATCGCCAACCTCGAAGCGCAGCTCGGGCTGAAGCTGTTCGAGCGCGAGGGCACGCGTGAACCGCAACTGACCGATGTCGGCAAGGCGACGCTGGAAGATGCGCGGCGCATGGTCGGCGTGCTGCAACGCATCCGCTCGCGTGTCGACGGATACCGGCAGGGATTGGAGGCGGAAGTTACGCTGTCGGTCGACGTGACGCTACCGTCGCCGGTGCTGGTTCGGGTGCTAAAGGCATTCGAGGCGCAGTTCCCGGCCGTGACGCTGCGTCTGCATATCGGCTCGCTTGGCCTTATCCTCGATCATGTTGTCGGCGGACAGGCCGATCTCGGCATCGGGGGGCTTCTGGGTGAGACGGACGTGAATCTGCTTCGCATCGGCTTCTTCTCCCTGGTGCCAGCCGCAGCGCCTGATCACCCCCTGGCGCTGCTGCCTAGACCAGTGGCGCTAGAGGATGTCCGCGAACACATCCAACTGGTCGTCTCGGACCAGTCCGAGCGTACGCGCGGGCGTGACTATGGCGTCTTCGCCTACCGCACCTGGCGGCTGACGGATGTGCGCACCAAGCACGTGCTGATGCGCGAGGGGCTGGGCTGGGGCGGGCTGCCGCGATGGCTGATTGCCGATGATCTGGCGACCGGCCGGCTCGTCGAACTCGATCTCGAGCCTTACAGCGAAGTCCGCTCGCCGCTCTATGCCATGCACCGCGCCGATCGCAGCCCGAAACCGGCGGCCGCCTGGCTGATCGACCAGTTCAAGCGCCAGCTAGGCTGTTTCAACGAGTTCGAACCGGGTGAGATACCTGAGGAGGAGCCGGAGACAGGCCGTCGATCAGCGCCATGAGAACGGCGCGATAGTCCTCGATCGATGCTCCAGTTTCGATGGCGAGCGCTGCGCGGTCGAAGGCGGCTGCGAGCACCGCGGTCAGTGCTTCCACAGGCAGTCTCGTCATGGAGTGCGAGCGCATCGCGGTAACAAGGCCTTCGCGCAGCGAACGGTTGCCATGGCGATTGTCGATCGCATCCATGGCGGCGCGGCCGAGCACGGCCGGGCCGTCAAGCAGCAAGAGCCGCGTACGGCCGGGCGCACGCATGGCAGCCAGATAGGCATCCGAGCCGGCAATCAGCGCATCGCGGGCAAATAGCGAAGGCGGCGACGCGCGTTCGATCTCTTCCGAGACGGCTTGCGCCTCCTGTTCGACCACAGCGGCAAACAACGCCTGCTTGTCGGCAAAGTGATGATAGAGCGCGCCGCGCGTGACGCCGGCAGCGGCGGCGATCTCGGGTGTGCCGGTCTCGGCATAGGACTTTTCGGTGAACAGTTTGCGAGCCGCGGCGATGAGCTCGGCGCGTGTCGCGGCGGTGCGATCACGGTTGGAGCGACGAGCGGATCCTTGTTGCATACATGCAGCCTGTATGTTAATTCCATTTACCTGCAGACTGTATGTTATTTGCCGGGAGAAGGAAAGATGAGGACGACGAGCTATTATCCGGTGCTGATGACGAGCGACGTTGCCGGCACGGCAGCCTTTTATGTTGCGCATTTCGGCTTCAAGCCGCTGTTTGAGGCCGACTGGTACGTGCATCTGCGCTCGGCCGAAGACCGTCGCGTCAACCTCGGCATCGTCCAGGGCGATCATGAGACGATCCCGGAGGAAGGGCGGGGCCGCACATCTGGCCTGCTGATCAATTTCGAGGTCAGGGATCCGGATGTCATCTATGAGCGGATCACCGCCGTTGGCCTGCCGATCCTGCGAACGCTACGCGACGAACCCTTCGGCCAGCGCCATTTCATCACCAGGGATCCCAACGGCGTGCTGATCGACGTGATCAGGCCGATCCCGCCGAGCCCAGAATTTATGGCGCAATATGCGCAGGGTGCTGCGGCGCGCTAACTCGCCCGCGCCAACGGCATCACGGTGACCTGAGTAATGCCGGAGCGGCGCACCACCGTGCACAGTGTCTCGCGGCCGATTCGCTCGGCGTCGAGCATGCGCACCAGATCGTCGACGCCGGTGACCGGGCGGCCGTCGATGGCGGCAATAATGTCGCCTTCCCTGAGGCCGGCTTTGGCCGCCGGGCTGTTCTTTTCGACGGTGCGCAGGCGCACCGCCGTGCTGCTCGATACTTGCGACAAAAGAGCTGCGCGGCGCGGCAGGTTGGTGGTGTCGGCGGAAACGCCGATGAAGGCACGGCGCACACGGCCGAAGCGGATGATTTCCGAGATGACGAAATTGGCGGTGTTGGAGGCAACCGCGAAGGCGATGCCTTGCGCACCGTGGATCATCGCGGTGTTAACGCCGATCACCTCGCCGGCCGAGGACACCAGCGGGCCGCCGGAATTGCCGGGGTTGAGCGCGGCGTCGGTCTGGATGACGTCGTCGATCAGCCGGCCGGTGGAGGCGCGCATCGAGCGGCCGAGTGCCGAGACGACGCCAGTGGTGACGGTCCATTCGAAGCCGAGCGGATTGCCGATGGCAATTGCAATCTGGCCGCGCCTCAAACGCTTGGAATCGCCAAGCGGCGCAACATCGGCAAAGTTGCCGTCGGCGCGCACCAGCGCAATGTCGGTGTCGGGATCGCGGCCGAGCACGCGGCCTTCCCTGGAGGCGCCGTCCGGCATTGACACGCGCACGCTGCGCGCATCGCCGACGACGTGGAAGTTGGTGACGACCAGCCCGTCCTGCGCGATGACGAAGCCGGAGCCATGGCCGCCCGGGCCACCGATGCGCTCGATGCGGCAGACGGCGGGCCCGATGCGGTCGACGGCATCGGCGACCGTCGCCGAATAGGCATCGAGAAGGGCATCGTCATATTGCAATTGCTGGGCGGGCAGGGCCATCCGAGGGCTCCGTTTGGAACAAGATGAACAATGCCTATATGTGCGGAGCGGCCGGACCGGCCGCGACCTGACCAGATGGCCAGTCACATGCCCAAACTAGCCGTCAGGCGAGTATCCGCCAACGTCCTGCCGGGCGATATCTGGGTCACGAAGAACCCAGGAGATAAATCATGAGCGATTTCAATCTGAGCACGTTTTCCGACGCCATTGCCGACATCGCGGCAGCCGCGGCACCAGCGACGGCCAGCTTCGCGACGCACCACCGGACGTCAACTGCTTTCCACTGGCGGGACGGCTATTTCGTCACTGCCGAGGAGGCGGTCGAGGCCGGCGAGGAGATCGAGCTGACGTTTTCTTCGGGCGAAGCCGTCAAGGCGGAACTGGTCGGCCGCGACCCGTCCACCGGCACGGCCGTTTTGAAACCGGCCGGCGCGCCGGGCGCCCCGTCACTGGTAAAGGCGGATGCGGTGCGGCCGGGCAATCTGGCGGTCGTGGCGGGCAATAGCGACGGCACCTCGCTCGCTACCTTCGGCACGGTCGGCGAGGTCGGCCCGGCCTGGCGTTCAATGCGCGGCGGCACGATCGACCGGCGCATCAACCTTGCCGTCAATGCCGGCGGCCGTTTCGAGGGTGGCCCTGTGCTCGACGCCAAGGGTGGACTGATCGGCATGCTGCTGTTCGGGCCACGCCGGCGGGCGCTGGTCATGCCTTACGAAACGATCGAGCGGGCAGTCACGACGCTGCGCGAGAAGGGCCATGTGGCGCGCGGCTATCTTGGCGCCGGCCTGCATCCGGTCCGCAATGGTGATACACAGGGCGCCATGGTGATGAGCCTCGACGATAACGGGCCGGCGAAATCAGCCGGTCTCAGTCTCGGCGACATCATCGTGTCGTGGAACGCGGAGACGGTGCATGGCCCGCGCGAGCTGATCCGCAAGCTCGGGCCGGACAGCGCCGGTGCCTTGGTCACACTCGGCGTGGTGCGCGGCGGCGAGAACCGTGAGGTTTCCCTGACCATCGGTGAAAAGCCACTGAGCTGAGGGATAGATGGTAAGCGGCGAGGTCGCTGGCAGACGGCTGACGGTGCTGATCGCGCTCGGTGACGTCGAGCGCGCGCGAAGTCTGTCCGCCGTTCTCGCCGCGACCGATGATCTGCGGCCGGTTCTGGCCGGCGAAGTCGACGGGCGTGAGGCGGCGGATGTCGCCATCGTCGATGATCATGGGCTACAAGGCGGGCTCGTCGACGCGGCTATGCCTCGCGTGCTGCTATCGTCGCGAGCGGCCCGCGAACGGCCGGCCGATACAGTGTTTGCCGTGCTGCCCGTGCAAGCGGACGAGTTGCTGATCGCCGCCGCCGCGCGGCTCGCGGCTGCGGCCTACCGGATTTCGCGCGACAGCCATGCTCTATCCGATCGGCATCACGATTTGACCTTCCATGACAGCGACCGGTTCGAAGAGGAACCGACTGACGAGCATATCGTCCGGCCGACGCTTTCGCCGCGGGAAAGCGAGGTGCTGGCGCTGCTGGCCGAGGGCGCCCCCAACAAGGTCATCGCGCGGCGGCTGAACATCTCCGTGCATACGGCGAAGTTCCATGTCGCAGCGATCCTGACGAAGCTCGGTGCCGCCAACCGCACCGATGCGATTGCCATCGCCATGCGGCAGGGCCTGGTGCTGGTCTAGCTCGTCTCAAGGCCGACGCAGCGTAACCCGCATCCGGTGTGTTGGGCCTTGCGCGGCGGTTCTCAGCCGCGCAAGGATCGTGTCTTTCATGTTGAAGGAAGGCGCAAGGATGTCGCTCAAGGGAAAGACGCTTTTCATCTCCGGCGGGTCGCGCGGCATCGGGCTGGCGGTTGCGCTGCGCGCCGCGCGCGATGGCGCCAATGTGACGATCGCGGCCAAGACCGACGAGCCGCATCCGAAGCTGCCCGGGACGATCTACACAGCGGCGCACGAGATCGAGCAGGCCGGCGGCAAGGCGCTGCCGGTGCTGTGCGACATTCGGGATGAAGAACAGGTCGCCGAAGCGGTCGCCAAGACCGTGGAGAGGTTCGGCGGCATCGATATCTGCGTCAACAACGCCAGTGCCATCCAACTCACCGGCACGCTGGAGACTGATATGAAGCGCTACGATCTGATGCACCAGATCAACACGCGCGGCACTTTTCTCGTCTCCAAAATGTGCATTCCGCACTTGAGGTTGGCGGAAAATCCTCACATCTTGAATCTGGCGCCGCCGCTCGACATGAAGGCCAAGTGGTTCAAGAACCATGTCGCCTACACGATGGCAAAGTTCGGCATGTCGATGTGCACGCTGGGCATGAGCGCCGAGTTCGCCAGGGACGGCATTGCGGTCAATTCGCTATGGCCGATCTCGACCATCGACACGGCGGCGGTGCGTAACCTCCTGGGCGGGGCGACGGTGGCGGCGATGAGCCGTTCGCCCGACATCATGGCCGATGCGGCATACGCCATCCTGGTCAGGCCGTCGCGTGAGGCGACCGGCAATTTCTACATTGACGAAGAAGTGCTGCGCGCTGAGGGCGTCAGCGATTTCTCGGCCTATGCGCCGGGTGCGACAGGCCCGCTCGCCGGCGACTTTTTTGTGCCGGACGAGGTGTTCGGCCGGTCGGATACCAAAATCAAAGGTATCTACTGACGGAAAGTATCTCGCTACAGAAGTATCTCTCAAAAGACCGGCACAGACGCGTGCTCAGTCTTCGGCTTTCTTGGCTTTGCCAAGACCCATCAGCCGGTCGATATAGGCAAGCATCAGTGCCGACAGAACGAAGGCCAGATGAATAATGGTCAGCCACATCAGCTGGTCAGTCGTGTAGGAGACCGAGTTCAGGAACACCTGCAAGAGGTGGATCGAGGAGATCGCTACGATTGTCGAGGCGACCTTGACCTTCAGCGAGCCGACATCGATCGTGCCCAGCCAATGCACCTTGCCATCATTTTCATCGAAGCGGCTGACGAAGTTTTCGTAACCCGAGATGATCACCATCACCACCAGTGAGGCGACCAGCGCGGCATCGATGAGGCCGAGTATTTTCAGGATGGTGTCGGTGTCATCGAGCGTGAAGGCGACGGAGACGAACTCGAACAGCTTGTTGCCGAAGGACACGGCATAGATGGCAAGTGCCGCACCCAGTCCGAGATAGAAGGCGACCAGCAGCCAGCGCGAGGCGAGAATGATCGATTCGATGGCGAGTTCGAGGCGCTTCATGCGGCGATTCGGGCTCCGTTGTCGGAGCGCCGTATTTCGGGCAGGCTGCGGCGGTTTGCAAGGTTTCAAAAAAACGAAACCCCGCCGGGGAGGGGAACCGGCGGGGCTCGTGTGTCCCGCTGGAGTCGGGACAGGGCAGGGAACGCCCTTTCCAGAATCTGGGATGGGTAACCGCGCGTTTCAAGATTGATGACCGCGCGATTCAATTGTTGATCAAATCGCGCGGTTCACATTGCGGTTTATTGGGCGCTGGCCACCGGCGCTACCAGGGGGGTAATCCGGCGGATGGCGACGCGGCGGTTCTCGCGGTTGGGTCCCGACGTGTTGACCTTGAGATACTCCTCGCCATAGCCCTGCGTCGTCAGGTTCTCCGGCGGGATGCCAAAGGCGTTGGTCAAGGCTTCGGCGACCGCCTCGGCGCGGCGGTCGGACAGAGCAAGGTTCGCTTCCGGTGTGCCGACAGCGTCGGTATGGCCCTCGATCAGGAAGCTCTCGGCCGGGTTTTTCTTCAGCAGCTTGTCCATGGCGCTGGCAACACCCTCCAGCTTCTGGACCTCGGTGTCGGAAATCGAGGCCGAACCGAATTCGAAGTTGAGCGTGTCGAGGTCGATGCGGCGGGCGATGTCGCGCACGCGGGCCGAGCGCTTGACCTCGTCGATCGAATAGAGGCGCTGGACCCTCTCGACCGGCGGCCGTTCGAGGAAGGTGTAGTAGTCGTCCGGATCCTCGACCTCTTCGGAATCCAGAATGTATTCCTCTTGCGGGATGGTAAGGCGCATCGGCGGCAGGTCGTCGCCCGGGTCGCGCCAGTCTGCATCATCATCATAGTTCCGCTCGTCGACATAGCTCAGCACATATTCACGGCCGTCGGGCGCGATGCGTGAGCGCTGGATGACGTCGCCGTAGCGGTTGCGGATGGTGACGATCCGGACACCATTGTCGCGCTCGACGATTTCCCGGGTGCGATCGCCCGACAGGTCCTCATAATAGACATTCCTGGCGCCACGATGCATGCGCGGGGCATCGCTGCTTTCGACGAACGTCTGGTTGTTGAACTGTAGGATGACGCGGTCGCCGAATTCCCTGACGACGTTGGTGCCCTGGGGGCGCGGACGGCGGCGAACATCCTCGATGTCCGGCGCACGCTCGACACGCTTGCCCTTTTCCTCCGTCACCGGAACGATCTTTTCAGGCTTGATCGCCTGCTGGGCCGCCTTGTCGTCGGTAGGTGGCGGTCCCTCCTCGACCGGAGCCGGCTTCGGGGCTTCCACCTGGTTCTCGCCCTGCTGGGCGGGCTGGTTGCCCTGCTGCTTACCGGCATTTTGGCCGCGCTCCTTGCCACCCTTGCGCTTGCGCAAGACATCCTTCTGGCTGTCCAGAACAGGTGCCTCGTTCGGATTGGCCTGGGCTTCACCCTGGACCGGATTTTCACCCTGGACAGGCGCGGCCTGGCCAGTCGAAGGCTGTTCGCCGGTCGAGGGCTGTTGCTCTCCTGTCACCGGCTGTTCGCCGACAGGCCTCTTGCCACGTTTCTTGATCTTGTCCTGGGGCTGTTCGCCCTGGACGGGAGCGGCCTGCTGCTCGGTCGGAGCCGGTTGGGCCTGTGGGGTCGCTTCCTTATTGGTCGGCGCCGGCTGGCCTTCCGGCTCCGTGGCGGGTCCGGTCAATTCAGCAGGCTTCTTGCGCTTGCCCGGCTTTTGTCCGGGCTCGACAGTCGGAGCCTGTTCTGCCGGGGCAGCCTCGATCTGCTGGTTCTGTTTTTGCTTCTTCTTGCGCGGATTGATGTTGGGCTGGTTGTCGTTTGCCGGCGCTGCCTGCTCGGCCGGTTGTTCCGATGGGGCCGCTTCGATCTGCTGCCGATTGCGCCGCTTCTTGCGGGGTTGCTCGGTCTCGGCCGGAGCGATCTGCTCGGCCGGAGCAGATTCTGTTTGCTGCTGCTGATTGCGCCGCTTCTTGCGGGGTTGCTCGGACTCGGCTGGAGCGATCTGCTCGGCCGGAGCGGATTCTGTTTGCTGCTGCTGATTGCGCCGCTTCTTGCGGGGTTGCTCGGACTCGGCTGGAGCCGCCTGCTCGGCCGGAGCGGATTCCGTTTGCTGCTGCTGGTCGCGCTTCTTCTTTCTGGGCTGCTCTGCCTGCTGGCTTTGCGCGCAGGCCTCCGCCGACTCGCCCTCGGCGCAACTCGATTGCACTGGGATGAACGGCGCTGCGGTGCGTTGCACGGGGCTGAATGCGGCATTGCCTTGCAGCGGGAACGCGCCTAGCGGCGCGGACGCCATCAACAGGCCAAGCGCCGTGCCTGCCAGAATCCGTGGTTGGCGTTTCATCATAAACACTCCTTGTGGCGTCCCATCCCTGCCCAAACTTTCAGCAACCATGTTTGGTTCCTGTTTGTAGGTTCTAGCTGTGGCACAGGGCGATTGACCGGCGTTTTGAAGGCGACTTCATGTCATTCGTATGGTCCTGGCGTATGTTCCGGCGTATGGTCCCGGCGTATCGTTCGGACGAGGGTGCACGGTTGCCGTGCTTGACCTTGAAGCGTCCGAGGGCCACATGCCGACGATGGAAAAGCCGTTCTGGAAGACCAAGACGCTCGAGGCGATGACCCCGGCCGAGTGGGAATCACTCTGCGACGGCTGCGGCAAATGCTGCCTGTCCAAACTCGAAGACGAGGACACCGGCGAGATCTACTGGACCAGCGTCGGCTGCCGGCTGTTCGACGCTGGAAGCTGCCGCTGCTCCGACTATGCCAACCGGCTGGCGCGTGTTCCGGATTGCGTCGGGCTGACGCCGCAGAATGTGCGCACCATCAGCTGGCTGCCCAAGACCTGCGCTTACCGGCTGGTCGCCGAGGGCCGCGACCTCTATTGGTGGCACAGGCTGGTGTCTGGAAGCGACGAGACCGTGCACGAGGCCGGCATCTCGATGCGCGGCCGGGTCAGCGCCAGCGAGACCGACCTTGCCGAGCCGGACGACTATTTCGACCATATGCTCGCGGACGAGCCTTAGGATTTTACCGCGAAATCGAGAATCCGGAACGACGGCAAAACGGACGTTGTCCATCCACCATGCCCACCCTATGCAGCACCGCCGTCCATAACACCGGTTCCAGAAGCGAGAGACTATTCCGGTTCTGCCTTATGAACTGGAGATGAACGGCCGGTTCGCAAAAAATTCAGACAGACAGGTGCATTCTCCTCCCATCGGTTCGACGAAAACGTGTGGAAACCCTCAACAAGGAGAGAAGACAATGTTCAACACCATCAAGACGGCGGCTCTTTCGGCTCTTGTCGGCCTTGGCACGCTTGCTGCCATCCCCGCTCATGCTGACAGCATCTATCTCGGCTTCGGCAACAACCAAGATCCGCGCGTCGGCGTCTATACCGGCGACGAAGATGATGGTTACTATCGCGAACACCGTCGTCATGGCGGCTGGCGCCGGTCCTGTTCGCCGGAGCGTGCCATCGACAAGGCCGAACGCATGGGCCTGCACCGCGCCCGCATCATCGACATCAACCGCCGCACGGTCAAGGTCGCCGGCCGCCAGTATGGCGACCGCGTCGTGATCGTATTCGCCAACGAGCGCGGCTGTCCGATCATCTATCGCTAAGGTCTTCGGGCCTGCGGCCGGCTGACTTGCAGCCGGTAGAGTAGCGGAGCCCTTTCCGCCAGGACGGAAAGCGCGGCTCAAAAAACCCCGGAGGATCGATCCTCCTGGGTTTTTCATGCTGCAAGCGATGATCATTTCAATTCGAAAGTCACCGTCACCTGTGCGGTATAGGAATTTTCGCCGGCTTGCACCGGGACCGACGCACCGGCGGCATCGAATGCCTTGGCGTTGATCGGCATCGGCGGTGGTGCGAAATTCTGGTCGGTGATTTCCAAGACCCGGCCGATGCCGACGCCGGCCGCTTCGGCCAGCGTCTTGGCCTTGGCCATGGCATTGGCGACGGCCTTCTTGCGCGCCTCGGTGACGGCTGCCGCCGGATCGTCGTTGGAGAAGGAGATGCCGCCGCCCTGGTTGACGCCGAGCGACACCGCCTTATCGAGAATGTCGCCGGTCTTGTCGATGTCGCGGATGCGCACCGAAAGCGTGTTGGTCACCTGGTAGGCGACAAGCTCGGCCTCCTGGCTGCCGTCGGGCTTGTTGGCGTAGTTATAGCGCGGATTGATCTGGATGCCCGCGGTCTGCAGGTCGCGCTCCTTGATGCCGGACGATTTCATGGCAGCGATCACTGCGGCCATGGCGTCGTTATTGGCATCGAGCGCTGCACGTGCCGTCTTGGCTTCGCGCATGACGCTGAGCGTCAGCAGAGCCAGATCGGGTGCTATCGCCGCCTCGCCTTCACCGGTGACAACGATACGCGGCGGCGGTGGCGAATCGGCGGCGGCCGCGATCGCCGGAAATGCGATTGCGGCGGCAATCGCCAGGGGCAAAATACGTCTGGTCATGAAATCTCCTCGATCTGGGATCCCAAGACAGCCGAGTGTTGGCCGGCGTCCAATGGGCGACGTGCAATAGGTTATCAATATGGGCTGATTTGGGCGATCTCTGCCAGCCCCCTTGGAACGCCTGCTCGGAAAGCCCTCGGAAAGCCTTGTGCGGTTCAGGGAAAATCACTAATCCAGCGCCGTGGGGCCTGTAGCTCAATGGTTAGAGCCGGCGGCTCATAACCGCTTGGTTGGGGGTTCGAGTCCCTCCGGGCCCACCATTGGCTTTTGTGGCCGTTGATTTAATTGGATTTTTTGGCCATTTTTGTCCCACCTCTTTCAACCCCCTCAGAAAGTGGGACAATTTTGTTCTCTTTTCGATCGATAACCAGCAGGTATTTCGCCGCTCTCGCTACCTTCCGGCGACGCGCTTTCTTGATGTAGTGGTCGGGCTGCTGGTACGTCGTCCACCCATATATCGCCTTCAGCTGCTCGTGGGTCGCGCCGTTCTCAGCGGCGATCGTCGCGCCGGCCTTGCGAATTCCATGAGCACTGCAGTGCGGCAGCTCAGCTTGGTCACACCACTGGCGCATCTTGTTGCCTAGACCGTTCTCCGAGAACGGGCGACCATATTCATTGACCAGGAATGTCATCTGGTCGGAGGGCGTGTGCTCAAGTTCCGCCTCTAGTTCGGGCAGCAGCGGGAGCTCTACTAACACCGCATCCTTGTTACGACTGGTCTTCCCAGGCTTGATTCTGATCCACTTCTCCCACTGCTCGGTCTCCTCATTGTAGACGAGCGTGATGTGCTGTCGACCGAAGATCGCGACGTCCGACAACCGCAGGCCAGTAAACATGAAGATCGAGAGCGCACGTCTGGCTGCGGTACCCAGCGGATGCCGCTTCTCATATTGAACGATCTCCGACAAGTCCCATGGGTGCCAGCCGTCGCCGCTCTTCAGCCGTCTGATGCCGCGGGCGGGATTGGAGTCGACGCCCGGAATCTCTGTGTCCTTTGCCCACTCAAACATCGCGCTGATGGCTTTTACGATATTGTTTGCGGCGCCAAGGGCGTCGAGCCTGGTGTCCCTGATCTCCTTAACATGAGACCGTTTCATACCGGCGAATGGCAGAGATCCCTTGGTGGGATACTGAGGATCCGGGTCACCTTCGAGGGGATGAGGTAATTCGCATACGCGCTCCAGAATTGCTCGTCGGCGCGCCATAGTGTCTTGGGTGATTTCCGTGCCGCCCCGACGGTAATACTCCTGGCAAAGCCACAGTAACGTGCCTTTCTTCGCTGGCTCGGAAGGCTTGGGGAGGCGCCGGCAAATCTCGGGAAGAGTGCCGGGCCGAACATAAGAGACCTCGGCGCGTGCGCAGCGCAGTTCCTCGAGGAACTCGTCGCTGCCGGTCGGTTCACGGAGCCGGACCTTCTTCCGACCCGGTGCGCGAAAATAGTACCGATCATTGCCGTGGCGATCAGTGTCCTTCACTACGCCCTTAAGATCGATTTTCACGGGCTCATCCGTCATGTTCGTGGTTTTCGATCCCAAGGATTGTCTAGTGGCGGCGAATCTTCGTCAAGCTTTGGTGCTCCTCCGATTTGGCGGTGAGGGAGCTTTCGAAAGGCCAATACAAGTTCCTCGACGTCCCAAACAATGCGCCCCTTGCTCGGCATTCGTGGCTGCGGCATCCGGCCGTCCTGGACCATTTCATCAAAGGTCGTTGAGCTTACGCCGATGAACGTCGCAGCCTGCTCGCGATTGATTCCTACCGGCGGGAGCGAGGGCGGCAAGACGCTCGGGGTGCGTAGCATCGGTTTAGCGCGTTGAAAGCGCGTTTTTGACGCCTGCCTGTCTTCCTATGTACCTGTCCGAATATTGCAGACGCTCAATCATGTCCTAGCCCTGTGCTTGCAGGCTCACCCTAGGTCTCCAGACCTAGGATCGCTCAAGACACCGGACTCTTTTCCAGCCTTTGTGTACGATGATGGGTATCTTAATGCGCTCGAGGCCAAGAACTGAATGGTCGGCGACTTGGAAGGGCAAAATGACCGCGGAACCACGAATCTGAGTCAGAGGCGGAATCCAACTGAGGAAAGCATGGCTGTGTTTTCAGACGGTTATGACTCTCATGCATGCGTAACAACCAACAAGAATACAAACAAAATATTTCTGTGGATTACTTTCATTCCTCATGGAATGCGCGACTGATTTGGTCCGACAGCGGCTTCACAAAATAAGAAAGCGCCGTACGCTCGCCCGTCTGGATCATCGCTTCGGCCGGCATGCCGGGCACGAGCGTCAGGTCCTTGAGCTTCGTCAGTTCCGCATGCGGAACCGACAGACGCACCAGGTAATACGAAACGCCGTTTTTTTCGTCCGTCGCCAGATCGGCTGCGATCCGGCTGACATATCCGTTCAATACCGGCGTGGTCCTCAGATTGAAGGCTGACATCCGCAGCACGGCCTTGTGACCAAGCTGGATTTGGTCGATGTCCTTCGGGGTGATTCGTGCTTCAAGCGCAAGATCGTCGCCTTCCGGCACGATTAGCATAATCGGATCGGCGGGCGTGATCACTCCTCCGACCGTATGAACTGCGAGTTGTTGAATGGCGCCTGACTGCGGCGCGACAATATCGATCCGTCGCAGTTCCTGTTCAGCCGCCACCTTGCGCTCAACATACTCCCCAACCTGCGCCTGAACCTCTCTGAGCTCCTGGCCGACTTCCGTCTTGAAATCCGGATCGATCTGCAGGATCTGGAGGCGCGTTTCGGCTATGCGGGCTGCCGTCTGTGCCTGATGTGCAATCTTCTCACCGCGTTCGCCGCCGAAAGTGGCAACCTGCGTCTTCAGGCTGTTCAAGCGTTGGTCCGAGACAATGCCTTGGTCGCGCAGCCCACTCAGGGCAGCAATTTCCTTTTGGAGAATCTCGGTGCTTTTCTCAGAAGCGATTTCCTGCGCCTTGAGCCCCTCGATCTCGTGCTCATATTGAGTGATGCGTTCCGCTAGCTGCGCCTGCCTTCCGTCGCGGGATTGTCTGCGGAATTCGAACAGCCGCGTCTCGCCATGTACTGCCGAAGCTACGTCCGGAACATCTCTGCGGGCGAGCAGCCAGTCCGGGAAGGCGATCTCCGCCAGATCGTCACGCTCAGCTTCGAGTCGTGCCAGGTTGGCGGCCAGCTCATCGAGCCGCTTGGTGACTACAGCGAGAGTGGCGCGCGTCTGGGTGGCGTCGAGCCGCATGAGGATGTCGCCGGCTTTTACTTTATCACCTTCGCTCACCAGGATTTCTCCCACCACCCCGCCGGTCGGGTGCTGCACCTTCTTCACATAGGAATCGACGACAAAGTGTCCGGACGCGACAACCGCACCGGAGAGATTCGTGAAGGCCGCCCAGGCTCCGGCTCCTCCAACAAAGATCACGCTCGCCAGAAGGCCCGCCACCAGATGCCGGCGAATGGAGCTGGAAACGTCATTATTCTGATGAATGCCGGCCACCGGGATCCTCCATGTCAGCGCGCTCTCCCACGTTATCCTGTGTAGACTCGATGGCCTTGACGCCAGCGCCTGGTGCCATCGCTGCCCTCTTCAAGACTTTGGAAAGCGCTTCATCACGCGCACCGAATGCTCGCTGCCGTCCACCTTCCATGACCAACACAAAATCCACGGCGCGGATGGCGCTCGGCCGATGGGCGACGACAACCGCAATGCCCTTGCGCCCGCGCACGGAGGCGATCGCCTTGACGACCGCAGCCTCGCCTTCCGCATCGAGATTGGCATTGGGTTCATCCAGCACAACAAGGAAAGGGTCTCGATAAAGAGCACGGGCAAGACCGATACGCTGGCGCTGCCCGGCGGAAAGTGCCGATCCGGCCTCACCAATCGGAGTTTCGTAGCCGTGCTCAAATCGGAGGATCAGTTCGTGCGTGCCCGCTGCTTTCGCCGCGGTGACAATAGCCTCAGGGTCAGGATTATCTTCAAAACGAGCGATGTTTTCGGCAATGGTGCCGTCGAACAGTTCAACACCTTGCGGCAAATAGCCGATATGACGGCCTAGCGCTTCCGGGTCCCATTGATCGAGGCTTGCGCTGTCGATGCGAACCTTTCCGGCGACCGGCGTCCATGCGCCGACGATGGCGCGCGAGAGTGTCGACTTGCCCGAACCCGATGCACCGATGATCCCGAGTGCGCTTCCCGCCTGAACGGCAAACGCAAGGCCGGTCACGGTCGGCTTCCTTTCGCCGGGCGGAACGATTGTCACGCCTTCGACGCGGAGTTCGCGTTCAGGTGCAGGCATTGGCATAACAGGAGCGGTTTCAGGAACCTTTCCCAGGAGGTCCTCCAGCCGCGCCCAACCCTGGCGCGCCATGAGGAAGGGTTTCCAGCTTGAAATGGCCAGATCGACCGGAGCCAGCGCACGCCCCATCATGATCGAACTGGCAATCATGACCCCGGCCGTAGCCTCCTGCCTGATGACAAGGTACGCGCCGACGGCAAGAATGGCCGATTGCAGCAGCACGCGCAACGACTTTGCAATGCCACCCAGCCCACCTGCCACGTCCCCAGCTTTCCGGTTGGCGGCCAGATACTCGGCATTGGCCTTGTGCCATCGGGCAGCGATCCGCTTTCCGAGACCGAGAGCTTGCACGACCTCGGCATTGCAACGCGCTGCTTGCAGTAGGCCATTGCGCACCATGTCGTGGGCAATGGTCTCGCGTATCGGCCGTTGCGAGAGAGTGTTGGTAAGAAGTGTCAGAGATGTGAGACCGATCGCCCCGATAAGTGCCGTCATGCCGATCCAGAAATGAAGGAGGAAGCAAATGGCAAGATAAAGCAGCATCCATGGCAGATCGAAGAACGCTGTCGGACCGTTTCCACCTAAGAATCCGCGAATATTGTCGAGGTCGCGAAGCGGCTGCAAGCCGTCGCCCGGCATGCGCGTTAAAAGCGGAAGGCGAACGATCGCATCGTGAACGCATCCGGAAAACTGTTCATCGAAACGCTCGCCAATCCGCAGCAGCACGCGGGCGCGCAAAACGTCGAGCAGGCATTGGAACGCATAAAGCCCTGCAGCAAGCACGACGAGCCCCACTAGCGTCGATACGCTGCCACTTGCCAGAACGCGGTCGTAGACCTGAAGCATGAACAGCGGCGAGATCAGCGCAAGCACGTTGACCACGCCGCTGATCAACAGAATTCCCCAAATAGCGGAAGTCAGAGGGAAAGGTCTCAAAGCTGAATCCTTCAAGGAATGGTTACTCACGTAGGTCTCCGTGAGGATCTGGCGACCCAGCTCCCTATATTGCTCCCCGAGCGGCAACCGACTCGCTGATTCAGGATCAGTGCTCCCGCCGAATATGTTTGGCTTGGCATCTAATGGAGCGGGTCAACAACAACACCGTCCGGCTGAAGGTTTGGAAGGGCAACGTCATCGTGGCCGGCCGCAAGGGCCCGAACAGGCTTCCGCCTCCACGCGTTCAGGGAGATTTCGGTGTACGACCAGCGCGACGTGCAGGGCTTCGTCAAGCTGTACACGCTGCGACTGCTCCCGGGCGCCCCGGCCCATCGCAAGTAGCGGAGACGGAAAGCCCCCGCCCAGGGGGGCGGGGCGCTGTTCCGTATGGGTTTTCTGGATCAAACGAAGGTGAAGTCCGACGCGGTCAGGCCTAGGTCGGCCACGGTGACCACACCGCCCAGGTGGGCGAACTCATGCCCGTTGTTCTCGGCGGTGACATAGGCCAGAGTTGCGACTCTGTCGCTGTAGCTGCTTTGGTAGACAATGATGTCGCCGGCGTGCTCGCCGGAGATCGCACTCGCGGCTTCAGAAGCAGAGTTGAAAGATTCGCCAGTGATCACCACGACGTGTTCGCCGTTCGCACCCGAGGCCGCACCACTGTAGAAGCTGCTCACCGGGTAGCCGGACTGTATGCTGGCGTTGTTGACGAAGTTCGCGCCAAAACCGTCGTTGTAGAGGCCCACCGCATCGAAGGCGAACCTATCCTCCGTCGGGTTGAAATCGGTGATAGTGGTAATGTCCGACTTCGACCCGACAACCCCAGGCACCGGATTGTGGAACTGGAACACGAACGTGTCACTGTCGGTGCCCCCGGTCAACGTGTCCTGGCCGTCACCCACGTAGAGGACATCCTGGCCGGGACCGCCGCTGAGCCTGTCATTGTCCTCACCGGAGACGCGCGGGTTGAAGCGGCCGTTGTCGCCGGAGAGATCGTCCCAGCCATCTCCGCCGAAGATGCGGTCGTTACCCTTGCCGCCGATGAGTCGGTCACTGTCCGGGCCACCCGAGATCTCGTCGTTGCCGCCACGACCGTCAATCCAGTCACCGCCCTGGAAACCCTCCATCCAATCGTCAAGCTCGGTGCCGATGAGTGTTTCGGCACCCGGGCCACCCTCGATAATCTTTGCCATCGAAAATACTCCTAATGATGCACCCTGCCTGACGCGTTCATATTGCTCATCGGATAATTAGAGAAATCGATTGCTTGGATAGACACACATTTACGAAATGGATGCATTCACGTTCACTTCGCCCTTCTGCTGAGCAGTTGCGGGCTCGCTGGCGGCGGGGACGCTGGTCGCCCAAGCAATCGATCTGAAGATTCGACACTCAAACCACCAGGACAACACTTCGTAACGGGGCCGACCTGGTTCGGCCCCAAACTTCTCTCTGTTTGCTCGACGCCGGCATACCCGCACCGTAAGCGCTGGACGAGGACAAGTTCCGCTGGCCGCCGGTGGAGAACGGCGTGATCCGGCTTGCCGCGCGGAACTGATGGCGCTCGTCGAAGGCATGGACTGGCGCGTTTGAGCCGAACGGAGACGGCGTCCGACGTCGGCCGGATAGGCCGTGGCGAAGTGACTCAGGCGCAAAAGGCGGGCCTCAGGCCGTGCAAAATAAGCTCCTGTCGGCGTCATGACGAGAAGCGCTTCGGCCCGTCCCCACGAAATCGATCCGCTCAAGGCGATGTTCGTCGCCATGGCGGCGGAGAAGGCCGAACTGCAACAACTCCGGAGCGAAACACTCAAGGCCGAGATCGTCCGGATGGCGACACTCAACGAGCGTGCCCAGGAGAAGATCGCCGACCTTCATGGGATCATCAAGCAGCTGGAGCGCGCCGCTTCGGTCGCAGCTCCGAGAAGCTCGAACGTGCCCAGCAGGCCTTCGCCTTCGAAATCCAGACCGGGCTCGGCGCGATTGAGTCCGAGCTCGAGGCCGCAAGACCGACAGGCGAGCCGCGACGTGCTGCGCGACCGCGCAAGGCGTTCCCGGCGCATCTGGAGCGGGTCGAGATCGTCATCCAGCCCGAGCCATGGGGGAAGAAGCGCTCCCGCAGCCAATTGTCCGGTCCGTCAAACGCGGTCGGCCGCACAGGCTTGCGAAACGGAACAGTCCCGCCCTCGCTTAGATACCGAGGCACCGTGTTGCGCGCGCACCCGAATTCCTTCGCCCGTCGGTTCATTCCCCAGCCAAGCTCATGCAGCCGCAGCATCGTTGCCACCTCTTCAGGCTGAAGGATCTGCTCTCCCTGCATCGTTCTCGACAATGCAGGAATCGCCCAATCCCAATCGCCATCCATGCCTCCTCTCATAACCGAGGGGTCGTCGGCCGACAACTGAGACGTCCGGTGCTCTTAGGCGGGGTAATCATACGAGATGCCTCCTGCAACATCATTTCCCGCATCCATAGGCTTGCCGGATCATTATTGTGAAGCGCAGGCCATTGGACGGCCTCCGTGAATGCGGCAGGAAGTGGCGGCGGAAGTTCGACAATCCGCAGGGGTGTTAATTTTGCGAAATGCTGCGCCAGCCGTAAGGGCATTGTCCCGATGCGGTTGGTGCCTGATAGAAGGGGCGGGATCATGCTAAAGCCCTGTACGACGACCTCGATACGTCTCTCGAAACCGTTCTCGAGCAAATACCATTCCTCGATGGAGGGCTGCCGGGTGTCCCCGAATTTAAGCACAACCTGCCCCATCGACAAGTATCGGTCGAATGTAAGTGGCTCTGACAGCTGCTTGTTCGTGCCGCAGCCTACGCATACGAGCATATCTTCGAACAGGGCTGCGCGAGGATGTTTCGACATGAACACTTCCGGCATAATCAGAAAATCAACGTCGCCGCGCCGGAGAAGCTCCTCGGGGTCGTCGGAAATAAGCAGACATTCGAAGCGGACGGCGGGAGCTTCCCGCGCAGCACGCTTTACGATCTTCTTAAAAAATACGAGCGTGAGGTAATCGGAAAGGATGATGCGGAAGCGACGATCCGATCGGGCCGGGTTAAAGGCGTCCCAGGAAATAATCGACAGCTGGATGTGCAGCAATGCCTCCCGGACTGCTGTGGCGAGCCCCTCCGCGCGCGGTGTCAAAATGAGTTCGCGGCCGTTCATCGTAAATAGCTCATCGCTGAAATAGGCGCGTAACCGACCGACGGCGGCGCTCATGGCCGGCTGACTCAGGTTAATACTGCGGGCCGCGGCGGTGACTTTACGCTCCCTGATCAAAGCGTCCAGCACAACCAGGAGATTTAGATCGAGTCCCTTAAAACGCATGTATTGACCTATCCGACGCGTGGATGGGTATCGCCCAAAGAATCAATTTTTCGAATGGTGAGTAGCGTCAACGCATCAGCCGACGACGAAATAGAGCAACCGATAGGAAGAACGGCAAAACCGTGTATATGCAAAGCGCGCCGATATGCAGGCCCATGCTGCCGGCCGGACGGCCAAGCATCGCCGGACGAATGAGGTCAATTGCATGTGCGAGCGGCAACAAGGAGGCGACGTCCTGAAAAGCGCCGGGCAATTGGTTGACCGGAAACATCGCGCCGCAAAGGAACAGCATGGGTGTTATAACAAGCGTATTATAAAATATGAAATATTCATAACTGGGCGCAAGCGCCGTGACGACCATCGCTAGACTCGCGAAGGCGAGGCCACTGAGAGCGATGACTGGCAGCAAGCAGAGGATGGATGGCCACGATGTGTAGCCGAGCGTGGTGGCAACAACAGTGATTGCTGTGCCCGCCATCAGGGCCTTGGTGGCTGCCCACGCCAATTCGCCGAGTAAGATATCGCCGAGCGTCAGCTGAGTGCATAGCATTCCTTCCCAGGTGCGCTGGTTGTCCATGCGGCCGAAACTCCCGTAAACCGTTTCAGCAGTCGCCGATGCCATCGCGCTTGTGGCAACCATGCCAGCCGCGAGAAACGCAATGTACGAAGTGCCCTCAACAGGACCTATCATTGTTCCGATGCCAAAGCCGAGACCGAACAGATAGATCATCGGATCGGCGAGGTTGCCGAGAACCGATGCAAGCCCGATTTTCTTCCATCCAAGATAGTTGCGGCGCCAAACCGCGACCCAATTCCACGCATTGGCGGGCATGGCCGCCGCATAACGTTCGCCCATTGTTCAGTCCTCCATCTCGCGCCCGGTTAGCCGCAAGAACACATCCTCGAGATTGGGGGGACGCTGCAGAAGGCGCAGACCCGCGCGCCCGCGTAGCTGCACCAGCACCTGCTCCGGATCGGGTGCATAGCAAAAAAGCGTCTCACCGCTCACCTCGATGCGGTGTGCGTACGGCCGGATCAGCGCACCCAGTTCATGCGGATTGCCGCCGTAGACCTCGACCACGTCACAGCCGATCTGCTCGTCAATGAGTGCGGACGGGCGGCCTTCGGCGATCTTGCGCCCCTCCTCCATAACGCACAGCCGATCGCACAGCCGCTCGGCCTCTTCCATGAAATGGGTAGTCAAAAGAATAGTCTTGCCCCGCGCCAGCAGCGATCGCAGCCGTTCCCAGATCAGGTGACGGGCCTGCGGATCGAGGCCGGTGGTCGGCTCGTCCATCACCAGCAAGTGCGGGTCATTGATCAGCGCACGCGCGAGCGTCAGGCGCCGCTTCATGCCGCCGGACAGTTCGGCGACGCGCGCATCCGCTTTGTTCTCGAGGCGGGCGAACTCAAGCAGCGATGGTATGACCGCTTCGATCTGGCGTCTGCTCATCCGGAAGTAGCGCCCGAACACCAACAGGTTCTCGCGTACAGTGAACGCGGTATCAAGATTGTCGAACTGCGGGACCACGCCGATGCGCATACGTGCCAAACGCGCGCGCGCCGGCACTGGAGCGCCGAGCACAGTAATCTTGCCCGCATCAGGCGATGTCATGCCGAGGACCATACGCGCAATCGTGCTTTTCCCCGCACCGTTCGGTCCCAAGAGCCCGAAGCATTCCCCCGCCGCAACGCGGAACGACAGTCTGTCGACAACGAGCTTGTCATAAGTTTTGCTTACGTCGGTAAGATCGATCGCTACCATGGACATGGGTTCATTTTACCGAGAGGGACGCCAAGACTGGCGGTTGCTTGGTTGCCTGCCGGACCTGAAACTGTGACTCGTCTTCGCCATCCCAGCCGTCGATAACGAACTGATCGACATCACAAGGATTTAGCCCCTGTTCCGCCAAAGCGGCGACAATTGCGTCGAGATTATCGATGGTGTGATAACGCGGATTGTTGTGCCGCTTTTCCTGCTCAACGCAGAAGACGAGCCGTCCATCCTCGACAAGGGCGATCGCCCCATCATGGGTCAGCTTGGTACCACAGATGCGCATAGTGTCTCCACGTTAACGGCGATAGATTCGATTCATCAGGAAGCGGAAAGCGGGTTCCGGAAACGGACGAGCAAGCAGTCTTCGTTGACCGACTCGCCCCGACACTCAAGACGCTCTACCTCGATCAACGTTTCGTTCAGCATGGCGATGACCGGCTCAGCACCAGCGGCGTGACCCCAGCGACGGCAATTAGCATCCCTTGCCGATCCGAAGATCAGATGCCCGCCTGGCGCAAGCACCCGCACCAGGTTTTTGACGGCCGCGCGCATCTCGGCTATGTCTTCGAGGTAGTATAGGACCTCCGCCACAACGATCAGGTCAAACAACTCGTCGGTCGAAAACTGTTGAACATCGGAGACTATCCAGTTGATGCGCGACGGCTCCTTTATCCGTTGACGTGCTCGAGCAATCGCTTGCGCCACCACATCGATGACGGTGAGCCCTTGGCAGTAGGGAGCTAGTTTTTCCGTGAATGCGCCGGCAGCGCACCCGACTTCGAGGGCATTTGTAATGGAGCCTTGGGCAAGCGCCAGCTGGAGCATTTGCGTGTGGCGCTCCCGCTCGAACGGATTGCCGTCGAGGCGCCACGGATCGTCTGCGGCCAATTCCCGATCGAGCAACTGATGATTCATGTTCTGGGTCAAACTCGTCCACCTCTCGTCCACCTAGGTAATTAGCGATCACTCGTCGCCGCAGATGTTGCTCGACAGCGCTAATCCCGAAGAATCCGCGCAAGATTGAGCCTGCGAAGCGGAGCCGCATGCGGTGAGAATTCTGCCCTGCTTGATCCAGTGATCGGAGTTTGGGCGGGGGCCTGTTTTCCCCCAGTGTTCGATGTAGCGACAGCAGAGCTTCGCGACAGCCAATCGCTATTGCTCAATGTACACAGCGCGTAGGCCTTCAAGGGAAGTAAGAGAAAGATGTTGATGAACGTGTGCAGGGAAAAGCCCAGAAATCGAAACTGTCGAGCACGAAATGCTACCACGCTGCATCGGACCATGGTCATGGACACAATCATCAGTCCTGTCCACCAAGGCACAGTGCCTGTCAGTGCGAAATGTGCGAGGCCCGTTAGTACCGATAGGGCGAGGAGTAGCGGCCCGAGATTCTGTCCGACCACGTCCAACGTGAGATAGCTATTGAGGCCGGGCAGCAAGCGCAGCCCAAGCAGCGTGTCCCGGAATGTGCTTCGTGCCCAACGGAGTTGTTGGCGCAGATACGGTCCGAGTCTGTTCGGAACGACTGTGGCCGCGATGGCGCCCGGAACGTACTCGGTTCGAAAGCCTGCTTTCAGCATGAGGATAGTGAGATGGCGATCCTCCCCGAAGTCGCTTGGCTTGCCCCGAAAAAATTGCGACTCGTACTGGTCCAGTAACAAAAGGAGCGCAGACCGGCGGTACATGGCACATGGGCCGCAACAGCACATAACGGCACCGAAGCGAGCCTGTGCCGCGCGCTCCTCGTTGCAAGCCAGCCAGTACTCCATGTCTATCAGCCTTGTCAGCCAGCTCTCGCTCCGGTTACTGGCAATCAACTGACCCATGACTGCGCCGACCGCTGGATCTCGCATCTTCGGTACAAGCTTGGTGATGACGTCGGGCGCGAGTATCGTGTCTGAATCAACGTTAAGCACCAAATCCCCGGATGAGCGGCGTATCGCGGCGATCTGCGCCTTGCGCTTTCCAACATTCTCGGGAAGCAAAATGATGTCGAACCTAGGGTCGCGCGCGTAGGTTTCGTGGACAGTTCCTACGGCTTCGCGATTTCCAGAACCGTCATCAACCACATAGACCCGAAGTCTTCCGGCGTATTCTTGGTCTGCAATGGACGCCAGGCACTCTGAAAGCGTGCGCGGATCCTCGTTGAAGCAGGGGACGATGACATCCACGCTGGGCAGTTGATCGGAGCCGACGAGATCCTCCAACGCCGATGAGTCGTTTGTCGGCAGAGCATAAATCCCCTGCATGCTCTTATAAGCAGTCGAGAGCAGTGCATAAAGCGAAATGGCCACAGTGCTGGTTGTACCAAGAAGAGTCATGGGATCTCGTTTGTTCAGTGATGTTGAGGAAGTGAGCGGATTACAAATCCGCGCTCATGAAGTGCTGGAATCAGCCGGGACAGCGCCGTGACCGTCTGGTCGCGCAGACCGGCGTGAGCGCCCTGGCTCAACTCGCCGGGAGGGCATCCGTCGTGCAAGAGTACGATTGCGCCCGGCCGGACAGAGGCGAGCACGGTATCGATAATCGCGTCGGCCCCAGGGCGAGACCAATCTCGAGGGTCGACGGACCAATGGAGGGCCGTCAGCCCGGCGATCTGTGACGCTGTGAAGACTTCTTCGCTCCAGGCCCCGTAGGGCGCGCGAATATAGCGCACCGAGGCCTGAGGGCACGCCCTCATGATGGCGCCGTTCGCTTCAAAGATCTCACGTTGCACTTCGCCGAAGCCGCATTTGTACAGATCCGGATGAGTCATCGTGTGGTTGCCTAGCTCGTGCCCTTCTGCAAACATTCGTTGGATTAGATCCGGGTGCTCTAAGGCGTAGGCGCCGATGACGAAGAAAGTCGCCGGCACCCGCTGCTCTGCCAACACATCCAGAATCTCCGGTGTGAAAAGTGGATTGGGACCGTCGTCAAACGTCAGATAAACGCTGCGACGGCCGGTGCCGTCAGAGCACTCACGGCGCACTTCGTACAAGCAATCGGGACGGCTCATAGCTCTGGTCCGTTCCGATCGATCATCGTGCCCGTGGGCCATTCGCTGATCGGCCGTCCAACTGGCAGAACAATGGTGAGTGCGTCATCGATGCGTGTGGGCGGCAGGTCGAGGCGCGCCTCTGGTCGGGTGGAGCGCACGCGAATTCCCGACAAAACGGCCATAGGGCTGTATCGCCGCCCGAACCTCTCAACATGATTCCGCAGCGCGTCCCGGACGGTTCCGAAAGCGAATGGAACGCCAAGCTCCTGCAGTATTGGAAGCATGACATGGATTGAATGGGCGATTCCGAGACCCTCAAGATCCGGACGTACCCCGTACAGGCCCAGCTCAGCCACCAACAGATCGACCGCGTCAACCTTGATGAAACGGCGCAGTATGCCCATGTGAGCCGCTACACCGCTCGAATCATAGGCGATTGCGCGGAGTTCAGGCCTGGCTCCGGCCCAGCTTCGACTACCTTCGAACGGTTCTGCGTTGGACGCCCCAGTCGGCCCGTAGGTATTACGAAAGAACTGGGCGAGCTCGACGTGGTCCGAGAGCTGCAACTCGTTTTCCCAGCACAATTTCCACTGCACCTGAGGGCGCATTCAGGACCTCTCTTCAAAATAGTTTCTTGCGGGCCGCATTACCCGGCCAAAGCGGCGGCGTTGTTGGCTGCACTCAACCGTTGTCGTTAGCGAAGGTGAGCCAGCCGGTGGGGCTCGCCAATGAGCTCTCTCGATGTTCCCGCCCGTCGCGGCGCCGTCGATTTGAGCTTGACGTCGGTCATTTACGTTCCTCTAATGCATGGTTCGTAAATTCGTAAAATTGATTGTTTAGATGATGCCCATCCACACGCTGGATAGATCAGGATATGCGGTTTAAGGGGCTGGATCTGAATCTGCTCGTTGTGCTGGACGCTCTGATCAGGGAGCGTAAAGTCACTGCCGCGGCCAACAGTATTAACCTGAGCCAGCCGGCCATGAGCGCCGCCGTCGCTCGGTTACGCGCCTACTTCAGCAATGAGCTATTTACGATGAACGGCCGCGAGCTCATTTTGACACCGCGCGCGGAGGGGCTTGCCCCAGCAGTCCGGGACGCATTGCTGCACATCCAGCTATCGATTATTTCCTCCGACGCCTTTAACCCAGCCCAATCGGATCGTCTCTTCCGAATCATGCTTTCCGATTACCTCACGCTCGTGCTTTTTAAGAGGATCGTAGAGCGTACTGCGCGGGAAGCTCCCGCCGTCCGCTTCGAATGCCTGCCTATTTGCGACGACCCCGAGGAGCTTCTCCGGCGCGGCGACGTTGATTTTCTGATTATGCCGGAAGTGTTCATGTCGAAACATCCTCGCGCAGCCCTGTTCGAAGATATGCTCGTATGCGTAGGCTGCGGCACGAACAAGCAGCTGTCAGAGCCACTTACATTCGAGCGATACTTGTCGATGGGGCATGTCGTGCTCAAATTCAGGCACACCCGGCAGCCCACCATGGAGGAGTGGTATTTGCTCGAGCACGGTTTCGAGAGACGTATCGAGGTCGTCGTACAGGGCTTTAGCCTGATCGCGCCCGTCCTATCAGGCACCAACCGCATCGGGACCATGCCCTTACGGCTGGCGCAGCATTTCGCAAAAACAACACCCCTGCGGATTGTCGGACTTCCGCCGCCACTTCCTCATCCCGCATTCACGGAGGCCGTCCAATGGCCCGCGCTTCACAATACTGATCCGGCAAGCCTGTGGATGCGGGAAATGATGTTGCAGGAGGCATCTCGCCTGGCGCCTTTGCTTGAAAGCTATTGAGCGTCTCGGGCTTCCTGGAGGCGGTCGCGATCGCGTAGGAGCGGTTGCCATTCGGGCGTCAGGCCTTTGGCTCGGCAGAGCGGCGCAGTTCCTTGCTGAGTACGAGGGCCAGGAACGAGCAGAACACATGCCCGGGTTGGTGCTGAGTTGACTGCCGCCTCCGATTTCGCGTGCGAAGTCCCAGAAGATGTCTAGAGCGGTTCCCCCTTTGACGGAATCAAAGGGGATTCCAGATTTATCTGTTTTGTGATTCAAGATGCTGGCTGGAGTGGAGGCCAGCATCGGATGACCCGACCTCTTTCCAATGATCTTCGCGAACGTGTTGTAGCGGCGGTTTTGGGTGGCGAGAGCCGCCGGTCGGCCGCCAAACGGTTCGGCATTTCGGTTTCGGCGGCGGTGAAGTTGTTGCAGCGCCATCGGGTGACTGGCTCGGTCGCGCCGGGCAAGATGGGTGGACATCGCAAGAGGTTGCTGGAGCCGCACCGTGCCTTCATCGAGGCGCGTATACGTGAGACACCGCATCTGACGCTGCACGGTTTGAAGGATGAGTTGGCCGCACGCGGGGTCAAGGTCTCGCACAACGCGGTCTGGATGTTCTTGAGGCGCGAGGGCCTGAGCTTCAA
>NZ_JAMYRZ010000039.1:0-58076 GCF_040321675.1 Mesorhizobium sp. M0296
GTACTGATTGCCGGGGCGCGGCCCAACATCCCCCCCCTCATTCGGGCCCCAAACGGGGGGTGGCGGGGGCCCCCGGCCCGGGGCTCCCCCGCCACGACGACGGTCATCTTCGACGGCAACGGGATCCCGATCGGCGGCACGACCGGAGACAATCATCCGGCGAATGCCGAACTTCTGGTGCACACCTTTAACTTCGCGTGGTCGGACAAGTCTGCAGGAGGCCTGCATTGAGCAACACGATCCGCCTGGAGCTATCGACCGACGAGGCAGCATGCCTCAACAACGCTCTGCGCCTGGAGATGCAGGCCGCTGAAAAGCGGCGCAACCTGCCGGCTTGGATCGGTGTCGACGAATACATCCGCCGGCTAGACGCCTGCATTCAGAAGGTGACCAAGGCCTTTGAGAGAGCGACTGGCGCATGAACGGCGAGGCGATCAACGCGCATATCATCGGCGTGAGCGGCGAACTGATGTCAGCCCGATTGCATTGCCTGGTTCCCTTCTGCCGGCGAACGCGCAAGCCCGATTGCCGTGAGTGGATCTGCGGGCCTCACTGGATCGCAATTTCCGTTCACCTGCGGCGGCGCAAATCCAAGCTCTATCGACGCTATCGTCGCTTGTTCGGGGATAATGGGTTCTGGACCTATCCGCCCGGATCGACGCCGCGACTCCAGGCGGTGAAGCTCGATCGGCTTTGCGACCGCGCCTGGGATCGTTGCAAGCGGGCGGCGATCGAAAGGGCCGCCGGAATATGACCGGCCCGATCTCCAAACAGGAATGGGAGAAGGTTCGCCGCGAGAGCATGGCGAACCTGGGCCATGTCATCGAAAGCGTCGGCCTGCCGAAGGTGCTACTCGGCTATCAGGGCCGCACGGTCTCGCTGCTCGAAAGCACGGCCGTCCGCGTGCTGTTCATCGAGAAGAGCCGCCGTATCGGCGAGACCTGGGCGCTGGCCTCCTATGCCGTGCTGCGCGCCGGACGGGCCAAGGATGCTGGCGGCATGGACGCCATGTACATCTCCTATTCGCAGGAGATGACACGCGAATTCATCGACGCCTGTGCCATGTGGGCTCGGGCGTTCGCGCACGCGGCTGTCGCCCAGGAAGAGTTCCTGTTCGACGACACGGACCCGACACACCCGGAAGAGACGCGGCAGATCAAGGCGTTCCGCATCCAGTTCGCATCTGGCTTCGAGATCCTAGCCCTGTCGTCTGCCCCGCGCACCCTTCGCGGCAAGCAGGGCCTGGTCATCATCGACGAGGCGGCCTTCGTCGACAGCCTGAAGGAGCTGCTGAAAGCGGCGCTGGCCAACCTGATGTGGGGCGGCCAGGTCGTGGTCTGTTCCACGCATAACGGCGCCGACAACGAATTCAACGTCCAGGTCCAGGACATCCTCGGCGGCCGGTCGAAGTACAGCCACCTCAAGATCGATTTCGACCAGGCGCTGCTGGAAGGCCTTTACGAGCGCATCTGCCTGGTCACCAGCCGCGAGTGGTCGCCGGAGGCCGAGGCGCAGTGGCGCCAGGACATCATCGACTTCTACGGCGACGGCGCCGACGAGGAGCTGTTCTGTGTTCCGTCCATGGGCTCCGGCGCCTGGCTGACCAGCCCGCTGATCGAAGCGCGCATGACGCTGACGCCGGAAGAGGCCCCGGTCATCCGCATCGATCTCCCGTTGGATTTCCTGCATCGGCCCGAGCTGGAGCGCCGGCACCTCATGGCGCCGCACCTGGACGCCATCAAGGAAGCGCTCGACGGCCTGGACGAAAACCGCCAGCACGCCTTCGGCTACGATCCGGCCCGAAAGGCCGACCCGGCGATCATGTCGCTGCTGTCGATCGACAAGGTGCTTCGCCGCCAGTCGGCCCTGACTGTCGAGCTGCGCAACGTGCCGTTCCAGGAGCAGAAGGAAATCGCCACCCTGATGCTGAAGCGGGCGCCGCGGCTCTGCGGGGCAGCAGTGGACGCGACCGGCGTCGGCATGAACCTTGCCGAGGATCTCGGCCGGGCGTTCGGCCTGCACACCGAGGAGACACCCGGCGGCCTGGTCTGGTCGGTGACGCTCAGCCAGAACTGGTACAACGAGAATTTCCCGCCGCTTAAAACCGCCTTTGAAGACGCCAACATCGCGCTGACCAGGGACGCCGAGCATGCGGTGGATCTTCGCCTGGTCAAGATCATCCGCGGCATACCGTCGATCCCGCCGGAGCGGGTCGGCATGGCCGGCGCGAAGCGGCACGGCGATTTCGCGGTCGCACTCGTCCTGGCGTATTTCGCCAGCCGCATGCAGTGGCACGAATATGCCTATCAGCCGGCAGCGATCGCCAAGAGCCGCTTTGAAGAAAGTTCGGAGGGCGCGTGGCGGAACCGGTCCGATGACATCGAGGGCAGCTTCCGTATGGCATCCGCCCGCCGCAACCGTGGGATTTTCTGATGGCTGAAGAATTCAAAGGGATCGTCGACCGCTACGGCCGCCCGATCGCCAAAGCCGCCCTGAAGGTCGAGCAGGCGGCTCCGACTGGCAGCGGCGTTCGGCGCCACGATGCTCTTCACCCGGCGGCTGGCCTCACCCCCGGCCGGCTGGCCGGTATCTTGCGGGCGTCGATCGACAACGATCCCGAGAGCTACCTCGCCCTGGCTGAAGATATGGAGGAGCGCGATCCACACTATGCCGGCGTGCTTGGCGTGCGCAAGCGGCAGGTTTCCGGCCTAGAGATCACCGTTGAAGCGGCCGGCGAGGATGCCGCCAGTGTCGAGCATGCCGACCTGGTGCGTGAAGTCATCGAGCGCGACGGCTTCGAGGACGAGCTGTTCGATATTCTCGACGCGGTCGGAAAGGGCTTCTCCTGTACCGAGATCATTTGGGACACGTCCGAAGGACAGTGGCGGCCGAAGCGACTGGCGTGGCGCGACCCGCGCTGGTTCGTCTTTGACCAGATTGATGGGGAAACGCCATTGCTGCGCGACGGCGGCCAGAATGTGCCGCTGAATCCCTACCAGTGGATCTATCACTCGGCGAAGGTTAAATCCGGCCTGCCGATCCGGGGCGGCATCGCGCGTGCCGTCGCCTGGACCTTCCTGTTCAAGAGCTTCACCATCAAGGATTGGGCAATCTTCTGCGAAGCCTATGGCCAGCCGCTCCGCCTGGGAAAATATGACGCCGGCGCGTCCGAGAAGGACAAGCAAATCCTGCTCGATGCGGTGAGCAACATCGGCGTCGACTATGCCGCCATAGTCCCCGCGTCGATGGCAGTCGAGTTCATCAAGGCCGACATTTCGGGGTCGCATGGGCTCTATAAGGAGCGCGCCGACTGGCTCGACCAGCAGACGTCCAAGGTGGTGCTCGGACAGACGGGAACAACGGATGCAATCGCTGGCGGCTATGCAGTCGGCAAAACCCATGACGGCGTGCGTGAGGATATCGAGAAAGCTGACGGCCGCCAGATCGCAGCCACGCTGAACCGTGACCTCACCCGGCCGACGGTCGATCTGAATTTCGGGCCGCAAAAAAAGTACCCAAGGATCTTGATCGGCCGGCCGGAGCAGGTCGACATCAAATCGTTGGTCGACAATGTGACCAAACTTGTTCCCCTGGGCTTGAAGGTCGGGATGTCGACGATGCGCGACCGTATCGGCCTTCCAGACCCCGCCAAGGGCGAAGAACTGCTCGTGCCACCGAAAGGTCCGGCCCCAACTGACCCGCCTGATGACAACCCGCCCCCGCCACTGAAACCCGGCGAGACCGAACAGACGGTCCACTCCACCGCGGGCACCGGCACCCGCGATGCGATCGAGCGCTCGACGGACGCCATGCTGGCCGATTGGGAGCCGCTGGTCTCGCCGATCGTCGCCGGCCTCGACGCGGAGATCGCAGCCGCCAGCTCCGTAGCCGATGTGAAGGCGCTGCTTTCAAAGCGCTTTGCCGGGCTCGATGCCGCCGCGTTGACCGAGCTGCTCGCCCGATCGGCATTTGCAGCCCTGCTCGCAGGCCAAGTTGACGACACGCTCTGAAGGGAACTCCGATGGTCTATTTCTTCGCGCTCTGTTCGTTCCTCGCCCTGTTCGGCTTCTTCATCAACTCCAAACGCCGAAATGGGCACGGCATGGCATACAGCGCCGCTATGATCGTGATCTGGATGCTCGCGGCGCTATGGTGGTCGGGCAGGATCGGTTGAGCCTGTGACCGCAGATCTGAAGCCACTGCCGCCGGCCGATGCGATCGCGGCGCTGTTTGCGCGCGGCCAGCGCTTCGATCCCGAATTCTCCTGGCTGGACACTTGGCAGGACGTGCATGCCCGCAGCTTCACGGTGGCGAAGTCGGCCGGCTTCGACATCCTGGGCGACATCTACCAGGCATTGCTGGTCGCCCTTTCGCAGGGCAAGACCTTTGCCCAGTTCGGCGCCGAGCTGACGCCGCTGCTTCAGACAAAGGGTTGGTGGGGTCAGCAGCCTGCCTTTGATCCGCTCTCCGGCGAAACCCGCTGGTCGCAGCTCGGCAGCGTCAGGCGGCTCACAACCATCTTCGACGTCAACATGCGGGTGAGCTATGCCGCCGGCCATTGGTCGTCGTTCGAGCGCAACAAGGCCACACGGCCGTTCCTGCGCTATGTCCATCTGGAAGGCCAGGAGCACCCGCGCCCGCTTCATGCGCTCTGGCACAACACGGTGCTGCCGGTCGACCATCCCTGGTGGAACACCCATGCATGCCCCAACGGGTGGAACTGCCATTGCACGCTGCAGAGCCTCTCGCAGCGTGACATCGACCGGCTGCAGCGAGAGGGCGAGATCCTGAAGTTCGAGCCGGTGTCCGGCACGATGCGCAAGTTCGTCAACAACCGCACCGGCGAGGTCACGACCGTTCCGGATGGCATCGATCCGGGCTGGGCTTACAATCCCGGAAAGGCGGGCTACCTCTCTGTCGTCGAGCAGGATCTGGCGCGAAAGTCCGGGGCGTCCGACTGGCTTCTCCCTTCGTCCTGACCGTCCCCACAGGATCGCCGCACAGCCGCACAGGAGGCCCGTGGGGCGTGGCACTGGTGCGCGAAGCGCCGTTTGCCGCTGTAGACCCGTTCAAAACCGATTTTAGGGGCTATCTGACTCCTGAGCGAGGTGATCGTAACGCAGCCTTGCCGGTTGCCCCTCGCTCGGCTACCGTTGCCTTGCGAATTCGGCGGCGGACCTGTCACGATCGGTCCCGCCAGTTCGATCCCCCAAGCTTCGACCACCGCCCGCCATGGCGGGCATGATTTGACGGCGTCGGCCGGGCCAATGTCCGGCGATGCAAAACGCACTTGCCGCACTTCTTTCGGCCGCCCTGGTCGCTTCGCATTCCACGGCGCTGACGCCGGCGGATGCGAATGGTTCGTGGGTGCAGCTGACGCCGGCCGGAACTTTTTCCGGGCGCACCGGCCAGGGTCCGTGGGTGACCGGCGACAAGGCATCCATGGAAACCATCGTCGCCAACACACAGCGCTACGCCGGCTCGACCGACCTCGTCATCGACTATGACCACCAGGCCGTCTTTGGCGCCGTGCCGGGTGTCGGCGGAACGGCGAAAGCCGCCGGCTGGATCAAGGAGCTGCAGGCACGCGACGACGGCATTTGGGGCCGCGTCGAATGGACTGCGGCTGCGGCCACCGCGATCAAGGCCAGTGAGTACCGATACCTGTCGCCCGTCTTCTTCCACGAAAAGACCACCGGCCGGGTGCTCGCCATCCGCATGGCCGGCCTGACCAACACGCCGAACCTCGATCTCGTCGCGGTCGCGGCGAGTGCCCTCTTCCCTCTCGACAACCCCACCGGAGACAGCATGGACAAGATCCTGACTGCGCTTGGCCTTGCCAAGGGCACGACCGAAGACGGCATTGTCGCCGCCATCAACGCCCATCTGACCAGCAGCACGGCAATTGCCAAGGCTGCTGGCCTGACCGAAACCGCCAAGCCGGCGGAGATCCTGACGGCGATCAATTCCATCGTCGCCGATCGCACCCGCCTCGCCACCGCCGCCGGCCTCACTGCCGACGCCAAGGCCGACGACATCGTCACGGCCGTCCAGTCGGCGATCGCCGGCAAGGTCGATCCGACCAAGTTCGTGCCGATCGCAATCGTCACCGACTTGCAGGGCGATCTGAAGAAGCTGCGCGAGGATCTGACCGCCGACAAAGCGACCGAGGCGGTCAACAGCGCGATCGAGGCCGGCAAGATCGCGCCGGCGCAGAAGGATTGGGCGCTCGGCTACGCCAAGGCCGATCTCAAGGCTTTCGACACCTTCGTCGGCAACGCGCCGGTGATGACGGCCTCGCAGATCCGCACGGCCAAGAAGCCGGACGGCGAAAACGCCGAGCTTTCGGATAGCGATCTCGCCGTCTGCAACGCCATGGGCCTCGATCCGAAGAAATTCGCCGAGACCCTCAAGCTCAACAAGGAAACCGTCTGATGGTCGCGTCCAAGGATCTCGAAATCCCGGCTCGCTCCGGCGACCGCTTCGGCTACCCGGCCAAGTCGGGTGTCCGCATCTTCCGCAAGTCGATCGTTGCCCTCCTGGCAACCGGCATGGCAGTCCCGGCGGGCACCGCCAACGCGGTTTCCATCGTCGGCCTGGCGGAAGGCAACGTCGATAACCGCGACGGTGCGGACGGCGACCTGAACGTCGAGGCGCTTCGCGGCTGCTTCGGCTTCATCTTCGTCGCCGACGAGGTCGACATCGGCCGGCCGGTCTACGCCGTCGACGATCAGACGCTCAGCTTCGATGGCTCCGGTGCCCGGCTGCTCGTCGGCACCGTCGCCGGCATCAGCGACGGCCGCACCTGGATCGACATCCCGGCCGCTGAAAAGGTCATGATCCCGCTGGCCGCCCGCATCGCCACGCTGGTCGGCGCCGGCGTCACCAGGACGATCGCTTCCGTCAAGGGCCGCATCACCCGGCTGCGCAGCGTCACCGACGGCATCCTGACCACCGGCGACGCCACCATCACCTGCGCCATCAACGGCGTTCCGGTGACCACCGGCGTTATCACCATCACCCAGGCCGGCTCGGCCGCGGGCGACGTGGACACGGTGGTGCCGACCGCCCTCAACGAGGTCAACCCCGGCGACGTGATCAGCTTCACGGTCGGCGGAACCAACGCAACCGCAACTCCGGCGACCGTCGTCGCCGAGATCGCGCAGTAGGAGAAAGCTTCAGATGGACATTAATGCTTCCACGCTGCGCAGCGTCTACACGGGGCTCAGCACCGCGTTCAATGCGCGGCTCGCAACCACCCCGACACAATACCGGACGGTCGCCATGGACGTGCCTTCGAGCACCGCCATGAACGAATATCCGCGCATGGACGATCTGCCCGGCATCCGCGAATGGGTCGGCGACCGCCTCATTCATGATCTGTCGGCCTCGACCTACATCATCCGCAACAAGGAGTTCGAGGGCACCGTCGGCGTCAAGCGCGCCTCGATCGAGGACGATCAGTTCGGCTTTTACACGACCATCTCTGCCCAAATGGGTCAGGACGCGGCCGAGTTTCCCGACCAGCTCGTCTGGCCGCTCTGGAAGGCGGGCGACGCGACACTTTGCTATGACGGCCAGAATTTCTTCGACACCGATCACCCCGGCTTCGACGAAAACGGCGGCGAGACCTCTGTTTCGAACTTCACCGCTGGCGCCGGCCCGGCCTGGTACCTGGTCGACGACACCAGGGTTATCCAGCCGATGGTGTTCCAGAAGCGCAAGCCCTTCAAGCTTGTCCCGATGGACAAGGAGACCGATACGAACGTCTTCATGAAGGGCCAGTATCTCTACGGCGTCGACGGGCGATGCAACGCCGGCTTCGGCCTCTGGCAGCTCGCCCATATGTCTAAGGCCACACTTACGCCGGCCAACTTCAAGGCGGCCCGCGATGCGTTGGGTTCGATCCGCAAGAAGAACGGCCAGATCATCAACATCCGTCCGGCCAAGCTCATCGTTCCTCAGGCGTTGGAGGCCGATGCAAAGCAGGTGGTTGAGGCGCAGCTGATCAACGGCGGCGACAGCAACATCTGGTTCAAGGCCTCCGAAGTGGTCGTGGTTCCGCAGCTCGGCTGATCACAGCCGGAGCTGCGCACTTTGCCTGCCGGCACTTCGGTGCCGGCGGGTTTTTCGGAAGCAGCCGAAGCCCGGCTTCTTCCGCAAGACCCAAGAGGAACCCCTATGACCACGACAGTTGGGCAACTTCCGCGCCACCGTCAAGCAGGACGACCGCGAACCGGTCGAAATCAACCCTGGCGAGGAGCGGTCGTTCTTTCTGCCCCACCCGGCAAGCAGCACCTTTTCTATTACGGAAGTCCCAGTCGATTCCAACGCCGGATAGGACGCTGCCGAATTCGCCCTGCCGGCTTCGGCCGGCGGGTTTTCGAAAAGCAGCCCGCGAAGGCTCCTTTTCAAAGACCCGAAAACGAGGATTGAACATGGCGAAAGCTCCGAAAATCATAGCCAAACGTGAAACGGTTTTCTCCGCGGTGCCGCCGATCTCGAGCAGCGCTGACACCATCAATTCCGAAGCAGCGAAGCCAGTAATCGCAGATCAGCATGTCGCGGTGAATGCTTCGCCTGCGGCTGATGTCGCCCTAGAGGTGGCACCGGCCGCCCCGTCGCTGGGGGCAGCGACGGGGACCATTTCAAGCATACCCCCGGAGAGCGATGACCAGGGCGGAGCCGGCAATACGGCCGGCTCCGCAGGGTCGCTCACGGTGAACGCGTCCGCGATTTGGCTTGATGGTGGTGAAGCTGAGTTCCGCGCCCGCTTCCCCTGCCTGTCCACCGCGATCGACGCATGGGAGGCCAGCGGAGCGCCGGCGCTGACCGCAGTGCGCATCCGATCGAAAACCGATGGCTTCCGGCGCGCTGGCATCGCCCATTCCAAAACACCGGTTGAACACCAACTCGATGGTTTCCGTAGCCCGGAGCCGCTGGAGGCGCTCTTCGCCGAGCCGAACCTAGTTGTGGAGTTCATCTGACCGTGAACATCTACCTATCCATCTGGTGGATACCGATCGCGCTTACGGTCGCGATCTGGGCGGCCGCATTGATGTGGCCGACCGAACAAAGCCATGGCGATTACGACTTCAGCGCAGCCTTCTTTGCGCTCGTGAGGTTCGCCTTCGCCAGCGCCGGCTCCCTGCTTGATTGCGACTTCAGCGCAGCCTTCTTTGCGCTCGTGAGGTTCGTCTTCGCCAGCGCCGGCTCCCTGCTTGTCTGGCTCGCCTTCTTCATCTGGCTTTTCGTGGTGGGTGCCTGATGTACGCCGTCCAGCAGGATCTGGTCGACCGCTTCGGCTCCACCGAGCTGATCCAGCTCACGGACCGGACCAACATGCCGCCATCGACAATCGACGATGTCGTGGTCGGCCGCGCACTGGCGGACGCTGACGGCGTAATCGACGGCTATATCGGCAAGCAGTTCAAGCTGCCGCTCAGCGTCGTGCCGCCAGTCCTGGTCAAGGTCGCCGCGGATCTGGCGCGCTACTATCTGCATGGCGAGGCGGCCGACAAGGAGAGCATCGTCTCGCGCAACTTCGCCAACGCGATCTCCTGGCTGAAGGATGTCTCGAAGGGTCTCGTCCTGATCGAGGAGGAAGGCGAGACGCCCGAACAGGCCGGCGGCAGCGCCATCAAGACCAGTGCGCCGAACCGCGTGTTCACCCGCGACAAGCTGCGGGGCTTCTGATGGCGACCGAAGGCATCCAGATCCGCCTCGTCGACCAGGCCGTGCTGGCGACACTCGATCGCATCGAGCGCCTGGCCGAACATCCCAGGACGATCATGTCGGCGATCGCCGCATACCTGGTCACCTCGACTCAGCGGCATTTCGAGCGCGAGACCGGCCCGGCCGGTAAGTGGCAGCGGCTTAGCCCGCGCACGGCCGCCAAGCGCATCGGGCGCGGCCAGCGCGGCTACGGCCACATGCTGCGCGTCAGCAACCGGCTCTACAGCTCCATTACCGGCGAAGCGACGGAAACCGAAGCGGCGGTCGGAACGAACCTGCTCTATGCCGCTATCCAGCAGCTCGGCGGCGAGGTGAAGATCCCGGCGCGCGAGCAGGATCTGCATTTCGGCAAGACCAATCGCGGCCGCCGCTTCGTCAAGGCCTCGCGCAAGCGCAAGGAAACGGTCCGCGTCTCGATCGGCGCGCACTCGATCACCATCCCGGCGCGGCCCTATCTCTATGTCGACGAGGAGGACCAGGCCGAGATCCTGCGTATAGCCGAGGACGCCTTTCGCGCCGAAGCCGATGGCGGAGCCCGGCCATGACGCTGTCCGCAGAATTCCAGCAGCGCCTGCGCGATATCGACCCGCCGCTCTTTCGGCTGATCGCAGGCGCCGCCGCCTGGGCCTCGCTCAGTGGCGAACCGAAGACGACGCCCGCGGCCTTCGTCCTGGTCGAGGAAGAGCACAGCGGTGAAAACGAGCGCATGACGGGCAACGTGCTGCAGCGCACCGAGGCTGATGTCGCTGTCATCATCGTCACCCGCAACGTCTCCGATGGCACCGGCGGGGCCGCTGCCGACGACATCGAAATCCTCAAGGACGCGGTACGCGGCGCCTTGATCGGTTTCGAGCCGACCAGCGTCAACAATGCCGACGTTGTCGAGCACATCTCGTCGAACCTTCTCAAAGCCAAGAACGGCCACGTCTGGCAGCGCGAGCTGTTCGGCGCCGGCTACTACCTCGTGGAGAAAAGCTGACATGGCAAAGATCGAAACGCCGATCGCCGGCGGTGCGTACAACCGGCACAAGGATGGAACGCTGGAGCGGATCGAGGGCACCGAGCCCGCGCCGCCGCCCGGCACGGAGGCCGAGCCGGTACCGGCGGGCACGGACGAACCATTGGCGGCCGAAACCGGCGCGCCCAAGAAGGGGAAATAGACCATGATCCGTCGCTGGAAGAAGCTGTCCGCCCTCATCAAGATGGATGCCACCTATGGAGTTGATGCGGTACCGACCGGTGCTGCCAACTACATCCAGCTCTCCGACGCGGCCTTCACGCCGCTCGCCGGTGACGAGGAGGCGCGCAATCTGATGCAGCCGTTCCTCGGCCACCAGGGCGTCTTGCTGACCGGCGACTATGGCCAGTTCAATTTCTCGGTCGAGATCGCCGGCGCCGGCGCCCTCGGCACGGCACCGGCCTATGGCCCGCTGCTGCGCTCCTGCGGCTTTGCCCAGGTGATCTCGGCCGGCGTCGACGTCCAGTATGATCTGATCCACGACGCCTTCGAGAGCAGCGGGCTCTATTACAACTCCGATGGCGTTAAGCATGTGCTGCTCGGCATGCGCGGCAGCGTCTCGCTCGGCTTCACACCCAAGCGCATCCCGCGCTTCCAATTCTCGATGAAAGGCCTGGTCGGGACCATCACCGACGAAGCCTTGCCCGTCGTCACCAAGACGATGTGGATCGACCCGGTGGTGGTCTCGAAGGCCAACACGGTGATGGCACTGCATGGCTGGACCGCGATCGCCGAAAGCCTCAACATCGACACCGGCTCGCAGGTCGTGCCGCGCCACCTGATTGGCGAGGAGAGCATAGAGATCACCGACCGTTCAGTGACTGGTACCGCCGTCGTCAAGGCGACATCGCTTGCCACCAAGGATTGGTTCTCGATCGCCCGCGCCCACACCAAGGCCGCGCTGGCGCTTACCCACGGCACGGTGGGCGGCAACACGGTGGCGATCGACAGCGACAAGGTGCAGATCGGCCGGCCGGCAGAGGGCCAGAGCGACAACATCCGCAACTATTCGCTGCCGCTGATGCTGACCAGCCTCGGCTCCACCGAGCTGAAGATCACCGTCAAATAAAGGCGGCTTCAACGCCTCTAAAACCGCCGTTCAAACCTCAGGAAAGTGCCCCATGAAATTCGTTCTCGCCAAGGAATATCTCTACTGGTGGCCGATAAAGATCGAGCTTCCCGACCCGACAAATCCCGGCAAGTGGAAGACCATGAGCTACACGCATCAGTTCGCCGGCGTCGACGAAGATGCGGCAATCGCGCTCGGCAAGGAAATCGAGGCGCTGCCGACACAGGAAGAGCGCAAGACGCGTGAGCATGATCTGCTGATCCAGGCCACCCGCGGCTGGCGCGATGTGGTCGACGAGGACGGCAACGAAGTCGAATATTCCGAAGAGGTCTTTCGCCAGGCGCTGCAGCAGACCTGGTATCGGGTCGCGCTCTACAGCGCCTACGCCAATTCGCTCGCCAGCCCGGCGGCCCGAAAGGGAAACTGAAAGAGGCCGCGCGCGCCTGGGCGCTGGCACGGGAAGGCTTGACCGACCCGACACGCCCTTCGCGGCCCGATGACCAGGCGCGGCAGGATGCCGAGGCGTTGGGCGTTCCGCCCGAGAGCCTGCCCGATCCGACAGACGACGAAGAGAGCGACGTGTTCGAAGTGTGGGACATCAACATGCCATCGGTGGTGCTGTTTCTCGGCTGCGAGACACAGTGGCGCGTCGTCGCGCGCGGCATGCAGGGCCTGCTCTACTGGCTCGGCATCGACTATGCGGCGGCCGCTGTACTGCTGCGGGCGCGGCCGAAGCGAGAAAAGAAGCGCTATCCGGCGGCTCAGCTGCTTGAAGATCTGCGCGACATGGAGATCGAGGCCCGCGCGATCATGAACGAGGTGCGCGATTGAGCCTCAATCTCGCCCTCGTCATCAGCGGAAACGCGGCTGGCGCTACGGCAGCGGCCGGCGCCACGTCGGCCGCGGTCCGCACGGTCGGCGTCGAGGCGACCCGGGCGTCGGCGGCGCTGACCGCCGCCAACGACCAGGCGGCGGCATCGTCGAAGCGCGTGACCGACATGCTGACCGGCCAAGAGGCGGTGCAGAAGCGCATCCAGGGGATCGTGGCGGCCTATGCCGGCATGAGGGGTCCGACCGACGACGCAACGTATCGGCAGCGTGCTGCCGACATATCAGCCTACGGCGTGGCGCTCGACCGGATCAGAGCCAAATACGATCCGCTCTCCGCAGCGCAGACCCGGTACCGGACAGCGATTGAGGCCATCAACCAAGCCGAGCGCACTGGCGCGATCAGCGGCTCCCTGGCGATCGACGCGCGGTTGCGGGAGACGGTTGCCCTAAACAGCCAGATCAGCGCCTTGAATGGCTTGGCCGCAGCCCAGAAAAATGCCGCGCAATCCATGGTGAACCGGGTCTCGATTGTGCCCGATCGCGGGTCCGATATCGCAGCCTATGGCGAAGAACTGGACCGGATCAGAGCCAACTACGATCCGCTGTTCGTAGCGCAGACCCGATACCGGACAGCGATTGAGGCCATCAACCAAGCCGAGCGCACTGGCGCGATCAGCGGCTCCCTGGCGATCGACGCGCGGTTGCGGGAGACGGTTGCCCTAAACAGCCAGATCAGCGCCTTGAATGGCTTGGCCGCAGCTCAGAAAAATGCCGCGCAATCCATGGTGAACCGGGTCTCCATTGTACCCGATCGCGGGTCCGATATCGCAGCCTATGGCGATGAACTGGACCGGCTGCGGGCCCGCTTCAACCCGCTCTATGCCGCCTCAAAGCAATACGAAGCCGAGCTGACAGAGCTGAACAACGCGCACAAGGTCGGCGCCTTCACCAGCGCCAAGGAATACGATCTGGCGCTCGCGCATCTGAACGACCGCTACACTATGCTTGGCCGTCAATCGACATTGACGGTCACAGGACTCAATTCGGTTACCGGCGCGGCGCGGCTCACCTCGAACCAGTTGCTCAATCTGTCGCGCCAAGGCAACGACGTGATCACCATGTGGGCGCTCGGCCTACCGCCCATGCAGATATTCGCATCGCAGGCCGGGCAGATCTATGACGCGCTGGAGAGCGGGCCGAAAGGTCTGCGCGGCTCGCTGGCGGCGATCAGGGCATCGCTGGCATCAACGGCAAGGTCCTTCATCGGCTTCGTCGGGCCGGTCGGGCTGATCGCGGCCGGTGTCGGCGTGGCCGGCGCCGCCTTTGCGGCCTATTCGCTCCTGTCGCGCGAAGCGACCAAATCGCTCGACGGGGCGTTGAAGGACCATGTCGATCTCATCAAGAAAGTCGGCGAGGGTTGGAAAGACACTGAAAATGCCGTGCGTGGCGTTGGCCGGGAGTCCCAGACCGTTCTGTCGTTCCAATCGATGCAGGCGGTCAACGAACTCCGAAAATCGGTGGACGCGGGCACCGGCCAAAACCTGCAAAATCAGTTCGGTGGCTCGGAAGCCTTCACTGGAATACCTGGCTCCGGCCTCCCGCAAGACCAGTTCCAGATCTTCGACCGTTACAAGATCGGCGGCCTTGAGCCGGTCGTCAATCAGTTCATCAAGTCCGCCCAGACCGGCTATCCCGATGTCGTCAAATTCAACGATGCCGTTGCGGCATTGGGCCAAGCCCCCGGAGCATCCGCCGAGCTCAAGAAACGCGTCGCGGAAATTCTAGGCTTCACCGCGACTCTCGCCGAGGCGCAGCGGGCCGTCCAAGAGTACGATCGCAATATCGGTCCAGGCGGCCTGATCAGGAGCGGCAGCGCATTCAACCAGCGCGACATGAAGGCCTATGACGAATGGAAGCTGGCGGACGACGCCGCTCACAACCAGCGCATAGGCGGCTTCCAGGCGCAATTGCAGGAGATGAACGCAAGATCGCCGGCGGAGAAACAGGCCGCCGCCGAGGCCGCGGCGCGCGCCCAGATCAACGCCAGCGAGAGCGCGGCCGCTCGCGCCGACCGCATCGACATCGCCGGCAAGCTTGCACTGGCCAGTGCAACGAAAAGCCTTGTGGACGCGCAGAAGGAGCGGCTGCGCTCGCTCGACCAGACGGTTGCCGTGCAGCAGCTGGAGATCAGCCTGGTCGGCAGGACGGCCGCCGAGGCGGCGGGGCTGCGCATGGCCTTTCAGCTCGAACAGGCGGTCCGCGAGGAAGCCGCCCGCAACAACGTTCCTGCCGACGAGGCCGAGATCCGGCGCATCAGGGAAAAAGCCGCCGAATATGGCCGGCTCAGTGCCATTCAATCGGCTCGCGCCGCAATCTTCGAGCAGGGTCAGAATATCGAGACCCAGCGCGCCGAGCTTGCACTGGTCGGGGCGAGTACCGCCGCCCATGATCGCGTCATTGCCGCCCTGACGACAGAGCAGCAGATCCGCCAGCTCGGCATCGACCTCTACGGCAAGGAGGCCGAGGCGATGCGCGCCAACACGTCGGAATTGTCGGCAATGGCCGAGGCCAAGGCCCGCGCCAATCTGGCGCGTGACCTGCAGTTCGAGCGCGACCAGCTCGGCCGCTCGCCGATCGAGGCGACCGTCGCCGACCGGCTGAAGGGCGCCGGGCTGGCGGTGGACCTCAATTCCGAGGCGGCGGCGATGATCCGCATGAACGAGCTGCTGAAGCAGCAGAAGCAGCTCTGGGAGGACGTGCGCGAGACCGGCGTCGACGCGATCGGCGGCATCGTCGACAGCGCTCTCGGCGGCTTTACCGATATCGATAGCGTGCTGAAGAGCGCGGCCGACGACGTGCTGAAGCAGCTCGCCCAGCTTGCGATCAAGAACCCGCTGGCCAACGCGGTCTATAACAAGGGCCTGCCGACGCTGGACAGCATCGGCGGGATTGGCGGCTTCATCGGCACGCTGCTCGGCGGTCCGCAGCCGGCAGGCGGGCAGTCTGTTGGCGCCATGGATGTGCAGGCTGGCGTCGTCAACATCAACGGTGCCTTGGGCGTCAGCGGCGGCACTGGCACCATCTTCGACAGCATCAAGCGGTTCTTCTCACCGGCCAACAGCAATTCGGCCGATCCGTCGTCGGGGATGCGCGGCAGCGGGGCGGCGACTTCGACGTTGTCAGATGTCGCCGGAAGCTCGCTTCGCATGGTCGGAAACTTCAAGTCGGGCGTCGACGCCCGGCTGATGGACATTCTCGACAGCGCCGCGAAGCGGTTCGGCGGCTACCAGGTCGATGCGATCTCAGGCTTGCGGCTAGGCGACCCACGTTTTCACGGTCAGGGCCTCGCGACCGATGTCAGGCTGACCGATCTCCTCACCGGCAAGAAGCTGGGCAACTATCAGGACCCAAGCACCTTCGCGACGTACGAGAAGTTCGCCCAGACGGCGCGCCAGGTGCAGATGGAGAAATATCCGGAGTTGACCGACCGTTTCCGGTGGGGCGGATATTTCGGCGGCCAGAGGGGCAAATACGGCGCCATGGACGAGATGCATTTCGATCTCGGCGGTGGCCGGCTCGGGATGGCTGGCGGCTCCTGGCGCAACGGCCTCAACGATAATCAACGCGCGCTTTTCCCCGGTGTGGAGAGCGCAGGCAACAAAGCCACGGCAGCGATCACGCGGCTGACCGAAAGCACCGGCCTTGCCGCAAAGGGCCTAAATAGTTTCGGCGGCGGGCTTGGCCAGCTCGGCAATGCGCTCAGCCAGTTCCCGGCGGCGCCGGCGGGCGGCGGTCTGTCTGGATTTTCCAGCATCTGGTCGATGATCAGTGGCTTCTTCAGGTCACCGGCAGCCTGGTCGGCGATCCAGTCGGGCGCCGGCGGTCTCTACGATGTGGGCGGCGCGACCGGCGGCAACGACCCGCGCAGGGTCGCCGGCTTGGTCCATGAGCAGGAGTACGTCATGGATGCCCCGGTGGTGCGAGCGCTCGGCGTGCCGTTCCTGGACAGCCTGCGGCGCACAGCCAAATCGGGCCGCGGCTACTACGAGGGCGGTTATGCCATGCCCGGCGCCGGTAGCTCCGGCTCTCCCTCGATGGGCGGCTGGTCATCGCAGTCGGCCCAGCCGACCCGTGTTGAGCGGCACTATCACGACTATGCCGGCGTGAGCGTGCGCGAGGAGGAAACCGAGGACGGCAAGGGCGGCCGCCGCGAGGACATCATCATCGAAGAAAAGCTGACCGCCGCCGCAAACCGACGCGGCAGCTCCTTCAATAAGACGCTCGCGGGTCGCGGCGCCAGGCAGCCGGTGAAACGGCGATGAGCCTGGTCTGGTATCCCCCTGAATTGCCCAGACCGGAACGGGCACCCTACCAGGTGACGCGCGGCGATGGCCGCACCCGCAGGGCCGAAGACGCCGGCCCGCCAAACGTGCGGCGCCGCTTCTCGGCAGTCGCTGACACCGTTGCCTTCTCGACCGTGCTGACCAGGGCGCAGCTTGCCCGCTTCGACCGCTGGTACAACGAGGAGATCAAGCAGGGCACGCAGCCCTTCCTGATGCCGGCGTGGGACACGGACGGCCTGCCGCTGCTGACCGATGACGGCACGCCGATCACCACCGAGGACGGGACACCGATCCTGATAGCAGAGACGTGGCTGTGCCTGATCGGCCAGCAGCTGCCGGCGCGCGCCCCAAGCTCCCCCACGGGCATCCAGTGGCGCGTCAGCTTCGACGTTGCGGTGATGCCATGAGGCGGGTCTCGCTCAACGCCCGTCTGGCTCTCGACCAGGTCGCGACCGACGAGCTGGAGGTTGTGCTGGTCATCATCGAGCACCCGCTGCTCGACACGCCCGTGCGGCTCTCCTCCGACAACGCCGACCGGATCTCGGTCGAGCCGCTGATGTACGGCACCCGCTCGACCTGGCGCACCGAAGATGATTCGCCGTTCCTGTTCATCATGCTCGACGCGCTCGTCCCCGACGAGGAAGACGACGCTCCGGCGCAGGCCTCGCTGGTGCTCGAGATCCTCGACAGCGACATCGCCGATATTTTGACGTCGACCACCGTGCAGGCGACCTGCCACATGGCGATCGTGCTGGCGTCGAGCCCGGACAATGTCGAGGCCGAATGGATCGGCATGCTGATGACCGGCGCAGACGGCGACAGCGGCCAGGTCAGCCTCAAATTCTCCATGGAGCCGATCACCGAGGAGCCCTATCCGGCCGACCGCATGACGAAGGAACGTTTTCCGGGGCTGCACAAATGACCTTGATGGTAGCCCAGGGCGATCTCAGCTGGACGCAAGGCTTTATCGGCCTGCCCTTCGCCGACAAGGGCCGCGACTGGACCGGTTGCGACTGTTGGGGCTTTGTCCGCCTCGTCCATGCCGAGCATGCCGGCAACGAGCTGCCGTCCTATGCCGGCCTTTATCCCAGCTCGGCCGAGCAGCGCGAAGTCGCCGCCATAGTCGCTCGCGAAACGCAATCGCCGCTCTGGTTGAAGATTGAGACGCCGCAGCCGCTCGACATCCTCTGGTTCCGGCGCGGCCGCCTCGATGCCCATTGCGGGCTTTTCCTGCGGCCGGGCTTGATGATGCACATGGTCGAGCAGGACTGCTCCAAGATCGAGCGCTTCGACGACGGCTCGCCCTGGGCAGGCAAGCTCACCGGCATCTATCGCTGGAGGGGCGCATGAGCGTCCATGTCACGGCCGCGCCCATCGCATTCCAGCCCGACCGCGCCCGCATCGAGCTGACGCTGCCGGCCGGCATGACGATTGCCGAAATGGTGGCGATGGCACTGCCTGGCGCCAGTCACCCGGTGCTGGAGCGCACCCGTATCGCGCTGGTCAAGGGTGACGGCATGCAGGTGGTACCGCGCGCCCTGTGGCACCGGGCGCGGCCCAATGCCGGCGTCCATGTGGTAATCCGCGTCGTTCCCGGCGGTGACTCGTTTCGATCAGTGCTGCAGATCCTCGTCTCGGTGGCGGCGATCGCCGTCGCCGGGTTTTTCTTCCCCGCCGGCGCCACGCTGTTTGGCTCGGAATTGCTTGCCAACGTGGCGAAGACCGCCCTCACGGTTGGCCTGACGGCGCTCGGCGGCTTGCTGATCAATGCCTTGCTGCCGCTGCCCAAACCCCCGGGGGAGGAAAAGCCGACCTATGCGATCGCCGGATGGCAGAACCAGTTCACCCCCGACGCGCCGGTGCCGATGGTCATGGGCACGCACCGCTATGCGCCGCCGTTCGGGGCGATGTCCTATATCGAGGTGGTCGGCGATTGGCTCTACGATCGCGCCGTCTTCCTACACGGTTACGGGCCGCTGGAGATCTCGGAGGAGAAGCTCGGCGACACGCTGCTGACGAAATTCGACGAGGTCGAGATCGAGACGCGGCTCGGCTATGTCGACGATGAACCGCTGTCGCTCTACACCAACCAAGTGCTCGAGGAGCGCATCGGCACCGATCTGGAACGGCCGTTGAAGCACAACGACTACGGCAAGATCATCAAGGGTGAGCCGTCCGAAGCCAAGCCGGTCAGCCGCTTTACCGCTCGCGATACCGCCTGGTCCATCTCGATCCTGTCGTTTCCCGCCGGCCTGATCAAGATCGATGACGAGGGCGAGGAGTTTTCAGTGGAAGTGGTGTTCAAGCGACGCTACCGGCTGGCCGGTACCGTAGCCTGGACCGACCTGCCAGATCTCTCCATCCGCAACACAAAAAAGGTGGGCTTCTATCGCGCCGACCGCATCGACTACCCCATACGGGGTGCCTATGAGATTGAATACGAGCGGCTGACGGATTCGGAAGTCGAGCCCGGCAACGGTTCGCAATTCGTCCTGAACTGCACCTGGGTGGTGCTGCAGAGCTTCCGGCCGGAATACCCGTTCAATTTTAGGAAGCCCGTGGCGCTAAGCGCACTCCGGATCAAGGCGACGGCGCAGCTCAACGGCACGCTCGACACCTTCAACACGCTAGACAAGCGGATCGCGCCGGACTGGGACTCCGACAGCGGCACATGGATAGACAGGGCGACGCAATGGCCAGCGTCGCTGGCGCTGTTCGCCTTGCGCGGCCCAGGGCTGTACCGGCCCACTCCGGACGAGGAGATCGATTTTCCTGCCTTCCAGGACTGGCACGTCTTCTGCGTGCTCAAGGGCCTGAAATATAACCGCATCCACGATTTCGAGAGCACGCTGGGCGAGACGCTGGCGGCGATCGGCGCCGCGGGGCGGGCCGCCGTCAAATGGGACGGCCGCAAATGGACCGTCGTCATTGATCGGCCGCGCGAGCTGGTGGTCGACCACGTGAACCCAAGGAATTCATCAGACTTCCGCTGGTCGCCCTCCTATTTCGAGCCGCCACATGCGCTGCGCGTGCCGTTCATCGACGAGACCAACGATTATCAACAGGGCGAGCGCCTGGTGCCGTGGCCCGGCTATGTCGGCCCGATCGACATCACCGAGGAGCTGAAACTGCCCGGCAAGACCAACCCGGACGAGATCTGGCGCGAGGCCCGCCGCCGGCAATACGAGATCATGAACCGCGCCGTCAGCTACTCGGCGGTGCAGCAAGGCACTGCACGCACCGCCACCACCGGCGACCTGGTGGTGGCCTCGCGCGACGTGCTGAAGCGCGCCATGCATTCGGCGCGCGTCAAGGCAGTACGCGGCGATCTTGTCGAGGCCGACGGCGTCTTCACGATGGTCGCCGGCGAGAGCTACGCCATTCGCTTCCGCCAGTTCGACGCCGACGACACGATCGGCACCAGCGTGGTACGGACCATCGCCACCGTCGCCGGCGAGAGCGCGGCCGTGCGGCTCACCGGCAGCGGCGAGAGGCCCAAGGCTGGCGATATCATTCACTTCGGCCCGGCCGCGCTCGACAGCATCCCGCTGATCGTTGCCGGCATCACGCGCGGCAAGAACAATTCGACGGTGCTGGCGATGCTGCCGGCGGCACCGATCATCGACGAGTTGACCGACGCCGAGGTGCCGCCGGCCTGGAGCGGCCGCGTCGGCGCCGAGATCGACCTATCCCTGATCCCACCGGCGATACCGAAGTTCACGGGCATAGAAACCGGCACTGTCGAGACCGGCGACGCCAACGGACTGCGGGTTATGGTCAGCGGCGGCACGGCGAACGCGGTCGCCGTCGCCGCCTTCAAGCTGCAGACGAGGCTCTCGGGTGCTTTGGTCTGGCAGCCGCCACTGTCCTGCTCGCCGGCCGAGGGCGCTTTCGATGTGACCGGTTACCTGTTCGGCGACGAAGTCGAGCTGCAGGCCTGGGCGGTCAGCGTCGCCGGCGTCGAGAGCGATCTGACCGACATCGTTTCCGTGACCATCGGCTCCGACGACTTCGTGCCGCCACTCGCGGCGAACTCAACCCTTTTGCTCGTGCTTTAGAGGACACAAATGGCCGCCAGCCAGATTAACACAACTGACAGCGTCACCGGCGACCCGGTCGCGATCGACAGCGAGCTGGTCGCGGGCAAACACCATCCCATGCATGGCGTGCGCGACGGCATGGACGAGGCGCTGGGCGGGACGGCCGATGCGGCGGCCACGTCCGATGCCGGCACGTTCTCCCTGATCGCGTTGGTCAAGCGGCTGCTGTCGGTCAAGCTGCCGTCGACGCTTGGCGCAAAGAGCGCCGCCAATAGCCTCAGCGTCACGCTGTCGACCGACGATGATGCGCTGCTCGGCTCGCTCATCGAGGCGGCGCCGGCCAGCGATACCGCCTCGTCTGGCCTAAACGGACGGCTGCAGCGCATCGCCCAGAACCTGACCGCCCTGAACCCGGCCGCCACCTGGCGCTACCCCGCAGCTGCCGGTGGCGAGACCGGGACCGCAGATGTCCCGGTGAAGGCGGCGGTGGCGGGCCAACGTAACCACATGACATGGCTGACTGCCGTAAATGCCCATGCCACGGTCGACACCGAAATTCTGGTCAAGGATGGCGGCGCGACTGTCCTTTATCGCGGCTTTCTCAAGGCCGCCGGCGGGCGCCTGGACATCGAATTCCGATCGCCGCTGTCGTCGAGCGTCAACACGGCTCTCAACGTCGCCAACATCACCACCGGCGCCCAAACCTACTTCAACTGCGGCGGCTACGTCGCGCCTTAACAACAGGGAAACTGACAAATGGACGGCATATACAGTACCGACCTCCCGCTGGTCGCCGCTCTGGATGAGGTGGTCGGCAATGTTGAGATCGACGGCATTCAGCGCTCGGCCCGACAGTCGATGGCCGACCACGCGGAGCAGATCGCTGCCGACGGGCCGATCGCTGAAGCACTAGCAGAAGAGACGTCATCGCGCATCGCTGCGGATACAGCGCTCGGCCTGCAGGTCGACGAGCTAGCTGCGCTGCCCAGCCAGGTTACAAATCTGACTGGCCGCGTCGATGCCGTTGAGACCATCGCTCTTAGTGGCGTCAAATCTGCCAAGCAATCGGTGCGGCTGCTTGTCACCACAGCGACTGATCCTGCCACTATGACAGCAGGCTCGACGCTGGACGGCCTGATTCTGGCTGTGAATGACCGGATCGGTCGCGCGACGCCAGCCGGGGCCGCTGCGGACGGCGTGTATGTCGTGCAGGCGGCCGGGGCAGCAATTCGGTCCGCAGACATGGACACCGAGGCCGAATTGATCGGCGCTCGTTTCGAGGTCGAAGCGGGTACGCATGCGTCCGAGACATGGGCGTTACAGACGCCCTCTCCAATCGTGGTGGGCACGACCGTTCTTACTCTGGTCAAGACGAGTTCTGCCAATGCCACAACGGCCGAGGTGATAGCTGGTCGCGGTGGCTATGCCTCCCTTAGCGAGCACTTCGATGCCCTTGCGGGCGTTGGTGCGCTAATAGCCACTCAGACTATTGGGCGTTCTGTCGCTCCGGTTACCGGGACCGCATTGCCATCGCAGCAATATGTTTACGCCAACACGATTTCAGCCGATGGCTACCTGGCATCGGTTCAATATTTTGCGATGAACGCGGGCGACGTAGTTCTGAGGCGCTGGTCTAAGACGGTCGACGACTTCGCCCAGATTGAAGATGAACTTATCTTGACGCTTTCGGCAGGGTTGCACACCCTGACTCCGGCCGATTTCGGCACATGGCGCGTCAAGACGGGAGACCGCATCGGCTTTTATCAGAACAACGTGCTCGCCTACCTCGCCGCCGCAGCGGACAGCGGTGGTTATTATAACACCGCGAGCAATGTCTCGGCGTTCACTGATGCCGCCGTTGCGTCTGCCTTCCAATTCCAGATTGGCCTTTCGTTTTCGATTGGCTCGGTGCCGTCCCTCGACAAGCGAGTAGCATCAATCGAGAGCAGCCAAGCGCTCTACGAAGTGCAGACCATTGGCCGCAAGACCGCGCCCGTCACAGGATCGGCCGCGACCGCGAACACCTATATTTATGGTGAGGTCATTCGACGGGCTGGCGTTCTGTCAGCTTTCCGTGCCTTCGCCCTGTCTGCGACGACTGCCTTTATTAAACGTTTTGCGCGGTCCGGAAATGACTGGTCACAAGTTGGTGTCGATCTGCCGGTGGCGCTCGCCGTAGGTCTCAACCAAATCACTGAGGATCAACTAGGGTATTTCCCGGTCAATGCCGGCGAATATCTTGGCCTCTACGCCAGCAACACGCTGGCCTCAAACGGCGGCATTGGCGATGATTTTGGTTGGTATGCCTCAGCCGGGAACCTGTCGGGTTTCACCGCTGCTACGGCGGTGACAACACGCCTTGCATGGGGTTTTGATGTCACTCCGGGGCCGCTCGCGGGCATCAAGCAGCGCGTCATCGATTTGGAGCAGGCTGGTGCAGATCGATATGACGACAGCATCACTGACGGTACATTTGCGGCAACAGGCCTAAACATCACGACTGCGATCACCTTCAATCGCAACGGCGCTCTTTCGGTCCACAACGATGCCAGGGCGCTCGCTGCCGCGACTGCCACCTACACCCGATATGATGTCCTCTACTATGATATCGAGGCGGGCACCTTTGGGCTGGTCGCCGGTACGGAGCGAACGACCGATCCGACAGCCTTCATCCCCGCACTCTCCAGCGCCCTGTACGTTCCGCTCTATCTGCTACGGGTCACCAGCACTGCCGTCACGGCCACACCGATGTGGGACCTCGATGCCAATGGCGAGGTCCGCGATGTTGCAGCGCAGATGGAGGAAGAACGCCGCCGCAATCGACGGATACTCAAGCGCTCGATCAGCAAAGCTCGTCGTCGCGCCTCTCTCCGCGTCCTCGGCTTCGGCGATAGCATCACTGCCATTGCCGGCGGTGCAAGCGGTGGCGTGACGACTGGCGCAAATGGCATAGCGCGTGATGCAGGAGCAGCCAACAGCGGAACCTATCAGTACCTGCGTGCGGCTTATGGTGCCGATGTCGTCAGCGCGATACCGCTCTACACGTCACTGCAGCTTGGTAGGGCCGATGATGGCGGCGGTGCGATCCATACGAAAGTCGGCTGGAATTGGGAGCTTGTCGCGGGCCTGGTCGGCATCGGCTACACGCTTGGCACCGATCTTTTCTACGACAATTTCGGCATTGCTGGTTATGCCACGGCGGATGCGGTGTCTGGCGTAACCCCGACCGCGTGGCTGACCAATGCCGCGGCGGTCGCAGCTGATCTCGCCATTGTCTGTCTCGGAATGAACGAACTCGGCAATGATTCCACCGGCGACCGGATGGAGATTATTATTCAGACGCTGCAGACAGCCGGCATGGACGTGCTCGTTCTCGGTGTGCCTAGCCCCGGCTCATCTGCAGGCTACGAGGAAACAAACCGTCGACTGAAACGCGCAGCCTATAAAAAGGGTGCCGGCTTCCTGTCGATGATGCCGATCTATGACGCCCGCTATATCCAGGCGATAGGCATAGACATCACCGATGTCTGTGCCGCGAATAACTCAAACCATCCAGGCTTACTGGAACACGCTGCGGTCGGGCGCGAGTTGGTGAAACTCGTTTTGGGATGATCACCACACTTGGTTGTCATGCCAATCTTCGTATTTTTCCTCATCCGTTCGAAAGGTCCGGTAACGCCAACGTCCATCTTTGCCACGCGTTCGCCACGCATGTTGTAAGACAAGTGGCGAGCGCTCATCTTCGGCTATGACAATCCACCAAAGAAAAACGCGTTCCCAAGGGACATCTTCGAAATGGAACGCGGAATTCCCACCGACGGCGCCTACGCCGCCTCCGAGCCGCTCAGAGTGCGTTGTCATGAGTTTTTTCCCAAGCCCAAGGGGTAGAATGCACCAATAACGGGCGAAGTCAATTTACTGCCCGTTTCGGTCAACCCTCTACCTAAGCAAGACAGGTGCTCGGGTTGTTTCCCGAGAAGCGGGTCTAGATTTGGCGTCCGACCCGCTCGACAGCATCAAACAGATAACTGCCGCACCGGCCCTTACGGGCACCGGGACGGTGACCGATTCTCGAAAGCCGTTAAATGACCCTTCAAGGCATTCAAAAGCATGGTCCACCTGAGAATGTGCGCCTCTTCGCGATCGGTCAGCTGGCGAGCAATTCCTTGTAGCCAGTCGTTACCATCCAGTTCGCCCGGTCGATATGGCTGCGAAGAGCCTTGCGAGCGCGGACCGGTTCAAGGACGGGGTCGATGCCGAGAATGAGCTTGGCCATCTCCTCTTCGCTGGCATTGTCAGCGCAGGCGTCCAAGATCTGCAGGTAGATGGTGAAATGCTCCTTGTCGTAAACCGTGATGGAGTCCGACCACGGAACTTCTTCAAAGATTCCATGCTTCATAACGAACATGCCTTTCGGATTGCTCCATGCGTACCGACTGGAGGCCGGCGCGCTCGCTGAGGTTTCCCTGCCCAGGAATTCTCGCGCTGCTTGCGGTCTCGTCAAGAGGCCGGCGCTGGAACCACCTTTAACGGCCGTTGAAAGCGCGCGATTTGGTGCCAACTGAAGTTGCGCGGAGGTGCCAAGTGATTTTGCGCGCTACACGACCATTTCGGTGACGCCGCCGCCATGGCCCTGCCGCGGCTTGCGGTCGAACTCGAGCGGGCCGCCTTCGGTATTGACTGGCAGCTCGTTCCACAGGATTGCCTTGTCCTTGAACATGAACGCCGTGTAGACGCCGCCGGCAACCGGAATGTCGTCGTCGACGACAGCCCTGAGCCCCATGTAATAGGGGATCAGCGGCCCGCCCTGCTCGGACGACGGCACATAGTCGATGAGGTCGGCGAGTTTCAGTGTCTTCATCTGTTTGGAATGCATCCAGATCGTCTTGAACTTGTCGGCGCGGTCGCCCATCAGATAGGCGGCCTCGATGATGTCGGTGTCGACGATGGAGGCGCCGGTGATTCGCACCAGGTCGCCGGCGTCATTGGCAATGTTGTCGGCCAGCACGCCTTTCAGTATGCCCAGCAGCGTAAGCTTGTTGGCGCGCTGCCAGTAGTCGGTCTGGCGGCGCACGATAAGCTTCTGCGGATCGTCGCCGGCAAGGATCGAGGTCAGATCCGGGATGCCCCAGGCCTGCGCACGCACATTGCGGGCCGCGACTTCGCGGCGCGCGCCGATCTTCTTCATCTCGATCGAGTCGGCCGGGTCGTCATTGACCGGCTCGGACGGATCGTTGCCGAGGTCCTTCCAGCCGGGCATGTCGACGGAACGTCCGCCCAGGCTGAGCTTCGAGGCGATCGACGGGTCGGAAAACAGGATCCCGGCCTGGTAAATCTCCAGCGACTGGACGTGCTCCTCGAACGAGTATTGCGCATAGACGGAGGGAACGATCGCGTCCGCGATACGGGTATAGGCGTCTGCCATTTTTGTCTTCCTTCAGGTTTGGGTTAAAGAGGATTGTTGGGCATCCACAGGTCGGGATTTTCGCCGGCCTCGCGTGCCAGCCGCCGGGCGCGGGCGGGGTCGCTTTTGACGAGCGCCGAGATGCCAGTCAGGTTGCGCTCGCCGGCGGCATTGCGCTTGAAGGGATTGCCTCCGCTCAAGGCAGCATTGCCGTCGATCGTGTCTTCGCGGAACATCGCCTCGCTGATGGCGTGGAACGCCTTGGCGATCTGCGGGTCGGTCAAGGCACCGTCCGGCAGAAGGATGCCCTTCGCCTTGTAGGCATTGACCAGGCCGAGCTTTTTCATCGCCCGGTTGGCGACCTCGAGCTTCTGGCGAAAGCCATCGCTGCCGGTCGGTCCCCAATCCCTGACGAGGTCGTCATGCGTCGTCTCGACCGAGCGGGCAAGGGCGATCTGCTGTGCCTTGGCCTGCTCGGCCATGTAGCCGACGAAGCGGTCGTGATAGGCCTGTGCGACCTTCGGGGTAGCACCTGCCTCGACCGCCCAGGCCTTGGACGCATTGGCGAGCTCGTCCGAATAGGCGAAGTTTTCGGGGAGCCCGTGGGGGCGCCGGTACTCGACCTTCTCGGGTGAGGTCAGCGGACGCATCGCCTCGGGCAGCCGGGCATGGAACCTGTCCCAGTCTTCCGCGGCTGCATCGGCTGCCGGAACGCGCAGGCTCTCGCCCTGCTGCCGCTCCAGCTCCGCATAGGAGGCGAAGACCCGATCGAGGCTTTCAGGCTTGGTCCAGCCCTTGGTTTCAGCAAGCTTGCGGTTGCCTTCGGAAAGACCGTCAAACCAACTTTTGGCCGCAGGCGGGGCGGACCCGTTGTCCCCGTTGGCCGGTGGCCGTGCAAGGTTGCCCGCCGGTGGCGCCGCCACCACGGACCCGGCGTCTGCCAGATCTGTCATGAGAAGATTCCTTTACTTAGGGTTCAATGAAAAGTGCCGGCTGGTTCAGCCGGGCTTAAAGCTTGCCAGTCCGGAGCTGCCGCGCGAAAAGAGGCAGCATGACCGGAGAGAACGACGCCGCAGACTTCACCTTCGACGGCTCGAACATGTTCGAGCCGCTGATGGCGGCCGATCCGTCGTTCCGTGGGCAATGGGACAGATTCCACGATGAATGGCGCGATGAGGCGGAAGAGCCGCTGTATCTTGCCTTGTCGGAGCTGGCTCTCCACCTGATTCACCATCTCGAAGCTGGAAAGACAGATCGCTTCAGCGACATTTTCGATGTCGTCGAGCGCTGGATCGTCGAAGGCAATCGCCACGTGCGGGAAGCCGCGATCGTCGGGCTGCTCGAAGATCTGCAGAACCCGAGCCTGCATCGCAGCACACACCCCGACCGTTTCAAGCCATGGCTGCGGCCTCAGTCGGCTATCTGGTGGGCGAAACTCTACGCATTCTGGTCCGACGGAACGCCACTGGTCTAAGCCGGCCGGCCTCAGGCATTATCGCCCCAGTTCTCCCAGAGCAGGGTGATGGTGCCCGACACCGCCAGCGTGCCGTCGGCGTCGATATCGGTGCCGGTCGCAAACGCCAGGTTGAGATAGAGGTCGACCGGCGTCACGGTGCCGTCGAGCGTCAAGGCTGCGGCAACATCGGCAATCGACGCGCTCGACGGCGCGGCACCCGCGCCATCCAGCGTGCGGCCGGTCGCGGCCAGCACATTGACCATGGTGCCGGCAAGCACCGCGCTCGATGCTGCCGTCGAGCCGAGCGACCAGGTCAGCGCGGCATTGTCGTTGATGGTCGAGGCGCGCGGCGTCAGCACGGCGAACTGCAGTCTTGCCGTGCCGCCCTTGATGCGGACCTTGCCATCGAGAAAGTCGAAGAGCTTCTGGCTGGCAAAGCCCTGCGCATCGGTGACCGGCACCGGCATGGCATTGAAGGAGAAGACGGTGCGGTAGGCGCCGCCCTGCCCAGTCGTCCTGGCGGTAAGCCCCGCCCTGGGCGGGGCAAGGCCGGCTTCTCTGGCGGCGGCACGCGAAAGCGTCCGGGCAAGACCTCGGGTCATTTGGTATCTCCATTCTTGCAGGATTGAAAACGGGGTCGGCTGGGCCGCCGCACGCAACAGCGGCAAAAGCTCATGGACATTTGGATCAGTTATGTGTATCTATACACAACATGAAGAGCGCCGATGTCATTCACAGGCTGTTGGCGGATGGCTGGTACGAAGTGGCTCGAAAAGGAAGTCACGCCCAGTTCAAGCACAAATCCAGGCCGGGCCGGGTGACAGTTCCGCATCCCAAGCGCGACATCCCGATCGGCACTCTCAAGAGTATTGAAGAACAATCCGGCGTGAAGCTGAGGTAGAGAAATGCGGAACTATATCGGATTGATCCACAAGCAAGCGGACAGCGACTTCGGCGTCTCCTTTCCCGATTTTCCGGGCCTGGTGACAGCCGGCGTCAACCTGGATGATGCCCGTGCCATGGCCGGGGAAGCACTGGCCTTTCATGTCGAGGGGCTGGTCGAGGATGGCGAGGCCATTCCCGAACCGTCATCCCTGGAGGAAGTGATGTCGGACAAGGACAATCTGAGCGGTGTCGCCATCCTGGTTCCCTTGAAAGCTGAAGCTGCGAAGGTCGTGCGTGTCAATGTCACCATTCCGGAAGATGTCCTCGATCAGATTGACCGATATGCGGAGCGCCACGGCTACAGCCGATCCGGATTTCTGGCCGCTGCGGCGAAAAAGGTAATGCAGATCGAGGCAGCGTAGCGCTCTCGAAGGTCGACTGGAGATGAAGCTCTTTGGGTCTTGTTCGGTTACTTTCTTTGCGGATCAGGCTGTCAGACAAAAACAACCATGTCTTATTTCGTGAGGCACGGTGCCTATGTTCCGCCGCAAATGCGACCGCACTTGGCAAAATCACCCCGTGTATTAGCTCATAGGTTTCAAGGGAGTACCAGACGATGACCATGTCCAGAGCCATTGCCGCCATGCTGGTGACTGCCGCATTGGCAGGCTGTGCGCAGACCGAAGCACAGCAGAGAACCAGCACCGGTGCGCTGCTCGGCGCCGGCGCCGGCGCGCTTGCCGGCCAGGCGATCGGCGGCAACACCAAGAGCACGGTCATCGGTGCCGGAGCCGGCGCCCTGCTGGGCGCCGTCGTCGGCAACGCCACCACGCCGCAGCCGCGCAGCGAACAGCTTTGCCGCTATCAGGATCGCACCAGCGGCCGCATCTACACTGCCCCCTGCGACGACCGGTATTATAACGGCGATTATTGATCGTAGAATGCGGTTGGCGCGGTGGAGCCAGCTTCAGCGGCTAGTGCATGTCGCCCAAAAGTTTGCAGCGGTTCTGGGACAACGACATGGATGAACAAAGACCTAAAGGCGCGTCGATACGCGACGCCCTTTAAGGGACGATCTGTCAGGCCAAGCCGGGTGTACGGCAGGGCAGAATTAGGGGCATCATCACCTCAATTCGCAATTCCAATCACAAGAACGTTCAACCCACGAAATTTTCCTCCACGAACATCTCCGCAAATTTCTGCGGTGTGAGAGTTACATCATTGTCGCGGGCGATTTTGAGGTTCCTTGCCCACATATCCCGGATTGCTGCCGGCATTCCCTCAGGCATGTGCATAGACTGGGCTATTGCGTCATGCCATTGTCCATCGCCGCCATAGATAGATTGCAGTTTGGGGCCCATCTTTTTCAAGCCATCCTCCGACTCCTGAGAAAGTTCTCCGATGGCCCAGAGCACATAAAGCTCCAGTAGCCTGAGCAGCGGCTGTCCATCATAACGTGGGTCAGTCGACATTTTTACTTCCTACGCATCATTTTCGGCGTAATAAATGAGCCTTTCACAGATGGCCGACAGGCTGGGCTTTTCCTTCAACGACGCAACCCAGGCCTCGGTAAATTCGATCGCAATGAATATTTCGATAAAGTATGTCAGGCCCGCTTTGGCTGCCTCCGCTGGCACCAATCCCTCTTCCGGCTCGGTCGCAACCATTGCATCTGAACCCTCGGTCCAAGGCTCCGACACATAAATCGTGTCCTCCTCGTCAAATTCCGGCAACCGTCCAACGATATCCAGCAACCTTATTGTTTTCCCCACAAAGAAAATCCTCCTCGGCGATCCGGGTGTTGTGTCTCCTGGAAGGTAGTCCCACCATCATGTTGGGATCTAGGGACAAGTTGCATCACACCGGGTTCGTAAACTTGCACAATGATCAGCCGAAGTGGGTCATGGCCTCCGCAAGGTCAGTGCTCCCCGCCCCCTACGCCTCCAGCCTCGCCGCCTTCTCCAGTGCCGCCAGTTGCGCCTCGTCCAGCATCAAAAACCCCATAATGTGCTGCACCACTTCGGCGCGGGCATTGCTCAGCGCGCTGTGCAGCTCGAAGCCGTTCGGCGTCTTGGTCTTGGCCAACCACTCGCCATAGGACGGGCGGCGGTAATAGCCGGTCACGGCCGTCAGGTCGGCCAGCACCATTTCGCCGTCCTGGCCCGAGAACACCCTGAGATAGGCCCTGGCCAGGGCATCCCGCGCCTTGGCCGGGCCGCCGGCCTGGCTGGAATGGGCGAAGCGTTTGCCGCTCATGCGCCCTGCCCGCCCGAAGCATCTTGCGCAGCCTGCGGCATCAGCCCGCCGAGCCCGTCGAGCAGGCCGCTGTCGCGCGCCTGCACTGCCGCCGGCACGGCATCCCTGGCGACCTTGCCGGCGGCAGCCATCGCCGCCATGCCGGCCTGTTCAGCTTGAGCCTTGGCTCTGGCATCGCGGATGCCGGCCACCTCGTCCTGGCGGCGAAAGATGCGCTGCGGGCTGCGGCCGGCGCCCTGCACGATCTTCAGCGCCTCGTCGCCGTCGATATTGTCCATCACGCCGGGGTCGAACTGCGCCATCTGCATGGCGGTGGTGACAACCTGGATGGTGTCGCGCGCCTCGACCGAACGGCGCAGCACGTCGAGCGGGCCGGTGAAGGTCGGCCGCAACGCCTTGCCGGCAAGGCTCGCCGGCGGCAGGAAGCGGCTGTCTTCCTCGTAAAGTCCCTTGTCCTCGAGAATGCCCAGCTCGCGGTCGAGATTGCTGGCAAAGCCGGCCTGGATGATCGAGCCGGAGGGGCCGAGCAGCGCGCCCTTTTCCCCTGCCGGATCAAGGCTTCGGTCGCCGTCATCTGCGGGTTCTGCACCAGCGTCTGGAACAGGTTGACGAACATCATGTCACGGATCTCCTCGGCCCGGCTGTCGGCATAATTGAAGGCATAGGTCGGGTTCTGGCCGGTGGCGATCGGCGCGATCAGCGGCCGGCCGGCATCATCGATGAGGCCGGGATAGTTCTCGCCGGGATTGAGCACCGGCACATAGTCGAGCCTTGCCTTGGAGGCGGTCGCCGGATCGGTGATCTGCTGCAGCGCGCGCAGGCCGGAGCGCCGCACGGCGTTCTCCTCGCGCACCGTCGTCAGTGCTTCAATGGTCGGCGAGATGCCGTACGGATCGCCCTCGTAGCGGCGCCAGTTGAAGCACGACACCGGGAACGAGCGAAAACCGCTTTCCCTGACTATCACCTCCTCGTCCTCGATCACGTGATAGGAAGCGAACGCCGTATCCAAATACTGGTAGGAACCGGAGAGGCTGTACATCTTGCGCTCGTCGCGCGGCTGGACGCACTGGATCAGCGAGATTTTCGTCTCGCATTTGGCGGAGTCGTCGACCAGGATTTTGATCCGCGCCGGCAGTCTGTCGTAGCCGAGCAATTGCGCCGCCTGTCTTGCCGTGCGCTCGTAGCGGCGGTGGAAAATATCGACCTGGCCCCAGCGGTTGCGCGAGAGATAGCCCTCGACCACCGGGATCGAGGCATAGCGGATCAGCGTGCCGCCAAAACCTTCCTCGGCATAGAGATAGGCCGGGCCGTAGCGCACGACATTGCGCAGGCAGGCCTGCGTTGCCGGCACGAAGTTCGAATTGGCGGAGTAGCGCAGCGAGAAAAGGAAATCGCGCAGCGCTTCCGCCCATTCCTTTTCCTCGTCGGTCTCCTCGTCGTTGATGGCCGCGGTCGACAACCCATGCCATTTCTCCGACTGCGGAATGATCAGGCTCTCCAGCCCCGCGGCCAGCCGGTTGGCGGCCGAGTTTATGGTATTGGCATAGACCCGCGCACCGCGCCGCTCCTGCCGCTCGGCCTGCGAATCGACGCCGGCCTGGCGGCGGCCACTCCACATATCGGGCGCGTCGGGATCGCAGAATTCGGACACCGCCTCCCAGACATGCTCGTACTGGCTGCGCTCGCTCTCCAGTTCAGCCTGTCGCGACAGAATATCGCGAGCACGGGAATCGCTCATGGTCAGCCTCGCTTGATGAACTCAATGGGAAAAAGAAAGAAATGGCGGGACGCCGAAGCTGCCGATCTCCCCACTTGAGGGATGTCCGGTAGGACAGAGGGGGTCGTCTCGCGTGGATCGGCGACCCCCTCTGTCGCCTTCGGCGACATCTCCCCCTCAAGGGGGGAGATCGGCAGCGCCTTATTCCGCCGGCGTCGTCTCCAGCGCGGCTTTGCGCCCAAAGCGCTGCACCACGAAACGCCCCATCTTCTGGCCGGGTACTTCGATCAGCGTGTAGGTGATCCAGGACAGCAGGCCCACCACCGGCAAGACGATGACAGTGACGACCGCGAAGCGCAGCGGCGCCGACAGCTCGTGGCCGAACTGGGTGATGACCAGAGCCGCCACCGGCTGGAGAACCAGCAGATGGATCAAATAGATGCTGAAGGAAAGCTCACCCATCAAATGAAAGAACCTGTTGGCGAGCGTCATGGCGATCTTTCTGGCCACGGTGCCCACCATTCCCGGCAGCATGCGGTAGAGAACCAGGGCAAAGAACCCCAGGACGAGCACTTCGCGCATCACCAGCTTGCCCAGCCCATAGCCGCCGCCGAAGGGCAGCGCCGCCAGCAGCATGGCCAGTGCCAGATGCACGAAGGGCCGCTTCTGCCTTTGATGGACGACGCCCGCCAGCAGCATCCCGCACAGGAAAATCTGCATCTTCAGCGGCAGGAACGACGGCATCGGAAAATGCACCGACAACTGCCCCATCAAGAACACCATCGCGCTGCCGATCGTGGCGACCACGAGGGCCGCCCATAGCCAGTCAAGCCTGCGCACCAGCAGCATGATGGCCGGGAACACTGCGTAGAACTGCATCTCCAGCCCCAGGCTCCAATCCGGCAGCGGCGTGCGGTAGGCGAAATTCGGCACCAGGCCGAACAGGAACAGCAGATGGGCGCCGATATTCTTCAGGCCGCTGTCGAGATAACGCTCGGGCGCCTGCGGCGACCGCAGCAGGAACTCGTCGATGACCATTCTCGACCCGTAGAGATAGGGGCCGAGCGCCAGGGCAGCGAACAGCATGATGTAGAACAGCGGCGCTATCCTGAAATAGCGGCGGGTCCAGAATTTCAGCCAGGTTTCCGGCCTTTGCCAGGGCTCCTTGTCCTGGCGCAGCTGGTAGTGGAACACCATCAGGAAGCCGGACAGCATGATGAACAGATCGACGCCGAGATCCGGTTCGCCAAGAATAGGAATCTGCCAGCCGGTCAACAACAAGCAGTGCCCGATGAGCACCCAGATCGCGGCGAGCGCCCGAAGCCCGTCCAGGCACTCGATGCGCGATGACCGGGCTTCTGTCATGCCGAACTCCTCGATAGCCATGTTGCAATGCAGCATGGCGGCTGAGGGAGGAATGTCAATCGTGCGGAAGGAACACGATTTGCGCTGGGCTGTTACGGAAAACGCGAAACACCGCAGGGCAATTGTAGAGGCATGCACTTGAACACCCCCCTCTGTCCTGCCGGACATCTCCCCCTCAAGTGGGGAGATTGGCAGCTTGGAGGACAACGCCTTTTCTGCACCCCTCGAAAATTGGCGAAGACCGAGACGACAGCCAATCTCCCCACTTGAGGGGGAGATGTCCGGCAGGACAGAGGGGGGCGCGAAGGATCGCGGCTTACGCGATCCCGGCAGACAAGCTCCCGTCTATCTCTTCTTCACCAACCGCGCGTGCCGGCGCCAGTACCACCAGGCGAGCACCCGGTTGCGGAACACTCTTCTCATGGCGCCCATGTCACACCCCAGCAGCACGCGGCGCTGGCCGGTGAGCTCACTGGGCGACAGATCGGTCTTCACGGTTCCTGCGGTGCCGTCATTGGCCGCAAGCTGGGCCCGCAAGGCGGCTTCGCGCGCCTGCACATCCTTGTCGGCAATGGTCGGTGTCGGCGGCAACGGCTTCAGCGCCGGCGGCTTTTGAAAAAGGCACATGGTTTTCTCCAGAGTGAGAGGCTCTTATCCAGTCGTAGAGCAGAAAATCCTCGCCGTTCCTGCCATAGCCCGGCAGGCGGCAGCGTTGCGTCGCGCCGAGCCGGGCAAGCCAGCGCAGCGCCAGTTGATTGGCCGCCAAGGCGCGGGCCTCGACACGCCAGGCGCCGCGCGCCGCGACTTCAGGCCCGAGCACGGCATGAAAGAACTCGGTAATGCCAGGCACGCAGCGCCTCATGCGGCGCGTGCCCCAGCTCCAGGCGATCCACAGCCCGCCGCGCTGCTCGGCAGCGCCGAAGCCGGCCTCCGGATTGCCGTCGAGCTCGGCGACATAGGCAAACCCCTGCAGCGCCGTCAGCGCCAGCAGCGCCGGCGACCAGTGGTCGAACTGGCAATCGATCTCGACCCGGTCCTCGGGCCGGAGGTTGGCGGCGATGTAGGAGAGGTCGCGCAGGGTGGCGGGAATGATGCGGAGGGTCACCGAAACGCCCCCAGCGGATCGCTCTGCCCGGCCTTCCGCCGCGCGGCCTTGAACACCGCCGGGTCGACCTGCGCTTCCCTCAGCATCATCACGCCGTAGCGTGTCGCCGCCATCAAATCGTCGCGCAGCTTCACCACCTGGCCATCCCTGCGATGGTAGAGCCGGAACTCCTCGAACCACGGCAAAAGCGTCGAGAACACCTTGAAGCGGCCGCTCTGCATCCGGTCGAGCATCTCCATCAGCCCGGCTTCGACCGATACCGAACCGTCGGCGAACTGCGCGTGGCTGGCGAGCATGTTCAGCCCATGCGCGGAATATTGCCTGGCAAGGGCGGTGCCGGCACCCTCCAGCGTCTCGCGGCGGCCGTCGCGCGGCCATGCCCATGGCAGCCATTCGCCCCATGGTTTCAAGGTCAGCGCCTGCATGGCGGGCGTCTGCTGCGAAGCCCGGCAAGCCTTTGTGACATAGACGACATCGGCCTCCGTATCCCAGGCGAGCTCGACCGCCGCCGAGGGATGGTCCCAGCCGAAATCGAGGGCCCCGAGCCGCGGCCAATAGCGCGGCAGCGGGAACGGCTCGCAGGCGATCAGTTCCTCGGCCACCGGAAAGATGCGGCCGGAGCCCAGCACCGGAATGCCTTTTGCCCTGGCTTCCCGCTCATGCGCCGGATAGGCGGCAACGATCTCGGCGCGCTGCTGCGGCGTATAGTGCTCGGCATCGTCGATGGTCATGAAGGTGACGTGGCGGGTCATTGTGCGCCCTCGCGGCATTGAATCGTGGTGGCAGGCGCTGGACGGATGATGTTGTCCGGCAAAGAATATGACGCGGTCGGTCAAAAGCTTGGGTTCCTCGCCCCACGGAGTGGGGAGAGGTGGCTCGGCGAAGCCGAGACGGAGAGGGGAATTGCGCCGACCTGTGCAGACAACAATCGAGGAAGCCAGCGTCTGGCGCTTACAAAAGTCCCCTCTCCGGCCGCTGCGCGGCCACCTCTCCCTACTTTGTGGGGCGAGGAACCCAAGTCCTGCGATGTCACTGTCCCATCCCTCCAACCTCCTCAGCCGACAAGAACAACAGCACCACGTCCGACATGCCGAGCAGCGGCGTGAAGGTGACGATGGTGATGCCGCCGGTGGCGTTGGTACGGGTCAGCCCTTCGGAATAGATGTCGAGCGGCGGCTCCTCGTCGAACCAGACGCCGTGCAGCGTTTCGCCCTGCCATTTCTCGCGACCCTTCTCGTAGCTCTTGAACGACAGCACCGATTCACCGGCCTGGACATCGCCGCCGCCGCCCCAGCGCACCACGACGCTGTCGAGCGCGCCCGGCGCCCGCCCCGCCATCGTGCTGACGAGGGCGTCGGCCGGGATCATGCCGGTGCCCCAGGCCGCCTGCTGCTGCGGCGGGCCGATGAGGATGCGCTGCGGGTTGTCGCGCGTGCTTTCGCCGGTGACGCCGGCCGCCCACATCCGAACCGGACAATCGAAAACCTTGCCTTGCCACCAATCTGGATAGCGGCCGGTGAGGTGCATCGCCCATTCGGCGCCGCCGGCCCTGGTCTTGCCGAGCTGGTTGCCGGCCATGAACAGGCGCTCTCGATTGGTCACGCCGGCTGCATGGAACTCGGCCTGCCTGGGATAGGGCCGATAGGCGGCAAGCTGGTTAGTGCGGCGCCTGCGGTCCAGCTCCGCCAGCAGGCTGAGATATTCCGTCCTTGCCGCCCGGCTGTGCGAGGCCTTTTGCGAAGCCCGGCTTCTCGAGGAACGGCCTAAGGACGGCTTCGAGGCCGCGGATGCGCTGCCTGATTTCGTCATCGCTCAATGCATCCAGATTGTTGATGTTGACATTAAGGTCCTTGGGAAGCACCGACAGCACGAGCTTCAGGTACTGATCGGGCTTTTCGGCGCGCACCTCGGCGATGACGCCGGCGCCATGGGCGCGAAAATCGGCGCGGATCGCTTCGAGGAAACCATCGGCCAGCGTCTTCTTCGCCCGCTTGGTTCGGCCGGGCTTGCCGGGTGCCTGATCGTGCGGCTGCGGATCGCCGGTGGAAGGAGCCTTGGCCATGCCCTACTCCGCCGTCCCGGCGGACATCGGCTTCTTGTTGCCTGGCCGCACGATGCGCTTGCGCGGCCTGGCCTTCTTGCCGGCGCGTGCCGATTTCGGCTTCCGCGGCTGGCTTGCGGGTTTCGCATCAGTCGTCGTGCCGGGCTTCATCGCACCGGCGTCAGGCAAAGCATTCAGCCTTGCCCTGAGAATTGCCACCGCGTTGCCGTCGAGTGCTCCCGACGGAAAGCCGAAGCCGCCGACCGCATCGACGCTACCGCCGCGCACCATGCCGATCCGCACGCCGGCGGCGACCGCCTCGAAGCGGCCATGGCGTGCATAGGGTGCGGCGCCGGCGAACTCGCCAATAGCGCTGACGACCTCTCGGCCGTCATCGTCGGTGATGATGGTGGCGTAACGGTTGGACATGGGGTGTCTCTGAAATGGGCGCACGGGCGCGTTGGGAAATCTATGGACGATAGGTGGTTGCGGACCGGCATAGTCGGTCGCGTTCATTCGCGCCGACATACCTCGGCAGCACACGCAACATTCGGTCGAACAGGAGCCCGAAATGAAAAACCCGCCTCGGCGGGCGGGTCGTTGGAGCCAATTGGCAACATACCCAGTTTAGTAGCATAGCTGCCGGCACAAAGCAAGAACAAAATGTGGCGCGGTGGAAGAAAATGCACTGACGACCTCGCACCATCGTCGGTGAACGGCTGGAAGGAGGGGCGAAAAAGGCGGGCATTGCGTGAGACTTGCGTTGATGGGATGGTGGTTGCGCTTGAGGGGAACGCGTCATGGGCAATGTCACCAGTCACTACGGCAGCGACGGCATCGTCGATCGCATATTGGCCGCGATCCCGGACGCCGACCCGGCCGGAAAACTCGCGGCCGCGCAACTCTATCCATTCGATCAGCTCCATGGCCGCGAACTGATCGCCACGCGGGAGCATGCGGCCCGTCTTGCTCCTTCGCCGACAGATCGGATCCTGGATATCGGCTGCGGCATTGGCGGGCCGGCAAGGTTTCTGGCCTCGACCTATGGCTGCCAGGTCGACGGCATCGACCTGACACCAGCCTTTGTCGCCGCGTCGAGCCGACTGACCGCACTCAGCGGACTGGCAGACAAGGTTCGCTTCCATCAGGCCGACGCAACGAAACTGCCTTTTGGCGACAGCACCTTCGATGCGGCGATCTGCTTCTATGTCGGCATGAACATCGAGAACAAGGCCGCGGTCATCGACGAGGCCTGGCGCGTGCTGAAACCGCGAGGCAGGCTGATCTGGACCGAAGCCGTGCTCGCCGGCGGCGAGCCCTACTATCCCATGCCCTGGGCGGTTTCTGCGGCGACCAGCCACCTCGCCGATCGGGAAAAATTGAAAACCCTGTTCGTCGATGCCGGATTTCGCATCGACGAAATCGTCGACGAAACCGGCGAACATGTTGAGCTGGCGCTGAAGAGGGCCAATTCCGGCATCGTGCCCTCGCCGGCGCAGCAGCAGGCAAATGAAGTCGTCATGGGCGCGGAATTCCTGCAGCGCCGCCGCAACTACATCCGAAGCCTGAGTGACGGAAAGCTCGCCTCGCTCGCCGTGATCGTCTCCAAACCGGCCTGAAACAAAAAACCCGCCTCGGCGGGCGGGTCGTTGGAGCCAATTGGCACCATACGCAAATTAGTAGCATAGCTGCCGGCACAAAGCAAGAACAAAATGTGGCATGGCGGCAGAAAAATGCGAATTCCGTTCAGCGCCTCGCCTTGTCCGCCTCCCGATTGACCTTCCAAGAAGAGCGCTAGGCTGCATTCCTTCGCGCCCCTCTCTGTCCTGCCGGACATCTCCCCGACTTGGGGGGAGATCGGCTTTCGCGCCGGCTTTCGCCAATCTCCAACGTTGCAGGAAGAGCGCAGCGCCGAAACCGCCAATCTCCCCACTTGAGGGGGAGATGGCCGGCAGGCCAGAGGGGGGGTACTGTCCCGGGCGCTGTCCCGCCGACTTAAAGCCGGCAACACAAGCAACGTTCGATCGAAAAGAAGCCTGAAAACAAAAACCCGCCTCTGTGGGCGGGTCGTTGGAGCCAATTAGCACCATACCCAAATTAGTAGCATAGCTGCCGGCACAAAGCAAGAACAAATCTGGCACGGCGACAAAAAATCCGAATTCTCTTCGGCGCCTCGCGCTGCCCGCCAGCCACTTTGTGGGCGCGAACGCAGCGTCGGCAATTGGCGCTTTCTCCATTTGCCGAGGCATCTCACCGGCCGACGAGCAGCCGCAGCCGCGGATCAGAACAGGCATTCGCGCGTTTGACCCGTAGCCAATGGGAGCAAAAATCATCATGAACGTCGCCAATCTGCAACTCGAAGGCCTGCTGATGGCCATCGCATCGATCAATCAGGTCCTGGTCCGCAAGGGCGTGGTCTCCGTCGAGGAGATAGACATCGCCTTGCGCAAGGCCGAAGCCAGCGAGACCAACGAGGAAAGGTCCGAAGGCATGTCGGCGTCGAGCCGCGACGCCGTCAACTTCCCGATCCGACTGCTGGAGTTGGCCAATCAATGTCAGCCGGAGACGGACATGCCGTCCTTCTCGAAACTGGCACGCATGGTCGGTCAGATCAAGGAACCTTACAACGACCAGATGTGACGCGGCGATCATAACTGACGCCGCGACAACGGCTTGCCGCGGCGGGGTCGCAAGACTGCTGGCGGCGCCTGCTAGCGGCCCTGCAGGATCTTGATCAACTTGCTGCTGTCGGCCCCCGGCGAGGAAAGCCTGCGGTAGTCCGCGTAAGTCAGCCTGCCATTAGCAACGGCATTAAAGAGCCGGCTACAAAAGGCGCTGTCGTATTTTGCGACACTGACATTCATGATTGCTGCGTAAGTCTTTCTTTCGTTGAGCGGCGTGGACCTCTCGCGTGCAATGCATTCGTTGATCGCCACGCGCTTGGTGACAGGGCTGCCTTCAAGCGTGGTATGCATCGTGTTGAATTCGCCTTCGGTCAAGGTAGTGCAGCCGGCAAGCAGAGACGTGCCAATCATGGCGGCAGCAAAACGCGTGGCGATGTTCATGAATTCCCCCTCAAGACCCGTGTCTTGCTTAACCCGCCGAAAGTTGGAAGTACAGAGGGAATGCAGGCGCATCTACAAAAAGCATAAACCTCGAACGCTCGTACTTTAGCTGTCGCTTTTATTGCGCGCGACCTGCGGATGGCCGGAATGACGGTACGCGGCCGCTCTCGATCGTCACGACGATGCTGGTGCGGGTCGTGCTGCCGATCTGGCCCTGGTCGCGGTCATAGACCCGACCGCCATTGTCGCAGCCACCCTTCTGAGCGCCTTTACGAGAACGCCGCCTCCGAGATTGGGGATCACCCCCTGCCAAGCCTCAGCGCCAGGACCCTGCCCGGCCCGTGCACGGCGGCAAACAGCAGCCCGGCCAGGAAGGTGAAGTGATCGACGAAGAAGCCGAACTCGGCCTGGTTGCCGGCCCAGTGCGACGGCCCGTGGAAGGCAATGCCGAGGAACAGCACATAGGCGCCGGCGACGAGTGCTGCCCAGGAGAAGAAGGCGCCAGTCAGGAAGCATAGGACGAGGACGACCTCGAGCAGGGCTGCGCACCAGGCCAGAAAGAGCGGGAACGGAAACCCGGCCGCCGCGATATAGCCGGCGGTGGCGCTGATATCGATGAATTTGAAGATCACGGCCATCAGGAAGACGGCGGCGAAGATCAGGCGGGCGATAAGGATTGCTGCGGTCTGCCACGGCGACTGAACGGTTGATTGAGCGGTTTCCAAGGTCATGATGTCCTCCCAAGAGTTACGTTGGTTGTGCCCCAAGGACGCACCACCAGCCGCAAGCCCGACATCATCCCCCGAAAAACCTGCAGGATACAAGCGCGTAGCGGGCCTCGCAAGACCAGGGTTCCTCGCCCCCATTCATGGGGGAGAGGTGGCGCGGCGAAGCCGCGACGGAGAGGCGCCGGCAAAGAAAAGGCCCCTCGCCGGCCGCGGAGCCTGTCCTCGGGCTTGCCGAAGGCAAGACCCGTGGGCGGCCACCTCTCCCCCCGCTTCGCGCGGGGCGAGGAACCCAAGCCTGGAACTACCCCACCTTGACCCCCGGCTTGCTGATCGGCTCCCGTACCGTTCCATACTGGCTGCCCCAGCGGTCGGTCATCGCCCAGCGTATGTCCCAGAGTTCCGGGAAGAAGCGGTGGCGGGCGCCGGCTTCCAGCAATTCGACCGGCCGGCCCTTCAGCGATTTTGCGCCGAGGCCGATCGTGCGGTGGATGAGATAGAGGTGGTTGGCACGGAATTTCTGGAACAGCTCGTCGAACTCGATCAGCGCTTCGGCAACGACATAGCTGTCGCCGTGATCGTAGCCGGTATCGTAGACATCCTCGACCGAAAGGCCGCGGTCGTCGAGGTATGACGCCTTGAAGGCCCGCCACAGATCGGGCGGCAGGCGCAGCAGCTGCTTGAAGCCCGGCGATTCCTGGCCGCTGCCATTGCCGAGCTGCAGCCGGATCTGCTGGTATTCCTTGGGCGACATGGTTTCGAGCAGGTCGAGCTGCGCCGTCATCAGCCGCATCAGCCGGTGCACGCGCGCCATCAGCGTGACGATGCGATGCGTGTCCTGCTTTTCCAGGAAATCAACGACATCGACCAGCGTGTAGGCGATGAGCTTCATCCACAGCTCCTCGACCTGGTGCACGATCTGGAACTGCAACTCGTCGGCATTCACCATCTCGGCCAGCGGCTTCTGGCAGGCAAGCAGCCTGTCGCATTTGAGGTAGACGCCATAGTCGCGCATCTCAGGCGTTTCGATGCGGGCATAATAGTCCTGCTTGTCCATGGCCATGCTCCTTGCCCCGGCCGTTGGGCCGCAGGCGCTTGTTGGATCCCGGTCCCCCGAGTCTAATCGCTTTCTTGCCGAACATTGTCCCTTTCTGTTATTCGATTGGCGGGAAGCGAAGGACGAAAATTGTCGCTGAAGCAGATTGGAAGAACGAATGATGCTGGATGCGGTCGACCGGAAGATCGTCGCGGCGCTCGAACGCGAGGCCCGTATCTCCTTTGCCGCGCTCGCCGATGAGGTCGGCTTGAGCAAGACGCCGTGCTGGAAGCGGGTCAAGGCGCTTGAGGACGCCGGCGTCATCCGCGGCTACTCGACCCGGATCGACCCGGCCAAGCTCGGCTTCGGCATCGAAGCCTTCATCCAGGTGTCGATCGATTTCGAACTGTCGGACGCCTTCGAGGCGGCGGTCAAAAAGCATCCGCTGATCCGCCGCTGCCACGCCACGACTGGCGAGGCCGACTATCTCCTGCAGATCGTCACCGTCGACATGATGGCGCTCGACAGGATGCTGCGCGAGGAGCTCAGCCGGCTGCCCGGCGTGCGGCGCACGATCACCTCGATGGCGATGCGCGAGATCAAGGGCGGCATCTCGTTCGCCAATGCCGTCGGGCATACGCCGGCCAGGCGATAGACCGGTCAGGCCCTGGTCATCAATTCGCGTCCCAGCCGCTTCGGTTGCTCGGCGCGCAGAACCACATTTGTCGTCACCGTGCCGTAGTGGCCGATGCTGTCGACGATGCTTTCAAGATCGGGCGGTGACGGGACCACGACCTTGACCAGAAAACAATCCTCGCCGGTCACCCGCAGCACCTCGACCACCTCCGGCAATTGGGCGAACTTCTTCAGGCAGGCCTGGATATGCTCATGCGTGGTGCGCAGGCGGATGACCGCCATGGTGCCGAGCCCGAGCGCTGCCGAATTGATCACCGCCTTGTAACCGGTGATGACGCCGCGCTCCTCCAGCCGCTTCACCCGTTCCGAGGTGGCGGGCTGGGACAGTCCGACGCGGCGGCCAAGCTCGGAGATGCCGATGCGACCATCCTCCTGCATGATCTCAATGATCGCCAGATCGGTGGGGTCGAGCCTTGGCCGATAATCGCCGTTCCGCATGATCGCCCTTTAATCCATCGGATTTCGTCGCTGCTTTCCGATGATCTCTCATTCCGCCACCTGGGAGAAGACCTAGAATTGCACGCGCTGCATCAGGAAAGAAGGGCTTCGCATGACCGACTTCATCATTGTGCCGGGCATCGGCGGATCGGGCAAAGCCCACTGGCAGACACGTTGGCAGCAGGCAAACCCGGCGATGCGGCGGTTCAACCCGGCGAGTTGGGACGCGCCGGACCTCGACGACTGGGTGGCTGCGCTGGAAACCGCTGTATGCCAGGCAAGGACACCGCCGGTGCTCGTCGCCCATAGCCTCGGCTGTCTGCTCGTCGTACACTGGCAGCGGATCTCCCCCCGCTCTATCGCCGGCGCGTTGCTGGTCGCGGTTCCGGACCCTGCGTCGCCGGCCTTCCCCTCCTCCGCCCGGGCCTTCGCCGACGCACCGCAACAACGGCTTCGCTTTCCGTCGCTGATTGTCGCGAGCACCAACGATCCCTACGGCTCGCTGGACTATGCCAGGGCGAAATCCGAGCGATGGGGCAGCGATCTCCATATCGCCGGACCGCTTGGCCACATCAATGGCGACAGCGGGCTCGGCGACTGGCCGGCGGGAATGGAGCTGCTGACAGCTTTTCTAAGTCAAACGCAGGCAATCGCCCGAGGCGCCGTGCTTCAGCCGTAACCGCACCAGGACGGTTATCGCGCCGCCGCCCTGATCTGGTTTGCGCCGCGCCTCAGTTCGATGTCGCGGCAGGCGTGCTGAGTTCGAGGAACGGTACCGTCGAGCCCGGGATCATCGACTTCGGCAATTCGCCGTTCCATCTCTCCGCCTTGGTCAGTTCGACCAGCAGCGGATTGTTGGCGATTGCGGCGGCGCGAGCCTTGATGGCGCCCGCGGTCGCATCGCCTTCGACCCTGGTCTTGTAGGCGCTGGCCTCGGCTTCGGCCTTGACGCTGTCAGCGCGGCCCTTGGCCTGGGTGACGGCGATATCGGCCTTGATCTTTTCCTGCTGCAGGTTCTGTTCCTGCTTCTGCACCTCGACCTGCGCCGTCATCCTGGCTTCGACCGCCTGCTCGTAGGCATCGGAGAAGTCGATGTTCTCGACCTGCACGCTGTCGATCATCACCGGCCCGTCGGTTACCGCCGCGATGGCCTCGGCGACGTCCTTGTTGAACTTCGCCCGGTTCTGGATAACCGACACCGCGTCGTACTGGCCGAACACCGTCTTGATCTCCTGCGGTGCTTTCCTGGCAATGACACGGTCGGCTAGCGCTTCGATCGACCCGTAATTGGTGTAGACGTTGCTGACTTCGGCGGCCGGCACGTGGAAATTGACGGTGACGCGCATGTCGGCCGGCTGCTGGTCGCGCGAATAGGCCTGCATGGCCGGCAGGCCGCTGCAATCGTTCTGGTTCTCGCAGCCCCATTTGAGCACCTGCTGGCGCAGGCTGATCTTCTCGACGCGCTGCAGCCACGGCAGCTTGAAATGCAGTCCGGGATCAACGACCGAACTCAGCGCTCCGTTGGTCAAGAGCACGCCGCGGTCGCCCTGATCGATCGTGTACCAGGATCCAAACAGCGCAAAGACGCCGAGCGCCACGATGACGAGTGCGATCAGGCCGGAACCGATCGACCCCGATGCCATCCCCGGCTTGCCCTGCGGACGGCTTGAATTGCCTTGCGTTTCGGTCATCACCCCACCCCAACCTGATTGCCCGTGCTGCTTTGCCCACAATAGTGGCGGCATTGCAATCCTCTGGATATGGAAGGACCTTCGCGCCAGCCGGCCGGACCGGCGGGGTGGTTCAGGCCGGCTGGCGGATTTCCCCTCCAGCCGCAGCGCCAGGCTGGTAGGCGTTGCCTGGCGTGTCCTTCTGCCGTTCGGCATCGGTTTTGCGCTTCGGGCAATCCTCGTAGTCGTGGTCGCGCCCGCCGCAGTAGGAGCAGCATTTTGCTGGCGCGTCGGAGCGAAGCATCGTTGCCATGCACAAGAATGCACGAAACCCGACAGATTGCGAAGGCTTGCGCACCGGCAAGGTCGATTTCGCCACGGAACCGCTGCCGCCGCCTGAAAGTTATCTGCTCATTGCAACCGGAGCACAGGACATGGCCGACGACCCGAACCGCTACGAGACCGGAGCGAGGAAATATCCGGCAAAGACGAGCCCCGACGCGGCCGACGAATTTTCGCAGGATGCGGCCGGCAACAAGCCACCTCCCGGCGGCATGGGATTGACCAGGCCGGCTGACGATTTCGACGACAGGACCCTGCATTCGGAGGGCCAGAACCCGCCGCGCGCAGCGATCCGGCCAGACGGCAAGGCCACCGCCAAGAAGCCCGGCAAGGACGCAAGACGATGAACGTCGCCAATCTCCAGCTCGAAGGATTGATGATGGCGATCGCGGCCGTCAACAACGCGCTGGTCCACAAGGGCCTGCTGTCGGTCGACGAGGTCGACATGGCGTTGCGCCGGGCCGAGGCGGCGATGACCAGCGACGAGCGTCTCTATGAAGACATGTCGCCATCCAACCGCGACGCCGTCTGCTTTCCGCTCAGGCTGCTGCAGGCGGCCAACAATGCCCAGGGTGAAACCGGCGTACCGTCCTTTGCCGAACTGGCCAGGATGGTCGGCCGGACCAAGGAGCCCTATAACGACCAGATGTGATGGAGGACGCCATGGCCGACGACAAATCCAAGACCAAGCAGGATCGCAAACTGGTCTCAGGCGAAGAGCCTTACGAGGTCGCTGCCTTTGCCCGCAAATACGGCATACCGCAAAGCGAGGCCGCGACCATCATCAAGCGTTACGGCCCCTCGAGGAGGAAGCTCGACGCGCATATGGCGAGCCGCAACGCCTGATCCAATTCTGGCGGCGGCCGCCGTTCACGCCGGAAGCGTCCCTGCCCTGCCGCCTTGTCGAGAGTATCGGCACCGTCAGCCGTGACCTGTCGGGTTCGCCCCTGTGGGGATTCAACGCCTGGTTTTGACGGCCGCGGAATACTCGCGCAGCGCAACAACTCATTTACCTCGACGCTGTACCAGTCCGGTGAGCAAAGCCGGGGGTCGGATGCAGGAACAATTATTGCGCTACGAATGTGTCATGGAGCCGAACGGCCGTTGGATGGTGTGGGACATCGTTCACGATCTGCCGGCGCAATTTTCGGAAATCGCGCTGATCGGCCTGAGCCGTCGTGAAGCGGTTTCGCTCTGCCGGCTGCTCAACGAGACGAGCCGTTCCGAGACGCGGCAGAGCCGGGCCTCCTGAGAAGCGCGTGCGTCTCAGGCCTGCCCAGGCTAAGAGGATTTTACATGCGATCGACAATATTCGGTCTGGTCCTGCTGCTGCCGGCCGCCGCACCGGCAGAACCGATCGAGACGCAGAAGATCATCACGGCGGCGACCGGCGACTGGAACGGCGACGGCGCCGCCGATCTGGCGATGATCGTCGAGACCGAGCCCGGCCATCCCATGGACCTGTATTTTTTCCTCAAAGATCGCGATGGCGATTTTCTAAAACCTGCCGGGATCGTGCATGATCAGATTGACGGGGAATGGAAGGATTACGACCGGCCGGGCCCCGCCACATCCGACACCGAGCCCGAACTCACTACGCTCCCCAACGGTTCGATCAAGCTCTATATTCCGGCGATGGAGATCGGCAGCGAGCGGACCAACAAGACGCTGACGCTCGCCTGGCGCAACGGCACGTTCGTCGTCGCCGGTTTCGCCTACGAGTATTGGGACTACATGGACGACAATGTTGCCGGCGACTGCGACTATAATGTGCTGACCGGCAAGGGCAAAAGCAGCAAGAAGCTGGCGGACGGCACCACCAGGCAAGCGACCGTATCGGTCGAAGGCAAGGTCATCCCGTTCGCGGAATGGACCCCGGGCACTGGCTTCAGCGCTTGCGGAGAGTGAGAGGTTTCGGTTGCCTCACTGCAGCGGCGGCTTCCACAGCAGGCTGTTGCGATCGGCGGACTTGACGCGCAGCCAGGTTTCGCGGCCATCGCGCAGCACCCGGAGCGGGATCTCGGCACCCGCCGGGCCGCTCTTCCAAAGCTTGCGATAAAAATCGGCAAGCCCATCGACCGCCGTGTCGCGAACATCCGAGATGACATCGCCTTGGCGAAGGCCCGCCTGGGCGGCTGGACCGCCCTCGGCGACGCTCATCACCACGACCTTGCCGTCGCTCTCGGCCGAGAAGGCGCCGAGCCACGGCCGCGGCGGCCTGGCGACCTGCCCGCGCGTCAGCAGATCGTCGAGGATAGGCGGCAGAAGATCGATCGGCACCACCATGTTGATGTCGGCGACCTCGCCGTTGCGGCTCATCTGCAGGCGCAGCGAACCGATGCCGAGCAGCCTGCCATCCGCGCCGATGAGGCCGGCGCCGCCCCATGAGGGGTGAGCCGGCGCCGTGAAGATCGCCTCGTCGAGCAGATATTCCCAATAGCCGGCGAATTCCTGCTTGGTGACGATCCGCGCCCGCACGGAGCGGCCGACGCCGTCGGCGAGCACGACGGGATCGCCGATCTTGGCCCTGGAGGCATCGCCGAGCGCAATGGCGGGCAGCCCGAGCGGCGCCAGCGCCTGCACCAGGCCGAAGCCCGACTCCTGGTCGTAGGCGAGCGCATGGGCGGGAACCACGCGCCCGTCCTGGTCGGCCAGCCAGACCTCCTCGGCCTCAGTTATGAGATAGCCGATGGTGAGTACCAGCCCGTCGCCGCGAATGACCACGCCACTGCCCTCGCGGCGGGTGCCAAGTGTATTTGCCGTGAAGGCGTCCTCTGGCACGGTGGCGCGGACGGCCACGATGGATCGCAAAAGGGGTTCGATATTCATGCTTTGGTTCCTGGCAATGTTCGCAGGCTGATATGGGCTATAGGTATGGCGCAGGTGATCAGGCGCAAGAGGCGGCGCCGGCTTTGGCGTGGACCGGCGCCGCGCCGTTCGCGCCGGGGTTTTGCAACAGCGCCGGCAGCCCTATCTGTACCTACGGCTATCCCAAGCTGCCCTATGCAAAGTTCCTCCGCCATTACCCACGTTGATATCGGATATCCTCCCAACCAACCCTTCCAAAGGCCTCCCAAATGAACGACTACGCAACGGACCAATACACGCCGCCAAAAGTCTGGACCTGGAACAAGGCAAATGGCGGCGCTTTCGCCAGCATCAACCGGCCGATCGCCGGCCCGACGCATGACAAGAAACTGCCGGTCGGCAAGCATCCGCTGCAGCTTTATTCGCTGGCGACACCGAACGGCGTCAAGGTGACGATCATGCTGGAGGAACTTCTGGCGCTCGGCCACAGCGGCGCCGAATACGACGCCTGGCTTATCAGGATCAACGACGGCGACCAGTTCGGCAGCGGCTTCGTCGAGGTCAACCCCAACTCGAAGATCCCGGCCATGATGGATCGCAGTGGGAAAAAGCCGGTCCGCATCTTCGAATCCGGCTCGATCCTGCTCTACCTCGCCGAAAAATTCGGCGAATTCCTGCCGACGGAGCGGCCGGCTCGCGCCGAGACCCTGTCATGGCTGTTCTGGCAGATGGGCTCGGCGCCCTATCTCGGTGGCGGCTTCGGCCATTTCTACGCCTATGCGCCGACGAAGATCGAATATGCCATCGACCGCTTCGCCATGGAAACCAAGCGGCAGATGGACGTGCTCGACCGACGCCTCGCCGAAAGCGAGTATTTAGGCGGCAGCGACTATACGATTGCCGACATTGCGGTGTGGCCCTGGTATGGCGGGCTGGCCAAGGGCCGTATGTATGACGATTCCGGCGAGTTCCTGCAGGTGGAGCAGTACAAGAACGTGCAGCGCTGGGCCGACGCCATCGACGCGCGGCCGGCGGTCAAGCGCGGCCGCATGGTCAACCGCACCTTCGGCGAGCCTTCGATGCAGCTGCACGAGCGCCATGACCCCAGCGATTTCGAGACCAAGACGCAAGACAAGCTCGCGGCGGCCAAAAGCTAAGCGGACGACGCGCCGATCTCCCGCCTTGTAGGGGAGATCGGCAGCTTCGGCCGACTGCTCAAGCTCGCCTTCACCGCCGCCATCCACAGCCGGTCGATGTTGGCCAGGAATTTCTCGTCGAGTTTGTCGAGGTGCTTCCAGTACATGCCGTCCTCGAAGAAATAGCCGAGTTCCTTCTCGATCCTGTCGGCCTCCTCCGCCTGATCGAGCCGCAGGCCGGCAAGCATCTCGGCCTTCATTTCCGAAAGCTGCGAGGAAGAAAGCGCGCCGAATTCATCGAGCGTCAGCCGCGGGAAGACCAGCCGGCTGCGCGGCAGGTCGGATAGGTTGACGCACAGGCAGCCGCGCCGAAGCGCATGGATGAGCAGGCGGGCCGACTTCGCCTCGAGGTTGCGCAGGGTGACGTCGTTGCGCAGCGGATCGGCGCGGCCGACGCCGTAAAAATGCGTATTGCCGGGCTGGTCGTAGATCATGTCGCAGCCAAGGAATGCCAGCACGTCCGGCTTCTGACTGTGGATCGTCCAGTAGGCCGCCGTCATCGACATGGTGCCGCCGGCATAGACGAAGCCGCCAAAGCTGTTTTGCGCCGGCACGTAATGCGAGGCGCTGAAGATCTGCGCCTGCTGCAGGGGACCGCCTTGCGGCATCCGCTCCGCCGGGAAATCGCCGGCATGGACGAGGAAATCCCTGTCGGGGCGCACGCGCCAGGCGTTGTTGATGGCGACGATCTTGCCGAAGGCCTGCTTGGGCCAGGCGGCGCAGCGCACGACAGCGGGGGCGCTACCGATCAGCAAGATCACGTTCGGCGTTCCGTCGATCACCACAACCCTCTCGACCGGCCGAAATGCATCTCGATGCCGCCCGGTTGAACGGCTTTATAGCCTCAACGGCCCATCGAAAACACCAGCCGGATTAAGCTGGCATCAACAAAAGGGAGCTTGCCAGCCGGTTGTAAAATGTGGCCTTAGGCACCGTCGTACAAACAGCAGGCAGGTTTTCCCGCTAGCCCAAAAACGACGATATGAGTTGGGCGATATATATTAGTTGACTAAACTAGCGGAACGTCCAATGCACATTCCCAGAACCGAACATGTCCTGTCTAGACCATGATATCTATATGGGACATTACTACATAAGCTGAACGCGACCTCGACGGTTCGGCGGCACAGCCCTCAGACGCCGCGGCTTTGCCTCCGCGCTTTTCGCCCCGGATCCGTAGATCAACCGGACGACGAACAGGAAATATCCAACCTGCATGACGATCAAGGTCAAGATCGTCCAGGCCAGCGTCTTCCAGATTGAACCCGTCGCAAGGTAAGTCGAGATCGCCACGATGGACGATGTGGTGGTCAGCCCCACCAGGAACTGTGGAAAGTTCATGACTTTTCTGCGCCGCCCCGAAACTCGCTACAGCCGGGACGAACTCCCCTAACCCATTACCCCGGACCACGTTTTCACTATTTCAGCAATTGCGCAAGCACCAAATAGAACAGCAGTTAACGCATGCTTCCGTGATCAAGCGCTGCATGTCAGGTCACCAAGGTGGGCTGGCTTGGACGGCGGCTGCGCGTCCCTCCTCCCCAACCAGCTCTCCATACCCCCTCACCGCCCCATCAAGCCCACGTATTCGCCACGTCTCCCCTTCCCGTGCCTCAAGATGGGACGGGCCGAGCGGCACTTTCCCTCCGCCGTCCGGCAGGTCCAGCACGTAGACGGGATTGCAGATGCCCGACAGGCGCGCACGCAAGGCGCTGACCAGCGCCTGGCCCTCGGCGATCGTGGTGCGCCGGTGCGCCATGCCGCGCACGAGATCGCCGTGGTGCAGGTAATAGGGTTTGACGCCAAGGCGATACATCAGCTCGCGGCACAGCTCTTCCAGCACCTCGACCGTATCGTTCACGCCTTTCAGCAGAACGCTCTGGTTCAGCAGCACGAAGCCGCCCTGCCGCAACGTGCGGCAGGCCCGCTCGGTCGCCTCCGTGATTTCGCGTGGATGGTTGAAATGGGTGACGACAGTGACCATCAGCCGGCCCTGCAAGGCTTGAATCAACCCGCCGGTGACGCGCGACGGCAGCGCGACGGGTACGCGAGTGTGGATGCGCAACAGCCGCACATGCTGGATCGCCTCGACACGGGCGCGGATTTCCGCCAGCGCCCTGTCCGGCAGCGATAGCGGGTCGCCGCCGGTCAGGATCACCTCGCGGATTTCCGGATGGGCCGCGATATAGGCGAAGGCCGGCTCCAGCGCCTCGCGCGAAAAACCCCGGCCGATCGAAGTCAGCTGCTCCTTGCGAAAGCAGAACCGGCAATAGACCGCGCATTGATAGGTCGGGAACAACAGAACCCGGTCGGCATGTCGATGCGTCAATCTAGGCACGGGACTGAAGGCGTGGTCGGCGATCGGATCGTCGAGTTCGCCCTCCTGCTCTGCCAGTTCGTCGGGCGACGGGATGACCTGAAGCCGTATCGGATCGGCGGGGTCGTTCCAGTCGATCAGGTCGAGATAGGCCTTGGGAATGCGAACCTTGTGGCGCGTGGCCGCGGCTTCGGCCGCCGCCCGCTCGGCTGGCGACAGCGGCAGCGAATCCAGATCGCCTACATGCCGCACGCCCTCGCGAACATCGTCCCGCCATGCGGCATCCGCCTCGCGAGCGCGCCGGTCATCGGCTGCCACGCCTGCCGCATCGACCGCCATGCTGGCGTCGGGGATGTCGGGATGTGAGGTCATCGCAGGCTCCTTGAATTTCGGGCCGGGGTACAGCATTGGAGCCAGGACTTGAAGGCAATAAGTGGTGTTTGGCCCGGTGGGAGGGCGCGGCAGGAAGCCACAACCGGCCACTGATCAGAACAATCGTCCAACATCGCTGACAAACATTAGCTTGCTCTTATATTAGCTTGAGCGTATACACATAAACGGCCGGTGATCTACCCCCCAACCGGTTAGGCTCGGCGCCAGTTCTCTCCCTACCCCTCAGGTCAACGACGCCGGGCCGCTCGGGCTCGCCCGGTCGCCCGCGGTCGAGACCGGATCGACCTCCTCGATGTCGATCATGCCCCCTGCTCAAGCAGCACCCAGCTGAACATGCCAGCTGAACACATCGGCGATGCCCGCGTCTGTCGGCCTTCCCGTCGCCGGCCGCGGTCGCTAATCTCGGATTGCGAAAAAGCTGGAGAACAGCGTATGGCGAACGACTTGTCGCCAAGGCTTTTGGAGATCGTCAATGCGCTGCCCTTGCGGCAGGGCATGCGAGTGCTGGAGATCGGCTGCGGACCGGGTGCTGCAGCGCGCGAGATCGCGCGCCGGATCGGCGGTGGGCACGTGCTGGCGATCGACCGCTCGGCCAAGGCCATCGCGCAGGCCGGGGCCGCCTCGCGCGCCGAGATTGCGGCAGGCCGGCTGAGCCTTCGCCAGGTCGCCATCGAGGATTTCGAGTTGGAAGCCGATGAGAAGCACTTCGACATTGCCGTTGCGGTGCGCGTCGGCGCGCTGGACGGGCGTCATCCCGAAGCAGGAAAAATTGCCCTGCGACGGCTCAAGGCGGCGTTGACCGCGCAAGGCCGGCTGTTCATCGACGGCGGCGATCCGCTGCGCGAAATTGCGATACATGGCTGAGCACCTTCGTGCTTGGCCTCCGGCATCGAGCGTCTACGTGACCGTAAGCGGCAGAGCCGGCCTCAGCTCCGCAACCCCGGCGCCTCCTGCCCGGTGCGCTCGACATATTCGGTATAGCCGCCGCCATAGGTGTGGATGCCCTCGGGCGTCAGTTCCAGCACCCGGTTCGACAGCGCCGCCAGGAAATGGCGGTCGTGCGAGACGAACAGCATGGTTCCCTCGTACTGCGACAGTGCCGTGATCAGCATCTCCTTGGTGGCGATGTCGAGGTGGTTGGTCGGCTCGTCCAGCACCAGCAAATTGGGCGGATCGAACAGCATCAGCGCCATCACCAGCCGCGCCTTCTCGCCGCCCGACAGCACGCGGTATTTCTTGTCGATCTCGTCGCCGGAAAAGCCGAAGCAGCCGGCCAGCGCCCTGAGCGGCGCCTGGCCGGCCTGCGGAAATGCGTTTTCCAGCGTCTGGAACACGGTGCGCTCGCCCTCCAGCACTTCCATGGCGTGCTGGGCGAAATAGCCCATCTTGACGCTGGGCCCGCGCGCCACCGTGCCATTGTCCGGCTCGGAAGCGCCAGCGACCAGCTTCAGCAGCGTCGACTTGCCTGCGCCGTTGACGCCCATGATGCACCAGCGCTCGCGGCGGCGCACCTGAAAATCCAATCCCTCGTAGATCGAGCGGCTGCCATAGCCCTTGTGCACGTTCTTCAGCGTCACCACGTCCTCGCCGCAGCGCGGCGCCGGCTGGAAGTCGAACGATACCTTCTGGCGGCGCTTGGGCGGCTCGACCCGGTCGATCTTGTCCAGCTTCTTCACCCGGCTCTGTACCTGGGCGGCATGTGAAGCCCGCGCCTTGAAGCGCTCGATGAAGGCGATCTCCTTGGCCAGCATCGCCTGCTGGCGCTCGAACTGCGCCTGCTGCTGCCGGTCGGCAATCGCCCGCTGCTGCTGGTAGAATTCGTAGTTGCCGGAGTAGGCGGTCAGCGAACCGCCGTCGATCTCGACCACCTTGTTGACGATGCGGTTCATGAACTCGCGGTCATGCGAAGTCATCAGCAGCGCGCCGTCATAGTTCTTCAGGAACTGCTCCAGCCAGATCAGGCTTTCGAGGTCGAGATGGTTGCTCGGTTCGTCGAGCAGCATGGCGTCGGGCCGCATCAAAAGGATCCTGGCCAGTGCCACGCGCATTTTCCAGCCGCCGGACAGTTTGCCGACGTCGCCGTCCATCATCTCCTGGCTGAAGCCAAGGCCGTCCAGCACCTCGCGCGCCCGGCCATCCAGCGCGTAGCCGTCGAGCTCCTCGAAGCGGTGCTGCGCCTCGCCGTAGCGGGCGATGATCTCGTCCATCTGGTCGGCCTGGTCAGGGTCGCCCATGGCGTGCTCGAGCTCGCGCATCTCGGCCGCCACTTCGCTGACCGGTCCGGCGCCGTCCATCACTTCGGCAACGGCGCTGCGGCCTTCCATGTCGCCGACATCTTGACTGAAATAGCCGATGGTGACGCCGCGATCGACGGAGACCTGGCCCTCGTCGGGCTGCTCCTCGCCGTTGATCATGCGAAACAGCGTCGTCTTGCCGGCGCCGTTGGGGCCGACCAGCCCGACCTTCTCGCCCCTCTGCAAGGCGGCGGAGGCTTCGATGAAGACGATCTGACGGCCGTTCTGCTTGCTGATGCTTTCGAGACGAATCATGGTTTTCCAGGAAAGGCCAAAGGAGCGTTCCCGCGCCAATACGCGATAGGCCGCGCCGGCGGAAGCCCGCAGTGGTGAGGCGCCCCGCGCCAAATTGTCTGAACCCGCCAGTTGCTTCCCGGCTGGATCAGGCTTTGACGGCGTAGGGATGAGCCGGCGGATCAGCTATCGGTCAGGGCTTTTGTCGTCGCCAGCTTGACCCCGGCGGCGGCAAATGCCGCATTGTGCCGGGCGATGATCTCCGCGGCGGTCTCGCTGGTCTCGCTGGCCGCGTCGAGCGTGCTGTGGGCGTCGGAAACCACGGTGACGCCCAGGCCCGCTGCAAAGGCGCCCTTCACCGTGGCCGCCACGCAGAAATCGGTCTGCGCGCCGATCAGAACGACCTCGCCGGCGCCCTGCCCGGCCACCCATTCTGCAAGGGCGGCATTGCTGAACGCATCGCCGACACGCTTGGCGAAAGTCGGCTCGTCCTCGGCCTGGCCGAGCGCCGGCCACACCGGCCAGCCCGGCTCACCCGGCGCCAGAGGATCGCCCTGCGGCCCGTCATGCCGGACGAAGGCGACTTTGCGCCCGCTGCGCCGCGCCCACTCGATCAGCGCGCGGCTGCGGGCGACCATGCCGTCGGCATCGTGGATCGGCGGTTCGGCGACACCGTCGAACATGCCGGTCTGAAGGTCGATCACGATGAGCGGCGCAGCGGCCGCGGGGCTGGTCCCTGACATGGCCGCGAACATAGCGTTGGTGGTAGGCGGGTCAAGTATACGCGCCGAAGCCGACGCTGGAGCTGCCGATCTCCCCCTTGAGGGCAGGGCTATGGCAGGTGGAAAAGCCGAGGCTTTCGCTCTACGATGTACCCCCACCCCAACCCCTCCCCACAAGGGGGAGGGAGACTTCCGTTGGCACTGACCTCGGCAAATTGCCTGCCTTTCGGCGCCAAAGGGGAAGTTAAAGGCGCGCGGCAGCATTCCCTCCCCCTTGTGGGGCGGGTTAGGGTGGGGGTCCATCTTCGCAAGAATCCAAATGCGGTTGCCCAGCGCAACAGTCGGGGTGTCCAAGCCCCGGCGACGAAATTGGATATCCCGCAATCAATCCGGCGCGCCGGCGAAAAGCACCATCCTATCGCCGCCGCCAGCCGGCCAGTCCCTGATGCTGCGGTCATAGCCGCCGGTCAGCACCGCGCCGGCGGCGGCGAGGCAACCGCATAGATCGGGCCGGACTGGCTGTCGAACATGGCGAGCTGGTTGCCGGTCTGCAGGCGGTGAAACTGAGGCCGTCCGGCACCTCGCGAGCACGCCTCGCCCAGCGCCAGATACGCCTCGATGAAGCAAGCCGTGCCGATCACGATCATGAGGGCTGCAAGCAGCCTGTCACCAAACCTGTTCCTCTGTCCGCTCTGCAATGATGGCGCTCGGCGCCTGGCTTGTCGGTGATGGCTCGAAGTCTACCCCAGCCCGTAGGCAGCTGCCGCAGGCATCGCGGCGTTGCCGGGAGGCCGGTCGTGCGCTAGATCGCTCGCCGAGGATCTCGCTCGAGGCCAGCAATGGACGATTGGAAGCTACCTTGGGACGGCGGTTGTCTGTGCGGCGGGATACGCTTTCGCATCAGCGCCCCGCCCTTGCTGACGACGGCGTGTCACTGCACCGGCTGCCAGAAGCTGAGCGCCAGCGCGTATTCCTTGACCATCGCCGTGCCGAGCGACGGTTTCGTCGTCACCCAGGGCGAGCCGGTGGTCGGCGGCATGCACGGCCCGCACCGGCAGCTCTATTGCCCGCACTGCAAGAGCTGGATGTTCACGCGTCCGCATGGACTGGACTTTTTCGTCAACGTTCGCGCCACCATGCTGGACGAGCACCAATGGTACGTGCCTTTCGTCGAAGTCTTCACGTCGGAAAAGCTGCCCTGGGCTTCGACCGCCGCTACCCACAGTTTCGCAACGCAGCCCGACCTTGAGGGATACGCCCCTTTGATCGAGGCGTTCGCCCGCGAAGCGGCGCGGCCAACCTGACTCGTTGCCGCCCGGAAAGGCGGCGCCAGCCTCCGTGCCTCACTTCAACTCCACCCAGACCGGCGCGTGATCGCTGGCGCCGGTCTCGCCGCGCACGTCGCGGTCGATGCCCGCCGCTACCAGCCGGCGCGACAGCTTCTTGCTGAGCAAGATATGATCGAGGCGCAGGCCGGCATCGCGCGGCCAGCGATTGCGGCGGTAATCCCAGAATGTGTAGAGCGTCTCCGTCGGGTGCTTCTTGCGCAGCGCGTCAAGCCAGCCCTGGTCGAGCAGCCGCTGGAACGATGCGCGGCTTTCCGGCTGGACCAGCGCGTTGTCGTCATAGGAGCGGGTCGGGTAGATGTCGCGCGGCTCGGGCACGATGTTGTAGTCGCCGGCCAGCACCACCGGCAGGCCGGTGTCGAGTAACTTTGCCGCATGCGCCTCCAGCCTTTCGTGCCAGGCCAGCTTGTACTGGAATTTCGGGCCGGGCTGCGGATTGCCGTTCGGCGCGTAGAGGCAGGCGACGACGATGCCGTTGACCGCTGCCTCGATGTAGCGCGCCTGCTGGTCACTGTCGTCGCCGGGCAGCGCCTCGCGGGTCAGAACGGGTTCTGCGCCACGCGAAAGGATGGCGACGCCGTTCCAGGTCGGCTGCCCGACCCAAACTGCGCCGTAGCCGGCGGCCGCCAGCGCAGTGCGCGGAAACTGCGTCTGTCTGGCCTTGAGCTCCTGCAGGCAGGCGATGTCGGGTTTGGCGGTGGCCAGCCATGCGAGCAGGTTCGGCAGCCGGCTGTTGATGTTGTTGACGTTGAAGGTGGCGATCTTCATCGGCCTGCTTCAGCGCACGATGCGTTCGGTCCACGCCTTCACCGCATCGGCGAGTGTCTTCAAATGGTCGGCGGCGGAGAAACCGGAAATGCTCTTGCGCGGCTTCAGATCGTGGTCGCCGTCCTCCAGCCAGAGGATTTCGATTGCGTCGGAAAGATCGTAGGTCGCGACCTCGTCCCTCGTGCCGAACTCGTCGCGCGTGCCCTGGACGATCAAAGTCGGCGTCTTGAGGCCGGCGAGGTGTTTTGTCCGAAGCTGCGTCGGTTTGCCCGGCGGATGGAAGGGATAGCCAAGGCAAAGCAGGCCCGAGATCTCGCCCTTCGAAAACATCTCGTCGGCGATCATCGAAGCGACGCGTCCGCCCATCGACTTGCCGCCGATGATCAGCGGACCCTCCACGCCCTTCGCCCGGAGGTCGGCGATCGCCTTGACGTATTCCGGGTTCACCGTCTCGGCGCGCGGCGGCGGCTTGCGGTGGCCGTAGCGGCGAGCCGCCATGTAGTGGAATTCAAAGCGCGCGACGCGGAAGCCGGCTGCGGCCAGCGCCTTGGCGGTGGCGGTCATCGAGGGCGAGTCCATAGGAGCGCCTGCGCCATGGGCGAGCAGGATGGTGATGGCGGCGGTGTCGGGGCCGTCGAAGAGGAAGGTTGTCATGGGGACTCCAACGCTGGTGACCCCTTCTCCCCTTTGTTTGGACTGGGGACATCGCGAACAGATGTGCGAGGACATCGCGAACAGTTTTGCATGCTATCGCGCCAGGA
>NZ_JAMYRZ010000040.1:0-55621 GCF_040321675.1 Mesorhizobium sp. M0296
AGGCGAGGAGGTCGCGTCGACCTTAATCAAGACGCTTCGGTGCGAGTGGATCCACGGCTTCATCGCCGACTTCTTCAACACTATCGGTGGTCACCAGCCCGACTGGCGGCGCTTTCGGCGGCAAGGACGAGCTGACCGTGCAGCCTGCCCTGGCCCTGCTGGCGCTGAAGACCGGACGCGCCGTGCGGCTGCATCTCGACCGGGCGGAATCCGTCATCGCGGGCACCAAGCGCAATGCCATGCGCATCCATATGCGTACCGCCTGCGACCCCGAAGGTCGGCTGCTCGCACAGCAGGTGGATGTGATCGCGGATGCCGGCGCCTACGCGTCGCTCGGTCCGGGCGTGCTTGAGACGGCCCTCGAACACGCCTGCGGGCCATATGTCGTTCCCAACGTCCTCAGCTCGGGCAGGCTCGCCTACACCAATAACGGCGTCTGCGGCGCGTTTCGTGGCTTCGGTGCCAACCAGATGGCCTTCGCGGTAGAGTGCCAGCTGGACCGGCTGGCCGAAGCCGCCGGCATCGACATTATCGAGATACGGCGCCGCAATTTGCGCGAGCCTGGCACGCGAGGCCATCTCGGCCAGCAGGTCGCGCCGTCCGAACGTTTGGCCGAGATGCTGCAAGCCGCCGCTGCTGACCCGATCTGGGCCAAGCCGCGTGGTCCGTCGTTCGACGGCTGTGAGACGATCGGCGTCGGGATGGCGATGAACTATCAAGGCAACGGACTAGGCACGCTGCCGCCGGACCCGGCCGGAGGCGCGTTGCGCTTGGCTGCGGATGGCATGATCGAAGCGCTCTATGGCCTGGACGAGCTGGGACAGGGCCTGCTCACCTCGGTCAAGGCCGCCGTAGCCGGAGCGCTCGGCTGCGGTCGCGACGATGTCCGGCCGGTCACCGGCGATACGGCGGCGACGCCCGAATCCGGTTCCTCTACCGCCTCGCGCGGCACTCACGTGGTCTGGCGGGTCGCGGCAGTCGCCGCACCAGCTTTTGCGCGTGACCTGCTGGCCGCAGCGGGCCAGCTGCTTTGCCGCGAAGCCGGGACGCTGGCGCTGGCACCCGGCGGTATCGTCGAGCGACATTCCAACAGCGGCTCACTGCTCATGAGTTTCGCCGAGCTTGCCGAGGCGTTGCCTCCCGACCGGCTGCCAGCTGCTGCCGTCAGCTTCGAGTTTCCGAAATCGGACTATCTGGAAGGCAATGCACGCCTGATCTTCGCCTTCGGCGCGACACTGGCGCGCGTTGCCGTCAGCCGCATCACCGGACAGGTACGTGTGCTCGACCTCCATCAGCACACCGCGGCCGGACCGATGCTCGATCCCGCCGCCTATCTCGGCCAGATCGAGGGCGGCGGCGTCCAGGGGCTGGGCTTCACCCTCACCGAGGACGCGGCGATGCGGGATGGCCGGTATCTTGCCGGCAACCTCGACTTCTATATGCTGCCAGGCATTGCCGATACGCCGGAAAGCCTCGCGACCTTCGCATTGGAGGATTTGGACGAGGACGACCCGTTCGGCCCGCGCGGAGTTGGTGAGCTTGGCATTGGCGCCGTGACGCCAGCCATCGTCAACGCGATTGCGGACGCCATAGGGGATTGGCCCGAGCGCATCCCGGTCGATCCAGAATGGGTGCTCGACGCCTTGCGGAGGAGTGCGGCGTGAGTGCCGACATCGAGATCGCCTTTAACCTCAACGGCTGCCGCCAGGCGCTGGCCGTGCCCGCCGAGTTGCGCCTGATCGATCTGCTGCGCGATCATTTCGGCATGACTGCCGCCAAGACGGCTTGCGGCATCGGCCGCTGCGGCGCTTGTTCCGTGCTGATGGACGATCGCGCGGTCAATGGCTGTCTGCTCATGTCGTGGCAACTCGACCGGGCCACCATCATCACGCCGGAGGGTTTCGACGACCTTCCCGAAGCTATTGTCCTGCGCCAGGCTCTGGCGGCCGAAAACGCCTTCCAGTGCGGCTACTGCGCACCCGGCATCACTGTTGCGCTGACCGCTCTGCTGCTGGAGAATCCGGCTCCAGACGAGTCTCAGATCCGCACTGCGCTCGAAGGCAATATCTGCCGTTGCACAGGCTATCATTCCATCATCCGCGGTGCTCTCGCCGCGGTCGAGGCGCTCGCTTGCGGGGTACGGACATGACGGTCATCATTCGAAACGGTGCAGCCAGGCATGCAGGCGTCAAGGCGTTCCTGGCCAAACCCAGAATGCGGCACCTGATCGGCGGCGGCTGGTGCGACGCCAGCGATGGCGCAACCTTGCCCGCGACCGATCCTGCGAATGGCGACACGCTCGCACTGCTGGCGCAAGGCACAGCCGATGACGCCGGCCGCGCCATTGCTGCGGCGCGTGCTGCTTTCGAAGGCGAGAGCTGGCGCGACATAACACCGTCGGCACGCGGTAAGCTGCTATGGCGCATCGCCAACCTGATTGAACGCCATGCCGATGAGCTTGCAGAACTCGAGACGCTTGACCAAGGAAAGTCGCTGAAGACCTCACGCTTCGCCGAGATTCCCGCCTCGGCCGAGCAGTTCCACTATTTCGCCGGTTTTGCCACGAAAATCCTCGGCACGACCATCCCCACCTCCATCAGCTACCAACCGGCGCGCAGCAAGATTTTCGCCTACACGGTGCGAGAGCCGATCGGTGTCGTGGCAGCCATAACGCCATGGAATTCGCCGCTGCTCATGGCCTCGATGAAGCTCGCCCCGGCGCTTGCCGCCGGCTGTACGATCGTGCTCAAGCCAGCTGAGGAAACGTCGCTCACCGCGCTCAGGCTCGGCGAACTGATGATCGAAGCCGGCTTGCCGGACGGCGTCGTCAATATCGTGACCGGTCTCGGTGAAACCGTGGGCGCAGCATTGGCTGCAGATCCCGATGTCGATAAGGTCGCCTTCACCGGCTCGACGGAAGTCGGAAAGATGATCGTCTCCGCAGCGCGCGGCAATCTGAAGAAGCTGACGCTCGAGCTGGGTGGCAAGTCGCCGGCCATCATCATGCCCGATGTGGACATGGGGCTCGCAATCCCCGGAGTGGCTCGGGGGATCTTCGCCAATGCCGGCCAGGTCTGCGTCGCCGGCTCGCGTGTCTATGCGCATCGCTCGATCTACGACCGTCTGGTGGAGGGGCTGGCGGAAGAGGCGCGAAAGCTGCGTCTCGGACACGGGCTTGACCCGGATGCCGACCTTGGTCCGCTGGTCAACGGAACCCAGGCTGCGCGCGTCGCCTTCTACGTCGGCGATGGTGCTTCCAGCGGCGCCGAGATCATCGCCGGCGGCCGGCGCTTCGACAACTTCTTCGAGCCGACCGTGGTTACCGGCGTTCGCCCGGACATGCGCATGATGCGCGAGGAAATCTTCGGCCCGGTCGTTGCCGTGACACCGTTCGACGATGTCGCGGAGGCGTTAAGCCATGCGAACGACTCGCCCTACGGCCTCGCCGCAAGCGTCTGGACCCGCGACCTTTCCACTGCGCATCGCCTTGCCGCACGTATCCGGTCGGGCACCGTCTGGATCAATTGCCATTCCTACTTCTCGCCGGAATTGCCGAAGGGCGGCCACAAGCAATCCGGTTGGGGCTATGAGAACGGCGCACCGGGCCTGGAGAACTATCTCGAGACGAAAACAGTCTGCGCGGTGATTTAGCCGCGCCTTTTCCGCGATGTTCGCGGATCGGAGGCTGACAGCCCTTCCATCGGCGGACAAGGATTGATCGACAATTGCTCGGATCCTCCTGAGGACCAGTTCCTTGACGGCCTTGGTCCACATCGACGTTGCGCTTGACTCGTCCATATTATCCATAATAAATCATACATATCGCCCTCGAAAAAAGGCGGCAGGTCTGGGAGGACCAATGAAAATCACGGCCATCAAGGCGCGCGTCTGCAATGCGGAAATGCGCAACTGGGTCTTCGTCCGGGTCGAAACCGACGAGCCCGGGCTGTTTGGCTGGGGTGAGGCAACGCTGGAATGGAAGACCCGAGCCGTCGTTGGGGCGCTTCAGGACCTTGAGGCCCTGCTCATCGGGCAGGATCCGCGCAACGTGGAGCAGTGCTACCAGATACTTACGCGGCACGGATTTTGGCGTCTCGGCGTCGAGGGAATGTCTGCTGTCAGCGGCATTGAGATCGCGCTCTGGGACATCCTGGGCAAATCATTGGGAGTCCCCGTCTGGCGCCTTCTAGGTGGCCAGGTCCGCGACTATCTGCGCACCTACACGCATCTCGGCCTCGGGGACATGAAGGCGGTCTATGAGACCGGATCCGCGGATGCCATCGTGGAACGCGGACGCATCGTGACGCAGGCAGGCTACGACGCGGTCAAGGTCGTCTGCATTCCCTACACCCACTACGTGTCTCCTACGAAGGCGGTCGATTCTGTTGCCAACATGGTTGGCTCACTTCGCGAGGCGGTTGGCCCGGACATCGACATCATGGTCGATTTCCACGGACGCCCTGCATCGGTTAACGCGGCGATGGATTACCTCAGAGCAATCGAGCCGGCCCGCATCATGTTCGCGGAAGAGCCCGTTCCACCCGAAGATGTTGCCGGACTGGCGCATATTACGGCGCGATCGGCCGTGCCGATCGCGTCCGGCGAACGGCTGATCGGGCGCCGCGAATTCACGCACTCGATCGCAGCCCGTGCCTTCAACATTGCCCAGCCTGATCTCTGCCACACTGGCGGTCTGCTGGAGACAAAGAAGATCGCGGCCATGGCGGAAACGGCAGGCATCGGCCTTGCGCCGCACAACCCGCTCGGTCCGATCGCTGGCGTCGCTGCTCTTCACTTCGGCATATCGACGCCAAACGTCGTCATTCAGGAGGAGATGTCCGGGGCCGTCGCCTGGTACGACGAGGTCGTTACCTGGCCAATTCGGCGTAAACCAGGCCGCTGGGACCTGCCCGAACTGCCGGGCCTTGGCGTCACCGTCAATGAGGACGTGATCGTGCGTCACCCCTTTAAGCAGGAAGTGCTGCATGCCCGCAATGCCGTCATGCCGGACGGCACCGTGGTTGACTGGTGAATGCAATGGCAGGCCGGCTGCAAGGAAAGATCGCAATCGTCACGGGCGCCGGCCAAGGCATAGGTGCCGCCACCGCCCGGGCTTTTGCGATGCATGGGGCAAAGACCGTCATTGCCGAACTGAATGCGGCAAGCGGCAAAGCGATCGCCGACGAACTGCGTGCCGGAGGCGCCGACGTATTGTTCGTCGAGACGGATGTCACGGACGCATCCGCGGTCGCGGACATGGTCGCCCGCACGATCACGAGCTATGGCGGCGTCGACGTTCTGGTCAACAATGCCGGTGCCAACGTCTTCTACGAACCATTGATGATGCCGGATGAGGAATGGGAGCGCTGCCTCAAGCTCGACCTCCAGGCCGCGTGGTTCTGCGCCAAGGCGGTTTTGCCGACGATGCTGGCGAAGGGCTCGGGGTCCATCGTCAACATAGCGAGCTGTCACGCCTTCCAGATCATTCCCCATACGTTCCCGTATCCGGTCGCCAAGCATGCACTTTTGGGCCTGACCCGTTCGCTGGCCATCGAATATGCCGCACGCGGTATCCGGGTGAACGCGATAGCACCCGGCTACATCGAGACGCCGATCGCGGAAGCCTACTGGAACACATTCCCGAACCCCGCCGAGGAGAAGCGGCGAGCCTACGACCTCCATCCGCCCAAGCGTATTGGCCGGCCGGACGAGGTTGCAATGACGGCGGTTTTCCTCGCTTCGGACGAAGCGCCGTTCATAAATGCCGAGACGATCACCATCGATGGTGGGCGCTCGGTTCTCTACCACGACTAGCAACCAATAGAGCTCTCAGGGAGGATATTCATGAAAACCACAACAAAGGCTTTGGCGACATTTGCGGTATTGGCTGCCGGACTGATGAGTGGCACAGCAAGCGCAGACGACATCAAGATTGGCTACATCAACAAGATGGGAGACCACCCATGGTTCGTCGCCGAAGTCGGCGGCGCCAAGAAAGCGGCTGAGGCGGCAGGGGCCGCGTTCGTGTCGCAGGACGTTCAGTTCGACGCCAATTTGACGATCACGACCTTCGATACGATGGTCGGCGATGGCGTGAAAGGCATCGCCATCGTTGTCCCCGACAAGGCGCTGGGACCGGTCATCGCGGAGAAAGCAAAGGCCGCAAAAATTCCCTTGGTGGCGGTGGACGACGATATCTACTACCAGGATGGCACCCAGGTCCCCTATGTCGGCATGAATGCTTACAATATCGGTGCGCGGGTGGGCGAAGAGCTTGCTAAGCTCTACAAGGCTGAAGGCTGGGCGGGCAAAGAGGTGCGCATCGCCTCGATCGAGGACCGCAAGGCCGATACCTGCATGCAGCGCAACAAGGGCGCGGAAGAAGCGTTCCTGAAGGCGGTGCCCGATTTCAAGCCGGGCAGCATCGTTCGCGTCCCCTACGACAATACGATGGTCAACGCCATCGATGTGATGACCACCACATTGACGGCCAATCCCAGCGTCACGAACTGGATATTCTATTCATGCAACGATGACGGCGTGCTGGGTGGTGCGCGAGCACTGGAGAATGCCGGCTATTCCGCAGACCAGGGCATGGGGATCGGCATCGACGGGAGCCGCGCCTGCGATGCCTTCGGATCCGGAAAGCCCTCGGCGTTCCGTGGTACGATGTGGCTCAATTCGGAAAATCATGGCGCGCTGGCGGTGAAGATTCTCTTGGCCTCCATCAAGGACGGAACGAAGCTTCCCGTTCAGTCCTTCACCGACCCGGAATACATCACGGCCGACAATTTTGCGTCGGACTACAAAGCCAAGCTCTGCCACTGAACCAGATATGCGTCATGCGCCGCAGTGCGCATGACGCTCTTTGGGCCGGCAGTTCGTCGGCGGGCACACGGGATCGATCCTCGGGAGTGAGCTTTTGATGCAATCGGATTTCTTCTCGCTCGACAGGATATCGAAGCGCTTCGGCGTCGTGCAGGCGCTCGACAATGTCTCGATTGCCTTTCGGCCAGGAGAGGTGCTTGCCCTGGTTGGCGAGAATGGCGCCGGCAAGTCGACAATGATGCGAATTCTCGAGGGCGTGTTCGCACCGGACACCGGCACCGTGCTGCATGGCTCCACGCCGATCGTTTTCAGCGAGCCGCGCGACAGCCACAGAGCCGGAATACGCGTCATCCATCAGGAGCCGGAGATCGTTCCGAACCTGACCGTGGCCGAGAACATTTTCGTCGGCGAACTGCCGCGGCTGGCAGGCGTCCTGCTCGACTGGCACAGGCTCGAGGACCAGACTGATAAGGTGCTTGCGACCTTCGGCATGCAGCAGGATATGCTGCCGCGTCAACTCTGCAGCACACTCGGTCCGGCACAGCGCCAGATGATCGAAATCATGCGCGCCATACGTGCCGGCGGCCGGCTGATCGCATTCGATGAGCCGACCTCGTCACTGACCGACGACGAAGCGCGCCGTCTGTTTTCAGTAATTCGCCGGCTGCGCGGCGCGGGCACTTCGATCGTCTACATCTCTCACAGGCTGAACGAGGTCATCGACCTTGCGGATCGCATTGTCGTGTTGCGGGACGGCCGGCTGGTCGATGATTCCCCCGCTGCCGGTGCCAGCGAGCAGACCATAGCCAAGCTCATGGTGGGCCGCGACATAGCCGATCTGTTTACGCGCGAGACGTGGCAATCGGGGCAACCGTTGCTGGAGGTGGCGGGCCTGACCACCGACCACGTCACCGATGTGAGCCTCAAGGTCCGCCGTGGCGAGGTGCTCGGCATTGCCGGCCTTATGGGTGCGGGTCGATCCGAACTGGCAAAGGCGATTGTCGGCTATGATAGGCGCGTCGACGGAACCATAACGATGAATGGTGTGCCCGTTGGCCCTAACAGCCCGCATGCAGCGATCGTGGCGGGCATCGGCTTTGCCCCGGAAGACCGCAAGCACGAGGCGCTGCTGTTGTTCCGAAGCATTCTTGATAACGCCTCGCTTTGCGTGCCCGACAGAACGTCGACCTTCGGCTTCTTCAACCGGCGCAAGGCACTGGAAATCGTCTCACCGCTTGCAGCAAAGATGTCGATCAAGGCGCCCAACCTCGACGAACAGGTTTCGAAATTATCGGGTGGCAACCAACAGAAGGTCGTTCTCGCGCGCTGGCTTGCGCGGCAGCCGATGCTTCTCATCCTCGACGAGCCGACCCGCGGCATCGACATCGGCGCCAAGGCGGAAATCTATCGCCTGATCGACGAACTCGCCGCCAGCGGCATCGGCATAATCCTGATTTCCTCGGAAATGCCGGAACTGATCGGGCTGGCCGACAGGGTGCTTGTTATGGCTGGAGGCCGGATCACGGCCGAACTTTCCCGCCCTGACATCGACGAGGCCACGATCCTGAGACATGCCATGCCTCAATCTGCAGCATCGCTTGGAGGACAAATTCAGTGAACAGCCTTGAGCTCAGGACAGCAACAACGCAAACCGGCAAAAGGCGCGCTTCCTTGCGCATCGCAGAGCGCATCGGCATTCACAACATAAGCCTTCTTGTTGCTCTCGCCATTCTCGTGCTCATTTTCGGCACCCTGAGAGGCGACGTGTTCTTCTCCAGCCGCAACCTGCTGAACATCGGTCTAGGCATTACCATCCTGGGCGTTCTGGCGATGAGCCAGACCGTGGTTATTGTCGCCGGAGGGCTCGATATTGCCGTCGGCGCAATTGTCGGTCTGACCACAGTATCGACGGCAATGGCCATCCAGGCCACCGGATCACCCGCCGCGGGCATTCTTGCCGGCCTGGTCCTGGGCGGTCTTGCCGGCCTCGTGAACGGCATCATCATCACCTATGGGCGGGTCAACGCTGTCATCGCGACTCTCGGTACGATGGCGATCTTCCGCGGCATCGCGTTCATCATGTCTGATGGGCAATCGATCGCGATTTTCGGCGACACTTTCCGCTTCATCGGGATCGGACGAATCCTCGGCCTGCCTCTGCTGATCTGGATTCTCTTGCTGACCGCGATCGTGTTCCATCTCTTCCTTGCCCGCTCGATCGTTGGCCGCAACATCTATGCCCTGGGCGGCAATCCCGTTGTCGCACGCTTCTCCGGCATCAACATCAACCGCTACCGCGTCGGCATCTACATCATGAGTGGAGTGGCGGCCGGATTGGCCGGGATTCTGTTGGCTGCCCGTACCGGCTCCGGGCAGCCCGTATCCGGATCCCAAGGCCTGGAACTCGAGGCCATCACAGCGGCCGTGCTGGGTGGCTGCGCCTTGCAGGGCGGCAAGGGCACGATCGTCGGCGCACTGCTGGGCGTCGCCATCATTGGCGTCCTCAACAACGGAATGATACTGACGTCCGTGCCAACCTTCTATCAGTTGCTTGCCAAGGGCTCGCTGCTGATACTTGCTGTGGTAATTGCCGAGTACCACTTGAACAGGACATGACGATGGACGCGGCGATCGCTTCGACTGGCCAAGGCAAGCAGGACATTCCTGCCGCAGATGGCACCATGTCATCGCTCAAGGATCGCATCGCACGCGATCTCGGACAGCGCATCCTCGCCGGCTCCTACGCCCAGCACTCCGTCCTGCCGACGGAAGCCGAGCTTTGCGTTATCTACGGGGCGAGCCGCACCGCGCTTCGCGATGCTCTTCTGACGCTTTCGGCGAAAGGATTGATCGAGGCGCGCAAGCGGGCCGGGACGCGTGTGCGCGTGTCGAGCGAATGGAACAGGCTGGATGCACAGGTTCTGGAATGGATGCGCGATATCGAGCCCGATCTCGATTTCGTCCGCGGATTGATCGAGGCGCGGCTGGTCATTGAACCCGCTGCCGCCCAACTTGCGGCCAAGATGGCGACGTCAGGCGATCTCGCAGTCATCGAAGCGGCCTATGAAGCCATGCGCATTGCTCCGCAGGACGATCTCGCTGCGTGTCTCGATGCCGACGTCAGGTTTCATACCGCCATCCTTCGTGCCAGCCGCAACCCGGTGTTCGCCAATCTCGGCAATATGCTTGCGGCCGCCCTCAGCTTCTCCTTCCGCTTGACCACATCGGCCACCGCTAATTACCAGCAGACGCTGAGCGCGCATGGCGACGTGCTGGAGGCAATCAGGATGCGCAGGGCCGACGATGCACACGATCAGATGAAAGCGCTCATCGGGATCGCGTCGAACGACCTTCTTGCAGTGGCCCGCAAAGGTCGCCATCAACAGCCGATCGCCGCTGCCATGGCCGATACCGTCTGAAGCTGATGCTCGGGACGATCAAGATCGGAAGCGGAGACCTGTCTGCTGAAATCGCCCCGTCGCTTGGGGCAGGTCTTGCGAGGTTCGATTATGGGCGCGTGCCACTCTTCAGGCCTTGGCCAAACGGCGGGAGCAGCAAACCGTTCGACCTTGCCTGCAACCTGCTTTTGCCATGGTCAAATCGCATCTCGGGCGGCGGGTTCACATTCGACTCCAAATTCCACGAACTGCCTGCCAATGTTGCAGGCGAGCCATTTCCCATTCATGGCAATGGATTTTCGAGCGAGTGGGACGTCGACAGCGTAACGCAGGACAACGCAAAGCTGTCGCTCATCAGCAACGGGCCCGGCCCATACCGATATCGCGCCGAGGTGAGCTACGCGCTGGCCGGACAGGGGCTCGAGCTGAAACTTCGCGTCGTCAATCGGGCCTCGATGAGATTGCCGTTCGGGCTTGGCATCCATCCATGGTTCCCGAGAACGGCACGAACCGCGCTTCATGCGCCGGCCTCGCAGGTTTGTCTCGAACTGCCCAACCACCTCCCTGAACGGTTTGTGGATGTCAAAACCCGTCCCGACTGGGATTTCGGCGCCCCAGTCGTATTGCCGAGTGGATGGATAAACAATCTGTTTGCCGGTTGGAACGGCGTCGCCACCATATCGTGGCCGGAGCACAGTTGCAGCCTGCGGATTGAAGCTTCATCGTCCTTGAATTTTTACCTGGTCTATTCGCCATCGAAGGACAGCGACTCCTTCTGTTTTGAACCGGTCAGTCATACTGTCGATGCTCACAATCGTGGTTCGATCGACAAATGGAATGGACTGTCGGTGCTTGGGCCCGGCGAGAGCCTGGCAGCCCGTTGCAGCTTTGCCGTCAGTTAGGCGGACCTCTGCGGCGCCCTCGAATTGGCGGATGTCGGCCAGCATGTCCGGTGAGAACGAAGCCGGCTTTTCGTCCAAACGGAGCTTGGGAAGAGGGAACTCCGGCGACCGGGAACCCGTGAGCCAGTTCGACGTTTGCCGGATGTCGCTGCGCAGCTCATCTGCTTGACGCCCACCACATGTGCCTGGCAGGATTGGATCAATGACGGATGTTGAACCAAAAGAATTCGTGCTCGCAGGCATCGTCATGAAGCGACTGGTCTCCGGCGAACAGACGGGAGGCTTGTTGAGTCTCTTCGAAAACACAAGCGACGGGCACACGAAAACGCCAATCCATGTTCATGCGAATGACGACGAGACGGTCTACGTCATCGAAGGGCACTTGACCGCAATTGTGGACGGTGTGGTCCGAACGCTCTCGCCCGGCGAGAGCATGTTTTTGAAGCGGGGCATCCCGCACCAGCTTATGAATCGCGGCAATCAGGTCGTTCGCTATATCCTGATAGACACGCCAAGTGTGTTCGAGCAGTTTCTCGCCGAAGGTGGCCATGAACGCAGCAAGGGAGAGGTGGTCGGGCCGCCGACGCCTGCCGATATCGAGCGGCTCAAAGTAGCCGCGCCGAAGTTTGGGATTACGCTTCTGCAGGACTGGCCGGCAAGAGAGTAGATGGCTTCGTGATGGCGGCTTGAATCGCCGCTAAAGCCAGCCCTTGCCCGAGGAACCGGTATTGGCTAGCCGCCGGCAATCCAATCCGAGAGGCTGCGGGCAAAACTTCGCGGCACGATGAGTTCGCACGCGGTCTCGCCGGTGCGCAGGAAGAGCACGGGCACGTGATGGAAGGATGTTTGCACGGCGCGGCCCGGAGCGGCGGTCGGCGCGTGCCAGTCGACGGCAATGCAGCCGGACAGAAGCCTTGCGATACCAGGGCCGGCCATTTTCAAACGAACACGACCTTCCCCGAGGGGCACGGAACAGCCGAGATCGGGGTCGACGACAAGGGCTGGCGCTTCTGTGCCTTCGTCGAGAGCCAGCCAAAGGCGGCGAGGTGCAACGCGGATGGTTAAAAGGCCCTTGTGGCGAACCGTCTCTCCGACCGAAGCGGGAAGTTTCGTGTTGAGCGACGCCGAGACGCTCTTTTCGAATTGTCTCAGTGTCGCGTCCCAGCCCTCGATCTGGATAAGCGGACAATCCGCCACGGACAGGCTGAAATCCCGAGAAGAGGTCAAGCTAGCCATGCAGCCGTTCTCCCTGCGGATCGATGAATACCGGCGAGACAACGCGGGCGCGAACCGTTTCGACCTTCATCGGATAGACCGCCACGACCTCGCTTCCTTCTGCCGCGACATCACCGGCAAGCAGGGCCAACCCGACATAATGGCCGCATTCGGGGCTGAAAGTGACGGAGGTGACACGACCGCGCCCATGGCCATGGGGTTTCTCATCCGGCAGGAACAGGATGGCGCCGCCGCGCAGGCGTTTTCCCTCTTCGATGCATTCCAGCCCGACCAGACGCTGCCGGTTGGGCGCCCGGAGGGCAGGGCGCCGTCGCAGGACGTCGCCGACGAAGCCGCTGCGCTTGCCGGCCATGCGGCCGAGGCCGAGATCGTCGAGCGTCGTGCGCCCATCGATCTCCGGTCCGGCGACATGGCCCTTTTCGACCCGCAGCGCGCCAAGCGCCTCGACACCGTAAGGCTTCAGGTCGAAGGGTCTGCCGGCTTCGAGCAAGCGGCTCCAGAGCTGTTCACCGGCAGTGGCGCCGACATAGACTTCGTAAGCGCGCTCGCCGGAATAACTGAGACGCAGGATGCGGAGCGCACGGCCCTCCCATTCGCTTTCGAGTAGTCCCATATGCGAAAGCGCCTCCTCGGAAACGTCGAGAGCGGGAAACGCTGCATTCAGGATAGCGCGGCTGTTAGGCCCGGCAACCGACATCGCCGCCCACTCGTCGCTGACCGAGGTAACGGCCACGCGCAAATCCGGCCAGGCCGTGTCGAGCAGGAATTCGAGACGCGACAGCACATCGGCGGCCTTGGCGGTCGAAGTGGTCATGAAGAACCGGTTTTCCGCTAGCCGCGTCGTGGTGCCGTCGTCGAAGACGATGCCGTCGTCGCGCAGCATGACGCCGTAGCGGGCGCGGCCTATCGCCAGTTTGGCAAAGCCGTTGGCATAGACGCGGTCGAGGAAGATTGCCGCATCCGGGCCCTGGACATCGATCTTGCCGAGCGTGGAGATGTCCATCAGGCCCGCCGCCTGACGCACGGTACGCATTTCGGCGACGTAGGCCTCGTTCACGTTACGCCCCGACTGCCGGTAGAAATAGGGCGGCATCCAGAGCCCGACCTCGAGCATCTCGGCGCCGTTTGCCATGTGCCAGTCGTGCATCGGCGTGCGGCGGATCGGCTTGAAATGATGGCCGATGGCGCGTCCAGCAAGCGCGCCGATCGCCACGGGCGTATAGGGCGGCCGAAAGGTCGTGGCGCCGGTCTCGGGGATTGTTGCCTTGCGCAGGGCGGCCATCGCGGCAAGTGCGGCAAAATTGCTGGTCTTGCCCTGGTCGGTGCCCATGCCGAGCGTGGTGTAGCGCTTCAGGTGCTCGACCGATTCATAGCCCTCACGATGGGCGAGCTCGATATCCCCGGTCGTCACGTCCATCTGGAAATCGACGAAGGCCTTTCCACGTCCAACGGAAGGGATCTCGCGAAGTGAACTCGTGCCGGTCTCGTCCAGATCGAGTTTCGACGGAGCGGGCACCGGCGCCGACTTGCCGCAGGAGGCTGCGGCCTCGCTACCGGCGCGATGACCGTCGTCGATGGCATCGGCCGTCGCATAGGTTCCCATCATCGCGCCGGCGCCGAACCGGCCGGCCGGAAACGAACCCGGCACGAAGCCGTCGATGTCGTCGCGGTAGGTGGGCTTGCTCCCCAGGTGCGAGGTGAGATGCACGGTTGGCGACCAGCCGCCGGACACGCAGACCAGGTCGCAGGCGGCCTCGGATTGGCCGTCCGGCCCGTTGAGCGTTACACGTCTGACAGCATGGCCGCCGTTAAGGTCGACGATGCGCGTTGCGGCCCGCACCACCACGCCGAGCCGTGCGGCTTCCGCGGCAAGTGCTGCGGGCGGGACGGCGCGCAGATCGGCAACCGTCACCTCCGCGCCGGCTGCGGCATGGTCGAAGGCGGTGCGCCAGGCACCGTCATTGGTGGTGGCGACGATGATTTTCTTGCCCGGCAGGACGGCGAAGCGATTGAGATAGGTCCGGGCGGCCGAGGCAAGCATCACGCCGGGCCGGTCATTGTTCGAGAACACCATCGGCCGCTCGATGGCGCCGGTGGCGAAAACAATCGAGCGGGCGCGCAGCATGGTGACCGTTTGGCGTGTCTCGCCATTCGGCTGCGGATCGGTTGGATCGCGCTGTTCGACCAGTCCAAGGACATTGCCGTCATAGCTGCCGAAAGCGGTCGTCCGCTTCATCAGCGCGACGGTTTCGAAGTCCTCTAACTCGGCCTCGGCCTGCCTCAGCCATGCGGCCGCTGCGCTGTCGGACGGTTCCGCCAGAAGCTGGCCGCCAAGCAGGAAATCCTGCTCGATCAGCGCGACCCGCGCCCCGGCCGCGGCGGCTGCCCGCGCCGCCGACAATCCCGCCGGGCCGCCGCCGACGACGGCGACATCGGCAAAGGCATGACGAACCTCATAGCGGTCGGGATCGGGGTCGGTGCCGGCCCTGCCCAGGCCGGCCGCCTTGCGGATGAAATGTTCGTAGAACATCCAGGCGCGGCGCGTCGGGCCCATGAAGGTCTTGTAGTAGAAGCCGGCGGACAGAAACGGTGCCAACAGCCCGTTGACGCTTTGCACGTCGAAGGCAAGCGACGGCCAGCAGTTCTGACTCTCCACGGCTATGCCGTCGGCGAGTTCCAGCGTCGTCGCCGGCAGGTTCGGCTCGCGCCTGCCGGCGCTCCCGAGCGTAACCAGCGCATTCGGCTCTTCGGGCCCGGCGGAAAAAATGCCACGCGAGCGATGATATTTGAAGCTGCGACCAACCACCGTGACGCCGTTGGCGAGCAGCGCCGAGGCAAGCGTGTCGCCGCGATACCCAGCCAGCTTGCCGCCGTCGAAGATGAAATTGACCGGCACCTCGCGGCTGATACGGCCACCCACTGGCAGGCGTTTGCGGTTCGAACTCATGCCGGTTGTTTCCTGACAGTCGATTTCCTGGCGAAGTCGACGGCTGCGATGACGTGGTTGCGTGTGTCGCGTTCGACGACCAGCCATTGCCGGCAACCGGTCACGTGCTGCCAGAATTCACGGTGCGGGCCGGCCGGGTTTGTCCTGATATAGACGTAGCGGCACCAGGCCTCCGGATCGGGATCGTCATGGGCCGGACGCGTGACCGAGGCATCGCCGCCATAGCGGAACTCGTCATGGTCGTGCGGGCCGCAGCAGGGGCATTCGATGCGCAGCATTTTGTCCCGCCTCCTATTGCAGCCAGGCGGAAGGGCCGACACCGGCCTCATCGAGCGTGTGGCCGGTGCGGAAACGATCGAGCCCGTAGGCCGCGATCAAGGGATGCGGCTTGCCGGTGGCGATCGTGTGGGCGAAGCACCAGCCGGACGCCGGCGTCGCCTTGAAGCCGCCATAGCACCAGCCGCCGTTGAGATAGAGGCCGTCGATCGGCGTCGGGCAGATGATCGGGCTGGCATCGGGAGTCATGTCCATGACGCCGCCCCAGTGGCGCAGCAGCCGGACGCGCGAAATGCACGGCATCAATGCAATCGCCGCCTCCGCCACCTCGCGCACGACGCCGAGATTGCCGCGCTGGGCGTATGAATTGTAGCCGTCGAGATTGCCGCCGAAGACCAGTCCGCCCTTGTCGGACTGGCTGACGTAGAAATGGTCGGCGCCGTAAGCGACGACGTGATCTACCAACGGCTTCAGCGGCTCGGTGACGAAAGCTTGCAGCACATGGCTTTCGATCGGCAGTTCAAGGCCGGCCTTGGCGCCGAGCACGGACGTGTGGCCAGCGACCGCGAGGCCGACCTTGCCGGCGCCGATGCGGCCTTTCGTCGTTTCGACGCCGACGATACTGTCGCCGTCGCGGACAAAGCCTGTCACTTCGCAGTTCTGGATGATGTCGACGCCATGGCCATCGGCAGCGCGCGCATACCCCCAAGCGACGGCATCGTGGCGCGCCGTGCCCGCCCGGCCCTGGAAGATAGCGCCATGGATCGGGAAGCGGGCGGTGTCGGAAAAGTCGAGATAAGGCACCAGCCGGCGCACGTCTTCCCGGTCGAGGATATCGGCATCGATGCCGTTCAGCCGCATGACATTGGCGCGGTGGCTGAAGCCGTCGAGCTGATCGGCCGAATGCGCCGTGACGAGCTGGCCGCGCTGCGAGAACATGACGTTGAAATTCAGCGCCCGCGACATGCCCTCCCAAAGCTTCATCGAGAATTCGTAGAACTGGGTGTTGCCATCGAGCAGGTAGTTGGAGCGGATGACGGTAGTGTTGCGGCCGACATTGCCGCCGCCGACATAGCCCTTTTCGAGCACCGCGACGTTGCGGATGCCGTGGTTCTCGGCAAGGTAGAAGGCGGTAGCGAGGCCGTGTCCACCGCCGCCGATGACGATCACATCATAGGACGGTTTTGGCTCCGCCGCACGCCAGGCGCGCTGCCAATTCTTCTGGCCGGACAGCGCGTTGCGGAAAATCGAGAGTGCCGAGTAGCGCGCCATGCGTGCGGGCCTATCGAACGATCGGGCCGGCCGGCGTGCGGGTGAGCACTTCAGCGCCCGCATCGGTCAAAAGCACCGTGTTGGAGACGAAGTCATCGCCGCGACCGGTGCCCATCAGCCATGACAGGATGTGGAAGCTCATCCCGGTCTCGATCTCGAGGTCGGAATCGTGCCTCAAGCCGGTCACCGAATTGCCGCCGGTCCATGACGGCGGCTGGCCGGCGCCGACAAGATAACCGCAGTGATGGCGGCGATAGTGGGAAAGACCGGCCTCGTCGGCGACAGCCTGCCAGGCGGCGTAGACATCGCGCGCCTTGGCGCCCGGCCGCAACGCCTCGATGACCGCGTTGAACGCCTTGGCGGTCAATTCCGCCATTGCGGCGTCTTCGTCGCTGATGTGGCCGATGCGAACGAGCCGGCCGAGCGGGGCGTGGTAGCGCGAGATGCAGCCGGACAATTCGACAAAGACCGGCTCGCCCTTGCGGTAGATCCCGTCGCCCCAGGTCGTGTGCTCTTCACCCAGGCGCGCGGCTGGGCGGATGAACGGTCCGAAGCCCGGCGCATGACCGCCGGCGCGGATCATTGCCGCAACACATTGGGCGGCGACCTCCTGTTCGGAAGCGCCATCGGAGATCGCGGCGATCGCGGCACCGGCGGCGGCGTCCGTCACCTTGGCGGCTCGACGCATCAGCGCCTGTTCCTCGGCGCTCTTCACCCGCCGCATCTTGTCGACCAGACCGGAGACATCGCTCCATTTGGCGTCCGCCTGCGTCTGGAGCGCAACGGCAAGCCCATGGCTGAGGCCAGCCGTCCAGTATTCGAGGCCGATCCGCTTGCCCGACAGGCCGAGCTCCGCAAGCACCCGCGCGGCAAGGTCGGCCGCCGTTTCGCTGTCGGAGTGACCACGGAATTCCGCTGCCTTTACCTGCTTCTCGATCGTCACCATTTCCATCGAGCGGGTGACCAGGACAGGTTTTCCCTGGAGCGGGACGATCAGCAGGTGAGGGGCAAAATACCCCCAATGATCGAGCCCGGTGAGATAGAAGACGTTCTCCGGCGAGGCGAAGACCGCCGCGTCGAGGTCGCGCTCGGCCAGTGCAGCACGGACCTTGGCAAGGCGGCCGGCAATTTCGGCTTCGGAAAACGGATTGCGGTCCATCGGGCGTCCTCGTGCTTGTTGCCGGCTTGCTGGCGGGCATGGTCTTTTCGGCAGCCGGTTTCCCGGCCGCCATGTCAGTCGATGACGACGAGTTCGCGCGCCACGTCGCAGAGGCGTTCGCCGCCGCGATCCGTGACGACGAACGATTCCGAGATGGCGATGCCGAAATCGTCGAGCCAGACGCCGGCCATGAAATGGAAGCACATCCCGGGCTGCATCTCGGTGGTGTCGCCGGGACGAAGGCTTGCGGTGCGTTCACCCCAATCGGGCGGATAGGCGAGCCCGACCGGATAGCCGACGCGGCTTTCCTTCTTCAGCCCGTTCTTCCTCAACACTGCCTGCCAGGCGGCTTCCACCTGTTCGGCGGTGTTGCCGGGGCGCGCCTTCTCGAGGCCAGCGTCGACGCCCTCGACGATCGCCTTGGCCATGTCGAGGATGGCTTGCGGCGGCTTGCCGAAATGTACCGTCCGGGTCAGCGCCGCATGATAGCGGCGCCGCACGCCGGCGATCTCCAGAATGGCGAGGCCGCTGTCCGGCAGCGGCGCGTCGGACCACGTCAGATGCGGCGTGCTGGTGCCCTCGCCAACGGGCATCAGCGGACAGATCGCGGCATAGTCGCCGCCCGCTCCGGGCACGCCCATGATCTGCGCGTGATAGATTTCCGCAATGACATGGTTCTGAGGCACACCGCGCCGCATTTTCTCGATGGCACGGTTCATGGCATGCGTGCAGATCGCACCCGCCTCGCGGATCAGCACCAGCTCGGCGTCGGATTTGACCAGCCGCGCCCAGTTGACGAGATCGTGGTTGTTGGCGAAGTGCGCGTCGGGCAGCCCCTCGACAAGGTGGGCGTGGCAGCGCGCAGTGTAATAATGCGCGTCCATCTCGACGCCGATGCGGGCTTTTCCCCAGCCGCGCGACCGGATCAGTCGGGCGAGTTCGTCATAGGGGTGTTCGACGGGCTGCTGCACCAGCCGTTCCGAGAACGGCACGATGTTTGTCTCCGGCAGGCCGGTGGTCAGGCGTGCGCTCTTGGCATCCTGTGCCCTGCCGAACCAGATCGGCCGGTCTTCCTCCAGATGGACGAGCACGCACTGCGGAACGTAGAACGACCATCCATCATAGCCGGTCAGCCAGCACATGTTGGCGGGATCCTGACAAACGATGAGATCGAAGCCGGCTTTTTGCATGCGTGTCTTCACGCCGGCGAGGCGCTGCCCATACTCCGCTTGCGTGAATGTCCCGAAGCCGTTCGCGGTCGCCACCGAAATCCTGCCTTCCAGGTATGCCGTTTGCCTTTTGTAACTGGCAACTAGGCCAAATTGTGCACAACTCGACGTCAATTTGCTGGCTAACTGCGAATTATCGCCGAATTTTCATGGTTTCTATATCTCTGCTTGCGAAATGTCTAGGGCAGTTGTATACGTCTGATCAAGCAGGCGTCGACCTCGAAGAAGGCCGCGCCCTGGGAACCATCCACAGTTGTCCAATGGGAGAAAAGCATGCTCAAATCATCGATATCGCGCCGTATGGTCGTGAAGGCGGCTGCCTGCATCGCACTCGCCGCGACGTCATTGACGTCGTTGTCCGCTCACGCGGAAACCACCCTCGAACGGGCCAAGAAGGACGGCTACATCCGCGTCGGTTTCGCCAACGAGGCGCCGTTCGGTTACGCCACGCCAGACGGCAAGCTGACCGGCGAGGCCCCTGAAGTCGCCAAGGCGGTGCTCGCCAAGATGGGCATACCGCAGGTCGACGGTGTTTTGACCGAATTCGGCTCGCTCATTCCGGGTCTCAAGGCCGGCCGCTTCGACATCATCGCCGCCGGCATGTTCATCACTCCGAAGCGCTGCGCCGAGATCAACTACTCCGAGCCGTCCTACGGCATCGGCGAGGCTATGCTGGTGGCAAAAGGCAATCCGAAAGGCATCAAGGATTTTTCCAGCATCAAGGACAATCCGGATCTCAAGCTTGCCGTGATGGCCGGCGCCGTTGAAGGCGGCTTCGCCAAGGAAGCGGGCGTTGCCGATGGGCAGATCGTCTCCTTGCCTGACCAGTCCAGCCTAGTCGCCGCCGTCCAGTCGGGCCGCGCCGACGCTGCCGCGCTGACCGCTCTTTCGATCGCCGACATGGCCAAGAAAGCCGACGGTGTCGAATCGACCAAGCCCTTCGGCGAGGTTGCCGGCAAGTCGGTGAAAGGCCATGGCGGCTTCGGCTTCCGCAAGGAAGACACCGACCTGCAGGAGGCGTTCAACGCCGAACTGAAGAAGTTCCTCGGTTCGCCGGAGCATATCGCGCTGGTCGAGCCACTCGGCTTCGGCAAGGACTATCTCCCCAACAAGACCACCGCAGAGCTCTGCGCTGGCAAATAGGTTCCCAACTGCTGGCGGCGCGAAAGCGCCGCCCTTTTTTCCCGGGGGAATCGCATGGGAATCCGTACGCTCATTGCCATGCTGGTCATCGCGCTCGTCGTGATCGGCGCGTTGGCAACACAGGAAAGCTATAGAGTGTTCATGCCGGGCCTGCTGCAAGGCGCGGTCCTGACGGTCGAGATCGCCGTCCTCGGCAGCCTGCTGGCAATTATCATGGGCGTGCTTGCAGCACTTGCAAGGATGTACGGCCCGACGCCGCTCAGATGGCTGGCCACGGTTTACGTCGAGATCTTCCGCGGAACGTCGGCACTGGTGCAATTGTTCTGGCTGTTTTTCGTGCTCCCGCAATTCGGCGTCACGATCAACGCGTTCGTGGTGGCGGTGCTCGCGCTCGGCCTGAATGTCGGCGCTTACGGATCGGAGTGCGTGCGCGGCGCGATCCAGTCCGTTGCCCGCGGCCAGTGGGAAGCGTGTACGGCATTGAACATGAGCCGCCCGCAGATGCTGCGCCGGATCATCCTGCCGCAGGCCTTTGTCGCGATGATCCCACCCTGGGGTAATCTGTTCATCGAGCTTCTGAAATCGACGGCGCTGGTCTCGCTGATCACGCTTTCGGATCTCGCCTTCAAGGCGCAGCAAATGAACCAGAACACGTTCAAGACCATTCCGATCTTCACCCTCGTTCTTTTGATGTACCTGGCAATGTCGCTGGTTGTGACCATCGGCATGCGGCTTCTTGAAAGGCGGGCGTCGCTCGGACTGGCGCGGGGGAAGGCGGCATGATCTGGGATTGGGGATTTGCCCTGGAAATCCTGCCGGTGCTTGCTCGCGCCGCCGTCATTTCCATCGAAGCGACGCTGATCGGCTTTGCGCTTGCCGCTTCGCTCGGCCTGGTGCTGGCCGTTGTCCGCATCGCCGTGCCATGGACCAGCTGGACGATTTCGGTGCTGGTCGAGCTGATCCGCTCGACCCCGCTGCTCATCCAGATATTCTTTCTCTATTTCGTCTTTCCGAAATTCGGTGTCGTGCTCGACGCTTTCACCGCCGGGGTGCTGGCCATCGGCATCCACTACGCCGCCTATTGCTCCGAGGTCTATCGCGCCGGTTTCGACAACATCCATCGCGGCCAGTGGGAAGCTTCGATCGCGCTCAATCTCTCGTCCTGGACGACGTTCCGCGACATCATCATTCCGCAGGCGATCCCGCCGATCGTTCCGGCGCTCGGCAATTATCTGGTGGCCTTGTTCAAGGAAACGCCGTTACTTTCCGCAATCGCCGTGATGGAACTGATGCAGACCGCCAAGATCATCGGCTCCGAAACGTTCCGCTACACCGAGCCGATCACGCTGGTCGGCCTGTTTTTCCTTGCCATGAGCCTGGTTTCGGCGGCGCTCATCCGCTCCCTCGAAGGGCTGCTCAACCGGAGGACCACCCGATGACTGAACAACCGATGGTCCGCTTCGACAATGTATCGAAACGCTACGGCACGTTAACCGTTCTCGACGGGCTCAATCTCGAAATAGCGCGCGGCGAAAAAGTCTCGGTCATCGGTCCGTCGGGTTCGGGCAAGACGACGGTGCTGCGCATGCTGATGACGCTGGAGACGATCAATGACGGCGTCATCTGGGTCGAAGGCGAGCCGCTGACCCATATGGAGAGGAACGGCAAGCTTGTTCCCGCCGATCTCGCCCACATCCGCAAGATCCGCGCCAAGATCGGCATGGTGTTCCAGTCGTTCAACCTGTTTCCGCATATGACGGCGATGCAGAACTGCATCGAGGCGCCGATAACAGTGCTCGGCATGAAGCGGGCGGACGCCGAGGCAAGGGCGGCGGAGCTGCTGGAACTGGTCGGCCTGGCCCAGAAGAAGGACCACTATCCGTCACAGCTTTCCGGCGGCCAACAGCAGCGCGTCGCCATCGCCAGGGCGCTGGCAATGCGGCCCAAGATCATGCTGTTCGACGAGGTGACGTCGGCGCTCGACCCGGAGCTTGTCGGCGAAGTGCTGCAGGTGATAAGGCAAATCGGGCGCGAGCATGATCTCACCATGCTGATGGTCACCCATCAGATGGGCTTCGCCAAGGAGTTTTCTGACCGCGTTTGTTTCTTCTATCAAGGCAAGATCTGCGAGCAGGGACCGCCAAGCGAACTGTTTGGTGCTCCCAAGAACGAGCGGACACGGCAATTCCTGCACGCTGTCCTGGAGGCTGGGTGACGATCGAGACAGAGGCGAAGCCGCCCACGACGGTGACCGCCGCGCCGCCGCGCCCGCTCTCCGCGCGGGAGCGGTTCGAGCGCATCTACCGGATATTGCGCGACCGCATCTGCCTGCTCGATTATGCGCCGGGAAGCCACCTGTCCGAGGAAGAACTTGCCCAGGAATTCGAGATCAGCCGCACGCCGGTCCGGCGCGTCCTGGCGCGCCTTGAATCCGAGGGTCTGGTTCAATCCGTCCACGGCGTCGGCACGATCGTCACCGACGTCGACATCGAGGAATTGCAGCAGGTCTATCATCTTCGCCTCGAGCTGGCGCTCCTCGTCGGCAAGCTTTCGCCGATCCCGCGCACGGCGGACGACCTCGACCGGATACGGGCGCTCATCGCGCGCTGCGATTCCGATATACTCAATCCCGACCAGCGCGCTTTCCTGCGCCTCAACATGGATTTTTTCTACGAGCTCACGGCGATGACCGGCAACCAGCCACTGCGCGAGATCAGCGAGCGCCTGTATTTTCAGGTCGCGCGCGTCGTCCTGAAGCTGATGCCGCAATTGGGCCTTGTCGAGGAATTCACCGCGTTCCGCCGCGAAATGGAAGAGGTCCTTGCCGCCGCTGAGATCGGCGACTGGGAGTCCATCGGGCACATAAGGCGGGCGCATATCTCAATGAGCTTCCGCCGCATGATGCGTCACGCAGGCGAGGCGAATCTGGATAGAGCTACATAATCAGCGCTTAAGATTGTGCCGGTGGCCTGCCGTCGAACTTGCCTAGTTGCCAGGGAAAGCATGGCCGCCCGCCCGGTGCCGACAGAATTTGCCAGCACCGGCGAGACTGCAGGCCGGCGCCGCCCTTAAAGAGGATTCTCATTCGGTATGTTGGCGGGATTCCAGACAACCTCCCATAGGTGTCCGTTCGGGTCGCGGAAGTATCCGGCATATCCGCCAAAGAACGTGTCCCGGGCAGGCTTGATGATCTCGGCTCCGGCGCGGGCGGCCTCGTCCATCACTAGATCGACTTCTTCGGGGCGCACAACGTTGTGGCCGATTGTGAACGAGGTCGAACTGATCGGCGCTTTGGGCAGGCCGGTGTCGTAGGCGAGGTCGTCCTGAGCCCAGATCGCGAGCTTCAACCCGCCGGACAGCGTGAAGAACGCGACGGCGCCATGCTCGAATTCGCGGCCGATGATCCCTTCCGTCGGCAAGCCGAGACCGTCGCGGTAGAACGCGAGAGAACTCTCGAGGTTGGCGACAGCGATAGTCAAAACCGAAATGCGCGGTTTCATGGCAGTCTCCTCTGGTTGTCGGAGACACCAGGATAAAGTCGGGCGACAATGAAGACTTGAACAAAACGGCCAACCGCGCGCCGCCAAGTCGAAGGACGCGCCGAGGTTTCACTTGTTGTGCAGCAGGTGATGAATCTGTCGCGGGGTGCTTCCTGTCAAGCGTCGGCTCTCGCGGACAAGCGCCTGGTCGGAATAGCCCGCCTCGGCTGCCAGGATGGCCGTAGCGCTGTTCGATTGGCTCCAAAGCCGCAGAAAGCGCTGGTAGCGGAGGATACGGTCAAGCGTTTTGGGGCCATAGCCGAAGCTCTCGTCGAAGCGCCGGCGCAACGTCCTTTCGCTCATCTCGAGTGCGCGCATCAACCAAGGGACGAGCGGCGCGTCGGGTGGCGGCCCGCGCTCGATCAATCGATATGCCGCCTGCATGGGAGCGTCTGGCGCGCGGGAGGCCGCCTCCTCGGCGACGACCTGTTCGAGCGAACAGGCCAGATCTTCGAAATTGTCGCCAGCGCGCACGCGGCTGGCGAGGCGCCGGGCTCGCGCTCCCCATAAATCGTCGAGCAACAGCCTCTGGCCGACCAGTTCGATTTGCGGCACGCCGAGCCATGCCGCCGCCGTGGCAGGATGAAAGCGCAAGCCGATCACGTTCTCGTCTGCCGACATGACCTCGGTCTGCGGCTCCTTGTCGGGGCCGGCAATTCGGAAGCTGCCTCCGATCCATTGCAGGTCGATCGTTGCATCGGGCATGACGACGATTGGCGGTGCGCCCGCCGGGTCCATTCGATGCGCCCACACCGAAGCAAAGCTCCCGTGAAGCCGCGCCGACGCTGGACGTTGCTGAAATGAACCCGTTGCCTGCGCTGGGACGGGATCGCTCATCTCGCTCCTCTTCGGATTACCGGCGGTGAACCTACGACGCAGTGGCTGCGCCCGCCGTCGCTCGAGACAACAATCTGCACGACCGACAACGTCTGCCAATCGAGAACGGTTGCAAGAATCGGTTGTTTCTTCCGGCAGGAAGGAAGAGGGCAGGTGAACAATCATGTCAGATGCATCGCCTCGGCAGCGCCGTGTGAAGCCATAGGTCGATGGCCGTTTTGTTCAATCCGGCAGGCGAGATGCGTGCTTATCTTTCGCCGTCGTACATCACACGAGAGGTATGCATGATGAGCAACAACAACGATCAACGGATCGACTACGTCGAATTCAACGTGAAAGACATTCAGCGGTCACGCGACTTCTACGGAAAGGCCTTCGGCTGGACCTTCACTGACTACGGCCCGCAATATTGCGAGTTCAACGACGGGCGCTTGTCAGGTGGCTTCGCCGCTGGGCCAGCGAGGTCCGGAGGAGGCCCGCTCGTCATTCTCTATGCCGATGATTTGCCGGCAACGGTCAAGCGGGTCGAGGAAGCGGGAGGCACGATCGTCAGGCCGATTTATGGGTTCCCCGGCGGCCGGCGCTTTCATTTCGCGGATCCGGATGGTTACGAGCTAGCGGTTTACACCGAGGACGGCAGCAAGGAATGATCGCGTTCTTCCACCACCTTGGATTGGTTTTGCTCGGCGGCGTCTTTATCTGGGCGGGCGCCGAGCATTTCCTCAGGTTCCGGGCAGTTACAGCGTCCCTGGCCGAGCGGGGCTTTCCTGCTCCCAGGCCTCTTCTCGCGGCCGGATCGGTGCTGGAGATCGCAGGCGGCTTTTGCCTAGCAGCGGGCCTTGGTGGACCCTTTCCCGCCGCGACCTTGGCCGTATTCACCATTGCGGCGTCGTTCATGGCGCTCAACTTCTGGCGCTACAGCGGCGATGAACGCGAAGCGCTTCGTACCGGCTTCACCATCAATGTCGCCGTCTTGGGCGGGTTGATTGTCGCCGCGACCACTAGCCTGTGATCATCGTTTCGAGGCGGCGGGCCACTGGACCACGACAGAGCCATTCCACGACGCTGCGCTGCCTGGGCATTTCGTTGATGGCTTCCGCAAGGCCGATCTTCCAGCGTGACCTCCTAAACGGCCAGCATTGAACGCGGCGCTCTGTACAAAGCCTGCGTCAGGATCGCGACGATGAATCCCATCCCCTGCGATCCTCCTCTAAGGTACGGCGCCTTGGCTGTCATGGGTCGCCTTAGGCGCTCACGAATGCGCCTCTGAAACTCCGTGTTCTGATGTCGTTGCCTCCTCGGCACGGTTGGTGCGACCTATTCCTCAAAGCGACCCGTGGCGTCACGATCGCGCTCGTATCGTCTGGTGAGCGGAAACGGCGGCAACCAGGACTCGCGTCGGATGATCCAGCTTTCGTAGGTTGGCATCAGTTGGTCAGGCGCATCCAGGGACCCCAGGTTTACTTCGATTTCGTCTGCGGTGCGTCCGAAAACGGAGGAGCCGCAGCGGGGACAGAAAAACCGCCCGGCGTAGTCGCGTGTTTCGCCGTCGATCGTCACCGCATCCTCAGGAAAAATCGCGGAAGCGTGAAAAAGGGCGCCATGATGCTTGCGGCAGTCAAGACAGTGACAAAGGCCGACCCGGTATGGGCGCCCTGACGCGACAATTCGGACGTTGCCGCACAGGCAACCGCCGGTGAATCGGTCCATGCTGCGTCTCCTCCAAAATCAAGCGGCCGGAATGGTTACAACGACCGGCACTGTTGTTGCAATCGCCGCGCCGCGGGCGGGGACACGTCGTTCTTCCGTGGCGACGACATTGCAGCCGCCTCTCTATGCCTTGCGCGAGCTTGCCGCCGAAAATAGGCTTTGGTTTGTCATATGGAACGAAACGGCGCGTTCCATTGAGCCGCCAACTCGGCGGCCGAGGCGATCTTGACGCCGCAGTCGGCGAGTATGCGTGCGACGGTCGCTACCAGTTCGGCGTTGGACGAGGCTATGCTGCCGTCCGGAAGGAAAAGATTGTTTTCGAAGCCGACCCGGACATGGCCGCCAAGCAACGCGGCGGCGGTCACGCACGCCGCTTCGTTGCGGCCGAAGGCGCAGACGCTCCAATGGTCGAAGCGCGGCATGTTCGCCGCTAAGAACGGCAGGAGATCGGCAGGTACGGATGTCTGTCCCGGCGTGTAGCGGCCCAGCACGTAGAGAACCGGTATGCTTGCCCAGGGGATCAGTCCGCGCTGCTGCATGTCCGAAAGCCTGACGGCCTCCTCGGGCGAATAGAGGATGATCTGCGGCGCAACCCTCTCGGTGTGCAGCCAGGCCATGAAGCGCACAAAGGCGAGTTCCGATCCGGCATCAGGAACGATTTCGCGAAGCGCCAGCGAGACAGCTTGCGGCTTCACATCTTGTACGACGGCCATCTGTTGGGCCGGCGAATAGATACCGAGCGCTTCGGAGGTGATCTGAATTATCAAGCGGTCGCCGGCAGCACCGCGGATGGCGGCGATCGTCTGGCGGTAGGCGTCGGCGTTGAGCAGATGATTGCCGCTTCTGTCGCGGACATGGACGTGGATCATAGCCGCACCGGCATCGGCGCATTCCGCGGCCGTCCTCGCAAGTTCGGCTGGTGTCAGCGGAATCGCCGGATGGTCGGCCTTGCTGCGACGTCCCCCGTTCGGGGCGACGGCTATGGCGATGCGGTCGAGACCATGGGCCGGCTTCATGGGGACGTTCTGTGAGTGACAAGATTCATATGAATCAACCTTTGATCACACTGAAACAGACGTTGCAATCGCTGGTCTGGCGAGCTAGCAATATCCATGGACCAGGGAGAGCTTGCTGGACAGATCGTCACTGCCTTCGACGGCATGTCGGCGCAGCTTCGGTCCGCTGCGCGCTATGTCCTTGATAAGCCGTATGATGTCGCGCTGTTGTCTATGCGCGAGCAGGCCCGGCACGCAGGAGTGCAGCCGGCGACGATGACGCGGCTGGCCCAGCATCTCGGCCTTGATGGCTACGAGACCGTACGCGATATTTACGCCGCCGCGATCCGGGACGGCGAAATCGGTTTCGCCGGCAAGGCGGGCCTTCAGGTGGCCAGCCAAAAGCTCAAGGGCGACCACGCGCTGGCGGCCGATATTCTGGATTCGATTTCCAGCCAGCTTTCCCATCTCGCCGAAGGCAGGTCGATCGACCGTCTGGTCGAGACGGCCAGGGCGCTGAGTGCGGCAAGGCGCGTCTATTGCCTCGGCCTGCGCTCGAGCCACGCAGTCGCCTGGCATCTGCATTACATCCTGTCGCTGATCGGCGAGAAGTCGGTGTTGCTGCACGGCATCGGCGGAACCGATGGCGACGCTCTGGCCCATGCGACCAAGGACGACGTGCTGATCGCCGCCAGCGTCCTGCACTACACGCGCTTCACCATCGAACTTGTCGAGTACGCTGCCGGCCGCGGCGTACCGGTCATTGCGATCACCGACAGCGGGGTAGCGCCCTTGGCGCTGCTTGCCGATCACCTAGTGGTCGTGCCGACGGGCAGCCCGTCCTTTTTCCATACTATGACGCCAGCTTTCATCGTTGCTGAGATCCTCGGTGCTCTTGTCGCAGGGCAGGCAGGCGAGGGCGCCGTTGAGTCGCTGCGACGTTTCGATGAGCAGGGCGCCGCTCTCAAGACCCATCTGAACCAACGTCCGCCGAAGAAAATGCCCATGAGGGACCGTCGATGACACACATTCTTCATCGAACCATCCACTCGACGCTCCCGGTCGCCATTCGCGGCCAAGGCATCGAACTGTTCGATGCCGAGGGCAAGTCCTATATCGACGCGTCGGGCGGCGCCGCCGTGTCCTGTCTCGGCCACGGCCATCCCGACGTGATCGCTGCACTGCACGCCCAGCTTGAACGCATCGCCTACGCCCACACCAGCTTCTTCACCACCGAGGTGGCGGAGCGCTTGGCGGATCGGCTGGTCGAGGACGCGCCGAAAGGCTTGGACCACGTCTATCTAGTCAGCAGCGGCTCGGAGGCGGTCGAGGCCGCGCTCAAGATGGCCAGGCAATATTTTGTCGAGAAGGGCGAGCCGCAACGGCGCCATCTCATCGCACGCCGGCAGAGCTATCACGGCAATACGCTCGGCGCTCTTGCCACCGGCGGCAACGAATGGCGGCGCGCCCAGTTCAGGCCGTTGCTGATCGAGACCCACCATATCGACCCCTGTTACGCCTATCGCTATCAAAGGCATGGCGAAAGCGACGAAGCCTATGCGGCGCGCGCCGCCCAGCAGCTCGAAGACAAGATCCTAGAACTCGGCCCGGACGAGGTCATCGCCTTTGTCGCCGAGCCGGTGGTGGGTGCCACGCTCGGCGCGGTGCCGCCGGTCGCGGACTACTTCAAGCACATTCGCGCGATTTGCGACCGCTACGGCGTGCTGCTCATTCTCGACGAGGTGATGTGCGGCATGGGCCGTACCGGCACGCTGCATGCGTGCGAGCAGGACGGCATCGCTCCCGACCTGCTGACCATCGCCAAGGGGCTCGGCGGTGGCTACCAGCCGATTGGCGCGGTGCTGCTCGGCCGGCATATCTTCGATGCCTTTGCCCAAGGCTCGGGCTTCTTCCAGCATGGGCATACCTATATGGGCCATCCAATGGCAGCGGCGGCCGGCCTTGCCGTGCAGGAGGTCATCCGGCGTGACGGTCTGCTCGACAACGTCAGCGCAATGGGCGCGCAGCTGGACGAACGCCTGCACCAACGCTTCGATAACCACCATCACGTCGGCGACATTCGCGGGCGGGGTCTATTTAGGGGAATCGAGCTGGTGGTTGATCGCGCCAGCAAGGAACCATTCGACCAGAGGCTTGAACTCAACGCCCGCATCAAGCGCGAAGCAATGGCCCGCGGCCTGATGATTTATCCGATGGCCGGGACGATTGATGGTGTGCGGGGCGTTCATGTGCTTGTGGCGCCGCCATTCATCATTTCCAAACAGGATATCGATCGGATCGTCGAACGGCTCGGTGAGGCGATCGACGCTGCGATCGCTTCAGCGGCCTGACCCGCACGACGCGGACCGCCTCAACCAGTTCCAACGCGTCATCGGCGACGGGCCGGGACACCCACCAGAGAGGTAGCAACCATGTACAGTTCAATGAAAACCCTGATCGGCGCGGCGGCCTGCATGCTGCTGGCGCTGCCATCCGTCGGAGCCGAGCAGCGCTTCGTCACGGTCGGCACCGGCGGGGTCACCGGCGTCTACTACGCCGTCGGCGGCGCCATTTGCCGACTGATGAACAAGGACCGGCAGAAAACCGGCATCCGATGCTCGACGGAGTCGACCGGCGGTTCGGTCTTCAACGTCAACTCCATCCAGACCGGCGACCTCGATTTCGGCTTGACCCAATCGGACGTCCAGTACCAGGCCCATGAGGGGACCGGAAATTTCGACGGCAAGCCGTTCAAGGATCTGCGGGCCGTGTTCTCCGTCCATCCCGAGCCGTTTACCGTGCTAGCGCGGCCGGACGCCGGCGTCACCAAATTCGAGGATTTCAAAGGCAAACGCTTCAACATCGGCAATCCCGGGTCAGGCACCCGCTCGTCCATGGAGGAGTTGCTCAAGCAGATGGGCTGGACGCTCGGCGATTTCTCGCTTGCCGCGGAGCTGAAGGCGGACGAGCAGGGCAGCGCGCTGTGCGACAACAAGATCGACGGTTTCTTCTACGGCGTCGGTCATCCTTCCGCCGCGATCCAGGATCCGACCACGGCCTGTGGCGCCAAACTCATCCCGCTGACCGGTCCGGCAGTGGACGCGCTGTTGGCAGCTCATCCGTACTATTCAGTCGCCACCATCAAGGGCGGCATGTACGCCAACAATCCGGACGACGTGACGACATTCGGCGTCCGCGCGACAGTGGTGACGAATGCCAGCACGCCCGATGAGGTGGTCTACGAACTGGTGAAGTCGGTCTTCGAAAATTTCGACGACTTCAAGAAACTGCATCCGGCTTTCGCCAATCTCGATCCCAAGGAGATGGTCAAGACCGGTCTGTCGGCGCCAATGCATCCGGGCGCGGAGCGCTATTACAAGGAGAAGGGCTGGCTCTGAGGCCTTCAATGCGAGGCGCCACAGGCGCCTCGCATCGCAAAATAATTGTAGGGAACGATGACAGATCAAAGCCAGCGGGCGGCAGGGCCTGACCAACCCGTTATCGACATTGACAAGCTTAGCGAGATCGTCGCCGAGGCCGACACCGGTGGGCGCAAGCCGACCGGCCGCACCGCGAAGCTGATCCTCGGCGTATCGCTGGCATGGTCGCTGTTCCAGCTCTGGTATGCCTCGCCCCTTCCGTTCATGCTCAATTTTGGTGTCGTCAGCGACGGCATCGCCCGCTCCATCCATCTGGCCTTCGCCCTGTTTCTGGCGATGCTGACGTTTCCGGCCTTCAAGACCTCGTCGCGCAGCCGGGTGCCGCTGCCCGACTGGGTGCTAGGCATCGCCGGGGCGGCGTCCGCCCTGTATCTGTTGGTCTTTTACAGCGATATCGCCCATCGGCCGGGCCTTCCTACTACGGCTGACCTGATCGTCTCGATCGCCGGCGTCCTCATCCTGCTCGAGGCCGCCCGTCGCGCCGTCGGGCCTGCCATCACCGTCATCGCGGCGATCATGCTGATCTATATCTTCGCCGGGCCTCACCTACCTGGCCTGCTCGGCCACAAGGGCGCGACGTTATCGCGCGCAGCCTCGCAGATGTGGCTGACGTCGGAGGGGGTCTTCGGTGTTGCCCTCGGTGTGTCCACCAACGTCGTCTTCATGTTCGTTCTGTTCGGAACATTGCTGGAGCGCGCCGGCGCCGGCGGCTTTTTCATCCAGCTTGCCTTCTCGCTGCTCGGCAAATACCGCGGCGGTCCGGCCAAGGCCGGTGTCGTCGCTTCCGGCCTGACCGGCATGATTTCCGGGTCGTCGATCGCCAATGTCGTGACCACCGGAACCTTCACCATCCCGCTGATGCGTCGCGTCGGATATTCTGCGGTGAAGGCCGGCGCCATCGAATGCGCGGCCGGCGTCAATGGTCAGCTGATGCCTCCGGTGATGGGCGCCGCCGCGTTCCTGATCGCGGAATATGTCGGCATCTCCTATGCCGAGGTGGTCAAGCACGCCTTCTATCCGGCGCTGCTGACCTACGGCTCGTTGTTCTACATCGTCGATATCGAGGCGATGAAGACGGGGATGAAGGGCCTGCCGTCACGCAGCACGCACTCCGCATTTCAGAGTGCGCTGCGCGGGCTGATGGGCGTATGCGGTTTCATCATCTTCGCAGGGCTTGCCTATTACGGCATTGGCTGGACGAAGATCGTTTTCGGCGCGGCCGCGACCTGGATGATCACTGCCGCGCTGATCGCCGTTTACATCGGCCTTGTCGCCTACCGGGCGCGTTATCCCGACCTGCCGCTGGAGGATCTGGAGGGCGAGATCGTCAGGATTCCCCACTTCGGCGAGACGGCGCGCACCGGCCTGCATTTTCTGCTGCCTGTGATCCTGCTGATCTGGTGCCTGATGGTGGAGGAGTTGTCGCCCGGCCTGTCGGCATTCTGGGGCGCTGTCGCCCTTATGGCGCTGATCGTCACGCAGCGGCCGCTCACCGCCTTTTTCCGCAAGGACCGAGCGCTGGCGCAGCATTGGCTTCACGGTTTCGACGATCTGGTCGGTGGCCTGTCCGCCGCCGCACGCAACATGACGACGGTCGGCATTGCCACTGCGACGGCCGGCATCATCGTCGGAACGGTTCTGCTCACGGGCATCGGGCTGGTAATGACCGAGCTGGTCGAATTCATCTCGGGCGGCAGCTTCATCGTCATGCTTTTGTTCACCGCGGTGATCTGCATCATTCTCGGCATGGGCATGCCGACCACTGCAAGCTATGTCGTCGTCGCCACCTTGATGGCGCCGGTCATCGTCGATTTGGCGGCGCAGAACGATCTTGCCGTGCCGCTGGTCGCCGTCCACATGTTCGTTTTCTATTTCGGGCTGATGGCGGACGTGACGCCGCCAGTGGGCCTGGCGGCTTATGCTGCTGCGGCAATTTCCGGCGCCGATCCGGTGAAGACCGGCATTCAGGGCTTCAAGTACGAGATCCGTACCGGCCTGCTGCCGTTCATCTTCATCTTCAACACCGGACTGCTGATGATCGATCTCGAAGGTCCGTTCGATTTCGTCGCGATGGTGGTGACATCGACGCTGGCCATGGTCTCGTTTGTAGCAGCGACGCAGAATTGGATGCTCGTGCGCAACCGCTGGTACGAGACGATTGCGTTGCTTGTGGCCTGTTTCATCTTGTTCAGGCCAGGATTGTTGCTCGATCAGGTGAGTGAACCGTATCGGGCAGTACCCGCCACCGAACTCAGCCGTATCGTCGACGAGACGGCCGAGGGAGGCGCGGTTCGCTTGCGCCTGACGACACTGAACCTCAACGGCGATGAGATATCGAAGCTGGTTCGGCTGCAGCTCGGGCCTGCAAATTCATCGGCCGAACGCCTGAAGGCTGCGGGCCTGGACGTCAGTGCGCTTGGCGATAGCGTGACGGTCGGCGTCGTGCGACTGGGCAGCCAGGCGGCCAAATTCGGCCTGCAGCCCGGCGACGAAATCAACCAGGTGCTAGTCCCGGCGGAACGGACGTCGCGCTATTGGTTCGCCATTCCGGCTCTGCTGTTGCTCGGTCTCGTCGTCTGGGGCCAGAAGCGGCGAAGGCGGACGGTTGGTCTGTAAACGTCTTGTGAGCGGAAGCGTCTTGGCCAGCATGTCGGTAGCAAGAGAACCAAACGACGCCCCGGAGCCGGCTAACGCGGAAATGCGCATGCCGACGCGCGACCGCCCCTTCGAACCCGTCGACTACGGGCTTTACGCGCTGACGGTCATTGCCTGGAGCGCATCGTGGTTCGCGATCGAGCTTCAGGTCGGCAGCGGCGTGTCGAACGAGGTCAATCTGGTTTGGCGCTTCGCCATCGCCACGCTGCTGATGTTTGCCTGGGCAGGTTTTTCCGGCCGGCGTCTCCGCTTTTCGATCACCGATCATCTGCGCTTTGCAGTGCTCGGCATCCTCATCTTCTCGTCGAACTTCCTGTTTTTCTATTATGGCGCCGGCTATCTCGTCAGCGGCTTGCTCTCGGTCGTCTTCTCGCTCGCCTCGGTAATCAACATGCTGCTCGGTGCCTTGGTCATCGGCGAGCGCCCGGCGCCGCGCATTCTCGCCGGCGGCCTCATCGGCTTCGCCGGAATAGCGCTGATGTTCTTTCCCGAAATCGCCGCCAACGGGCTTTCCGGCGGCACGTTGGTGGGCCTTCTTCTGTGCCTCTGCGGCACGCTGAGCTTCTGCGCCGGCAATCTCGTCTCCGTCGCAAACCAGCGCCGCGGCCTGCCGCTCGTTTCAACGAGCGCCTGGGGCATGCTTTATGGCACTCTGTGGTCGACGTTCCTGGCCTTCCTGCTTGGTGAGCCGTTCGTGTTCGCGACGACGGCCTCTTATATCGGCTCGCTGGTCTTCCTCGCCGTCATATCGACCGTCGTGGCTTTCGCCGCCTACCTGACGCTGCTCGGACGCATTGGCGGCGCCCGCGCCGGCTATGCGACCGTCATATTTCCCGTCTTTGCGCTTTTGATCTCCACGGCGCTGGAAGGCTATGCCTGGACTGCGTACGCGATCATCGGGCTCGTCCTCGTCGCCGCCGGGAACGTCCTGGTCATTCGCGGAGGACGGCGCTGACGCATGGAATGCTTGCGCAATGCCGCCGCGTTCCGGTTGTGCGGGCCGCGGTTCTATCGAGCTTGACTCTCCGCATGCTCTGTCTAAGCTGCGGTCAATGGGTCAGACCAATGTACCAGGGTTGGCCCGGGAGGGAACTAAACGCGCATGCCGATCCAGGCCGTTGAACCACGCCGGCTTTACCGACAGGTCGCCGATCAGCTCAGGCAGCTGATCGATGCCGGCGAGTTTTCCGTCGGCGACCGCCTGCCAACCGAGCGGGATCTGGCCGATCAGCTCGGAATTTCCCGCCCGACAGTCCGTGAAGCGCTGATAGCGCTGGAGGTCGAAGGCCGCATACGCATCCGCGTCGGCTCGGGTATCTACGTCACCGATCCGCCGAGCGCCGCCGCCTCCGAACCCGAAGTCGAGGAAGGCCCGTTCGAGCTGTTGCGCGCGCGCGAATTCGTCGAAGGCGCGATCGCCGCCGAAGCGGCCCTCCATGTCCGGCCTGCAGATATCGAACGGCTCGACGACGTGCTGCGCCGGATGGAGGCCATGCGCCACCCCAACAAGATGACCATTGCGCTCGACCGGGAATTCCACACCGCTGTCGCCGGCATTCTCGAGAACGCGGTGCTGGTGCGCTTCATCGGCGAGCTTTTCGACCAGCGCATGAACCCGTACTTCGAACGCCTGTCGATCTATTTCGAGACCAGCGATTCCTGGCAGGTCGCGGCAAAGGAACATCGTGCCGTGCGCGATGCAATTGCCGCGCGCGACCCCGAGCGGGCCAAGGCCGCCATGCAGCAGCATCTGCGCCAGTCGCAAATCAGATTCTCACGCAATTTCGATGAGAGAGCCGCAGCCAAGGAGGTTGCGGAATAGCAGTTGGCCGGGGGGAGATCCGGCCGTCAAGTTCAACCAGGGAGGAATTAGATGCTGAGAAAATACGCAGTTCTGCTCGGTGCGATCGCCGCAATTGCCATACCCATGGCGTCGGCCTCGGCGGAAACGGTCCTGAAATGGGCACATGTCTACGAGACGACGGAGCCCTTCCACACCGAATCCGTGTGGGCTGCCGACGAGATCAAGAAGCGCACCCAGGGCCGCTACGCCATCGACGTCTATCCGGCCTCGCAGCTTGGCAAGGAAGCAGACATCAACCAGGGCCTGATGCTCGGCACCGTCGATATCATCATTTCCGGATCGAGCTTCGCGGCGCGCGAATATCCACCGATCGGCGTCACCTATTTCCCATACACTTTCCGCGATGCCGACCATCTGCTGAAATACACCAAGAGCGACGTCTACAAGGCCCTGACCAAGGGCTATGAGGACAAGACCGGCAATCATATCGTCGCCACCACCTATTACGGGACGCGGCAGACCACCTCGAACCGTCCGATCGCCAAATGCTCCGACATGCAGGGCCTGAAGATGCGCGTTCCCGACGTGCCCGCCTATCTGGCCATGCCGCGTGCCTGCGGCGCCAACACCGCGCCGATCGCCTTCGCTGAGGTCTACCTGGCCCTGCAGAACGGCACGGTCGAGGCCCAGGAGAACCCGCTGACCACCATCGAGGCGAAGAAATTCTACGAGGTGCAGAAGAACATCGTGCTGACTGGCCATATCGTCGATCATCTCAACACCATCATATCGGCGTCGCGCTGGGCCTCGCTTTCCGACGAGGACAAGAAGATCTTCACCGAGGTGATGCAGGAGGCCGCCGCCCGCGCCACGGCGAAGATCGTCGCCCGCGAAAAGGAACTGGTGCAGGTATTCAAGGACCGCGGCATCACCGTAACCGATGTCGACCGTGCCGACTTCGAGAAGAATGTGCTGGAGAAGGTCACCTTCGAGGAGTTCGGCTACAACAAGGCCGATTGGGAAGCGATCCGCGCCATCAAGTAGGGCATCGGGAAATCGGATGCTCAACCAAGAGAATAGGGCGGCAATCGGATTCGCCACTTGCCCATCCGTCCGGCTTCAAATTGCGCCGGACGGCCCTTCCAATCCTTGACGACCCACCAGCTTCGGGAGCCCGCGCCAATGGCCGAGGAACACCACACCGAGATCACCGTCGAAGAGATCGCGCACGCCTTCGAGGAGGTGCCGGTCGACGTCGACCTGTCGGACCACGGTATCGAGGATTGGGTCACGCTTGCCGTGTTCTGGGGCATGGTCGTCTGTGTCTTCCTGCAGTTCTTCACCCGCTATGCGCTGAACAACAGCTTTGCCTGGACCGAGGAGATCGCCATCAACGCGCTTGTCGTCGTTGTCTTTCTCGGTGCCGCCATGTGCGTGCGCCTTTCGCGCCATATCCATGTCGACGTGCTTTACCACTATCTGCCGGAGCGTGTCGGCCGCTGGCTGGCGCTCGCCGTCGATATTGTCCGCATCGCATTCTTCGCCTACGGAACATGGCTGATGTGGCGCTACGTCACGATCGTGGCGCATGAGCGCATGGTCACCGTCAACCTGCCGCGGCGCTGGTTCTTCTACGCCGTACTGGCCGGGTTCGTGCTGATGCTTCTGCGCTCGATCCAGGTCTTCATCGGCAATTACCGGCGCGGCTATTCGGTGCTCGAGCGTCCTGGTGCGTTCGAGACGGCGGGGGTCTGAGCGATGCTGCTTCTGGTCGGGGGCTTTCTTGTCCTGATGCTCATCGGCGTGCCGGTCGCCGTTTCGATGGCGGCCGCGTCGATCCTATACCTCGTCATCTACGGCGTCGCGCCCGATATCATCGCGGCCCAGCGCATGATCGCCGGGGTGGAGAGCTTTCCACTGCTCGCCGTGCCCTTCTTCATTCTGGCCGGCAACCTCATGAACATCGCCGGCGTCACCGGGCGCATCTATTCCTTTGCCCTTGCCCTGGTCGGCTGGATGAAGGGCGGCCTGGCGCAGGTCAACATCATCGGATCGGTGATCTTTTCCGGCATGTCGGGCACCGCGCTCGCCGACGCCGCCGGTATCGGCACCATCGAGATCAAGGCGATGAAGGACCACGGCTATCCCATCGACGCCGCGGTTGGCGTCACCGCCGCTTCCGCCACGCTCGGGCCGATCTTTCCGCCCTCGCTGCCCTTCGTCATCTACGGCATGATGGCCAATGTCTCGATCGGTGCCCTGTTCATGGCCGGCATCCTGCCCGGCGTGGTCATGACCGTGCTGATGATGATTACGGTTGCCATCTTTGCCTACAGTCGCGGCTGGGGTTCCGACACGCCTTTCGAGCTTCGGCGGCTGGCCGAAGCGGCGGGCGAGGTGCTGGTGGTGGCTGCCTTTCCGATTGGCTGTTACGTGCTTGTGCAGCTTGGCCTGTCGATCAACATCGCGGTCGGCATCGCGCTGCTGGTGCTGATCGCGGCGGACTGGTATTTCGATTTCTCCGCGGTCATGGCGCTGATGACGCCGGTCATCCTGATTGGCGGCATGACGATGGGCTGGTTCACGCCGACCGAGGCGGCGATGGCGGCCGTGATCTGGTCGCTTTTCCTCGGGCTGGTGCGCTACCGCACGATGACGCTGCGTTTGCTTGCCAAGGCCAGCTTCGACACGATCGAAACGACCGCCTCGGTGCTGTTCATCGTTACCGCCGCATCGATCTTCGCCTGGCTGCTCACCGTCAGCCAGGCAGCACAGCTGTTTTCGAACTTCATTTTCGCGCTCACCGAAAACAAGTGGGTCTTCCTGATCCTGGTCAACATCCTGATGCTGGTGGTCGGCTGCTTCCTCGATACGATCGCCGCGATCACCATTCTGGTGCCGATCCTGCTGCCGGTCGCCGCCGTCTACGGCATCAACCCGGTGCATTTCGGTCTGATCATGACGCTCAACCTGATGATTGGGCTTTTGCACCCGCCGCTCGGCATGGTGCTCTTTGTGCTGTCGCGCGTCGCCAAACTCTCGGTCGAACGCACCACCATGGCGATCCTGCCGTGGCTGGTGCCGCTTATCGTGGCGCTGCTTCTGATCACCTTCATACCCGCCATCACGCTTTGGCTGCCGACCGAGATGGGCTTGATCCGGTGAGCGGCCAGGTGATTGCCGCGACGCTGTTCGGCCCGCAGGACCTGCGCGTCGTGGAGCGTCCGCTTGAACCGCTGGCACCAGGTATGGTGCGGGTGCGCTTTGGGGCAGGGGGCATCTGCGGCTCCGACCTGCATTATTTCCGCCATGCCCGTACCGGCGACTTCGTCGTCACTTCGCCGCTTGTCCTCGGCCACGAAATCTCAGGCGAAATCGTCGAGATCAACGGCGCCGCGCCCGGTCTGGGCGTCGGCGACCACGTCGCGGTCAATCCGTCGCGCTGGTGTGGGCATTGCGCGCGATGCCTGGAAGGCCGCGCCAATCTCTGCGAAAACATCTATTTCATGGGTTCGGCATCGAAGACGCCGCATATGCAGGGCGGCTTCGCCAGCCTGTTCGACCCCACGCCCGCGCAATGTTTCAAGGTTCCATTTGATGTGGCCTACCAGGCGGCCGCACTTGCCGAGCCGCTGGCGGTCAGCCTGCACGCCATCGCGCGGGCGGGCGACATCAGGGGCCGCAACGTCATCCTGTTCGGTGCCGGCCCCATCGGTCTCTTGGCCATGCTCGCGGCCAGGCTTGCCGGCTGCGCTGAGCTTACGGTCGCCGATATCGCCGCCGCTCCGCTCGCCTTCGCCCGCCGGCTTGGCGCCGACAGGACGATCGACCTTTCCAGCGGCGACGCCGAGCTCCAGGCGCTTGCTGCCGGCGGTTCGCTTGATGTGGCGTTCGAGATTTCAGGCACCGCCGCCGGCCTTGCCGCGGCGATCGCCAGTGTCCGGCGCGGCGGCACGGTGGTCCAGGTCGGCAATCTTCCCGGTGGCCAGATCCCGCTGCCTGCCAATGCGGTGATGGCCAAGGAGATCGACCTCAAAGGCACCTTCCGCTTCGGCACGGAGTTCGGCCGGGCGGTCGATCTCATCGTTTCGGGGGAGGTGGATGTCCTCAAGCTGGTGACGGCGGAGCGCACGCTTTCCGCCGCCCCAGACGCGTTCCGTCTTGCCGCCGACCGTTCACAGAGTGTCAAGGTCGTGCTGACCGCCGACTGAATCGTGGTTTTGCCAGATCGTTAGTAGCCATAACTCATTGCGAACGGACGAAACTCAGAACGTGCTCGACGTATATGCTCCCACCCAGGTCTCCGGTTAAACTCGGGAGCAATACCCGGCAGCTTGCTGTCAAAATTGTTGGCAGCAAATCCGCTCGCGATTAAAGCCCCTTCGTCGCGAGATTTCGCTCAGTTCGGCCATTCCTCGTCCTGCCAACCGCGCGCTGCGTGGATCCCCCCCAAAATTGAAATGCTTTCCCGGCCGCCCTTGGCGGTCACGGCATAAGCGATGATGTAGGGCAGGCGACTCACAGGCTTTTCATAGGTGCCGGATACACGGCCGGGTCGCCCGGTTGCCATTTCCCCAAGCGCGGCCCCTGCGTCCAGAATCCGGTCTGCTACCAGGCGCGCAGCGCGCGGATTATCCTGCGAGATATAGGCGATCTGTTCCTTGATGTCGTCCAGCTCACCGCGAGACCACTGAACGGCTCGCGTCACACCTTGCGGCCCGTGCCGGCATCAATCGCAGCATAAATTTCTGCCATAGCCTTATCATGAGACACGATGCGCCCAGCTTCGACATCAGCAAGGCCGCGCTTGATACCTTCAATGATTTCAAGCTCGCGATCGACATACGCTGCGACGGCTTCACCTGCGAGGAACGACTTGCTACGCCGGGTGTCGGTTGCGATCCGGTCGAGCTTTTCCTTTACATCGGGACTGACGCGAATTGTCATAGTGGTGCTAGCGGCCATAGCGGTGTCCTGTGTTGATCTGTGTACACCTTAGCACAGAGCGCCGCGCTGGTCCATTATCCCTTGACCGCCGAGCCGACGATCGAATCCACGAAGAAGCGCTGCAGGAAGGCGAAGAGCATCAATGGCGGCAGCACGGCGAGCGTGGCGCCGGCCATGACAAGTCCTGTATTGAGGGCGCCTCTGTTGTAGCTGAGCAGGCGGCTGAGGCTAATGACGATCGGATAATCCTCTGCATTGCCCTGCAAAACTGTCAGCGGCCACAGATAGCTGTTCCAATGATAGACGAAGGCAAACAGCGCCAGTGCCGCGATCGCGGGCGCCAGACTGAATCGAGGATGCGCAAAGTCCCTGTTTTTTGCCAGGCAATCGGCGCTTCACTGTGCGGGTACAAATAGAATGTGCGACCGTGCTGGCTTCCCAGCATCAGAGCATACGCCTGTAACCTTCATAGCCCGATGCCGCGCTTCTTTCCCAGGTTCCAATCCACGCCCCCCGTATCCGAGCACACGACCCCGATGACTTGATTACCCAATCGCTTTTCGAGCGACGGCGACCAGGGCACGAGCTTGAATTCGAGCCCATTGTCGATCATCGCGAGCCGGCCTGAAGCCAGCGAGAAACGCCGCCGGTAAATCCCAGCCACATGATCGCCGTTGGCAGCCTTCGTGAATGAGAGGCCCGTCTCGGCGGCGAGGCGGGCACCGAGCGATTCCACCTCATGATCGTGTAGAGTATCGATCAGATTGCGCACAAGAATGACGCGCTGTCCCTCGCGCCTGGCCAGATCGCGGCTGACAAGGTGGTCGACCCGATCTTGCAGTGCCTGTCTTACGTCCCTGCCAAAGCCGCCGTCACCGAATTCGGCAGGCTCGCGTGCAACGAGTTGGCGATCGAGCCAAGTCGCGCCGGAAGCATGGACCTGCTGTTCGATTGAGAGGTCGGAGCGGACCGCGAGCGTGACCCGGCCACCGCCATTTGCACTCGCATCGCGGCACAACTCCACGACCGAGCCCGGGTCGGAGTCTCCGGCCGCATCAGGGTCATGGAAGCGAATGTGGTGCGTGCGTCCATCAATGCCATCGACGATGGCATAGGCCGCGCCGCGCCGTTCGTCATCAAGGCCGCGTTCGAGCAGTCGGCCGATCACGGGCGCATCAATCTTTTCGGCGGCCAGCACATAGTCGGCCGTCCCTTTTTCTAGCCCATGCACAGTGAGGCTGCGGTGCATGCGCTTGATGATGTCGCCGCGTTCACCGAGGGTGCGCAAAGTGGCCTCGGCCTCTTCGACCACCATCCACTGGCCGGGACGGATCTCGTTCGCGAGGCCCAGGCTTTCCAGTTGCCGCAGCCGGCCGACTTTTAGCCCCAGGAACTCGTCGGGCCGGCGATCAGGGTGTGGCGCGAGATCAATGATACCATGACGGTCGGCGTCACGAACAAGCTGGCGATCGAGCTGCGTCCAGCGCTCAGTGTCGACCTGGTGCTCGATGGCCTGGCGGATGTCGAGGTCCGTGCGGAGCCCAAGCGTCTGGGTGAGAATGTCGCTCGCCCGATCGCGCATGCCCTGGCGGATGTAGTCGCGCGAGATGACAAGGCTCTCGCCATCGTCGGCAACGCCGCGAACGAGGATGTGAACGTGCGGATGTTCGGTGTTCCAGTGATCGACGGCTATCCAGTCGAGCTTCGTGCCGAGGTCGCGCTCCATGTCGACCATCAGGTCACAAGCGAAGTTCTTGAGGTCGCCGAGCTCCATTGCATCCTCCGGCGAAACGATGAAACGGAAGTGATGCCGATCATCCTTGCAGCGGTCGCAGAAGGCGTCATGATCTGCATCTTTGGTGTCGGGACCGAACATCCTCGCCTTCTCACCGTCACGTGTAACACCTTCGCGGCGAAGATATTTGAGATGGGTGGCGAGTGGCGCAGACCCTCTGAACTGCCGTACCACACGGGTCTTGACGACGGCGCCGCGTGAGCTGTCAGAGATGAGGCGACTGGCGCGGATGCTCGCTGACCTGCCGCGGCCAAACGTTGAAGCTCGCGGGGAGGTGATCCGACCCTCGCGTGTAAGGTGCCCGCCGGCGCGCTGTGTGGCCGCAAGAGCCTGGAAGATGAAGGGTCGTGCGCGCTGGCCGGCGCGGGAGCGGATGCGACCGGGGCGGACGCGAAAGCTATCGTCACGCTTCATGCTAGACGGCCACGAGGTGCGGTTTCCATTGAAAGACTGAAAAATTGGGAATAGCGCACATCGCTGATTGTGCCAGCACATTGCGAAATGAGACGAAAATCGTAAGGAAAACAATCGGCCGAACCGAGCCGCACCTCGCGGCCCTTTATCCTGCCAATCTCTCTGTTCTCATCCACAGCCAACCCTTCCGCCGCAATTTCCGCGACGGAACAGGCCGGAATGCAATTGAGGAGGAACGTGGCGATCATCGCGATATGGCTAAAGAGGGTTGAGCGAATAGGCCGGAAACAGCGTGGTTCGATTGGAAATCGGTTTCACTCGGCCGTGGCTCGATCGCGGTCAGGTCCGCAACAGGATTGCCCATTGGCGACCCCATTGCGGACGAATGAATCGCCGCAAAGATCGTCTCGCCATAACCATTGCCATCCGATGCAGTGGCGTTCCGAATGTCATGGGGATGCGCAAAGATCGTTGCACGGAGCGAGCTGGCTCTGCCCCTTCCTTGCCGCGCGCGCCGCGGACTGAGAACTGCACCATCGAGCAGCGGCGCGAGTTTCCTGACGTAGTCGACCGTCTCGCGTGGCAGCGGACGGCCGGTTAAGAGATGTTCGGTGTACCGACCAGGACCGGCATTGTAAGCGGCAAGAAAGCCGCTGCGCCCGAAGCTGTCGAGCATTTCGCGAAGATATGCTGCACCTGCAAGAATGTTGTCACGCGGTTGATAGGGATCGTCACCGAGACGGTATTTGATGCGCAGTTCTTCCCACGTCGCCGGCATGATCTGCATCAAGCCCATTGCGCCCTTGCTTGAAAGCGCACGAACATCGCCGACGCTCTCAACATGCATGACGCCGCGCAGCAACCGCTCTGGAATGGCGAAGCGTTTTGACGCTTCTCGAATATGCCGCGACCACGGGCCAGCCGACAAGATCGTCGACTCGGAGTGCGCCGGCCGTTCACCATGAGAGGAAGCCGCTGCACCAGTTTCGGGCGCCACGAAGCCAAGCATGACACATGCGGCAAACGTCGTCATGCCTCTGTGGGCTGCATCCCGCAGACCGCAGAACCGATGCGCCGCCAGCCTGCGACGGTGTTCGCTTCCGTTAAGGGCAGGGGCTCGCCGATCGAACCGGCTTTGCCAAAACTGTGATGAAATCGGCGTCCGCAACCACAAGCAAGTGTCAGGCCCCCTCTGGGCTGCGTCGCGGGCGGTCGGGTCGAAGGGTTTGACCGGCGCGCAATGGATCAAAAGGGTTGCCGAGAAAGATTCGTCGAAGGGCTCCAGAAGCATCTGTTCAGCCTCGCCCGTCGCGCTTCGATGATCGGTTCCAGTGCAGGCTCCAGACGCTGTTCTCTGCATCGGACCGGAACAGCTTGGCGCGGATCGGCTGCGTAAAGGACGGGTCGTCAATTGAGACGGAGAGGTAATCCCCAGCCTTGTCTCCGGCGCGGTCCCAAGCCGCACCGACCGCCATCCCTTCGCAATAGATCAGATGGTCGGGCGCGTTTTCGGTTTTGGATTTCTCGGCAGGCAGAATGGCAATCTTCGCCTCGATTGTTAGCGTGGAGAGATTGCCGAAGAAGCCGTCATCATTGCGCGTGAAGGTTCCGATCTGGGTCATTGCAGTGCTCCTTTCATGGGTGTTAGTGCGCGCCGAGCCGAGCCGTCACGGCTCGCTAGCAAGGGGATCGTTGGTGATATCCAGCACCGGAGTGGTGCGCTCCGTGGTCCAGACGGGAACCGCACGGCCAACGATCGATGAGAGCGGGAGCGGGCCGAAATAGCGGCTGTCAAAACTGTCGGCTGCACCCGGGTTCATAAGGAAGACGTCGGCCTCGGCAATGTCGCGGCAGCCCTGCCAGATGGGCAGGGCTCGACCGCGCCTGTCACGCTCGCGCGCATGTCCATACGTCTTGCCGTTGACGATGATGGTTGTGCCTTGGCGACAGACGGTTGCGCCCCCGAGTGCCAAAATACGCTTCAGGAGCGGCACATTTTTCGGCAGATACCCGCGTCTTGCCATGAAGGCCGCCAATGGCTCGGGCGGCATGATGACGGCGATATTGGCAATACCGATTTTGTCGGCCGGCTGGACGCGATAGAGCCCGACGGGGATGCTCGCCGATGCATTCCAGATGGACAGCGGCGGATGGCTAATCCATGCCGGCGCCGCGGCGAGCACTACGCCGCCAACCATCGTGGCGATGATCTTTGTGCGCTTGCTCATGACCCGATCCCGGGGCGCAGCAGGCAAGTTTTACGACGCTTGGCCGTGTATGGACTCGGCTGCTCGCGTGCGGCTATCCGGCTGTGGACGTGCCGCCGTTTACGCGGCGACATGAAGGTCAGGGTTTGCTGCTGTTTCGCCGCTACCAGGCGGCGCGGTTGCAATCTCCTGGCTTGCGCGTGGATGGTTTGCGACGCAGCCCAGACCAGGATGGCAGCGTTCCAAATCGTTGCCATGCCGTGCACACCTGCCGCCTCAACGCAGGTCGATTCTTCGCGCGCATGAGAGTGGATCGGTGTCAGGTGGCGGGATTTCACCAACAAGACGAGCTGCCACGCCACGACGTCCCGCGTGCCGGGTGGAGGGAAGCCGGATGAGGGGACATGAGGCAGCGCAAATTGCTGCTGAACGGTCTCGCGATACTGCATTTTCGGTGCGCCACAGATCAGGAGCTGCGGTCGCGCCTGCCGACATAGGCGGGCGCGCGGGCTGCATGGGGTTTTGCCGGCGGAACATAGGTCGCGTTGGCATCGCTGGTGGAGGTGCGTGCGCCCAGCTCTATCCAGGCGTGCAGGTCGTTGATGTCGTAGAGAACGCGCCCGCCGACCTTTCGGTATTTTGGGCCGGTGCCGTAGGTCCGGTGCTTTTCGAGTGTGCGGGCGCAGAGCCCGACGATGGGTGCTGCCTCCTTCGTGCGCAAATACTTTTGGGGCGCGTCCGCGGGACCCTTCGACATCGCTCGATCTCCATTCGGTTCTGCTGTCGTCCTGGCCTGCCGGGACGCGCGAAGTGGACCATGATCGAAATGAGGAAAGGCGAGGGAGGGCAAAGATTGGGGGGCGCGTTTTTGCTACCCCGAAGAAGGACTTCGGCGGCCGGACTTTTCGCTGCGGTTGTGGGGGTAGAAGAGAAGATCGCGATAGCCGCCGGCGACTAAAAAAGCTGCACGGCGTAAGATAGCTCGGACCTTGTGGCGGAGGTGATGATCACGCCAATCTCGCGGCACAATCGGCTCTTGCGAAAACAGCACCTCCGCGAGCTGACGATAGGTTGCACCCGTGCGGTGACCATCATGTGCGCGTAAATTGAGGATATGCCTGGTCTTGGTCTGTTGCGGCAGCGCGCCGTAAGATGGACTGGCTGCCCGGCCGTTCAGTGCGCGCCAGAACCGGCGCGCTGCATCGAGCCGCGTCTCGAATGCAGCATCGAGCGGCAGAAGGATAGCGTTGAATTCACCTGCGCGGTCATCAGCGACGAGATGACTTTTCCCAATTAAGGTAGACCAAATAATGTGAAGGCCTTCGTCCTGCGGCCAAACGCTGGCTCCGGCAAGGCTGGAAGGTCGAACTGTTTGATGGGATGCAGATACCCGCATGACCCGGAGCACGCGCGGCGAGGCCTGTTCCGTCCAGATGATATTGTCAGCTTTCGGAAGTCCGGCACCGGCAGTTTTGAAATCGCGCGCCCCAACGGGCGGCGAGATCGGGCTGACCGGCAGGTTCTCCAGAACCAGCGAGTTGCGATGCAAGCTGGCTGCACTCTGCCACGAATTCGTCATTCCGGATCAGATACTCGGCAGCGAACTCCGTAGCCTGGTAGCTGCACATGTGTGCATACGCCGCCGGATCGGTCCAATCGCCTTGCACTGTTCCTGTCCTCTCCGCGTACCCGGATGTGAGGCGTCGGCATCAACATTCCCGGCGGATAAGGAAGTTGAATAGTTGGAGAGTCGGCAAACCATTATGCTGACTCAGCAAAGTGGAGCGCCGGCCCGCGTCAGTGCGGAGCGCCGCCAGCGAGAAGATATCGGTAGCCGCTGGTCGTCATCCATCGCGCGCGGGCAAGATGGGTCTCCCAGGACCGGAACGCTCGTTCCGGCTCCTGCTCCGGGTCTATATGCAAGACGATCCTGGCCACCTCTCGCCAATCGGCATCTTCCGCTGCCGCGTCAAGGAGGCGAATGTAGGTGAGCAGACGCTCCTCGTCATAGCCGGTCAGGACCGGGGCATCCGGCGCAATGTCGGCGACATCAGGATCGAGCAGCGGTTTAAGCATGGTATTTGACCGTTCATATTTCGATCGCGATCTCGAAGGAGCCGTCCTTTAGATCGAGCACCAATCATAGCGAATAGGAACGATCATTCCTAGAACGATAGTTCCCTTTCTGGTCCCTAATCCGTCATGAATCTCAAGGAGATCATGGCGGCCAACATGCGTCGTCTGCGCCATGACCAGAACGTGACGCAGGAGGAACTGGCCGCCCGCTCTGGACTGAGCATGCGTTACGTCGGATCGATCGAGCGCGCTCGGGTGTCGGCCAGCATCAGTGTTCTTGGGAGGATCGCAACTGCGCTGAATGTGGACCCATGCGAGTTGATCAGAAAATCGGCACCGTGAGTTGACGCGGGAAACACCGCGAATTTTCGATGATCGGCGAGGCAACATGCAGGAATGAAGTCTCCAGTCGCGAACACGACAGGTAGTCGCCCCAAGTCCGACGGAGCTGGTTGCGCAGCGACTGCGCTCATCTTGTCGTGAAAAGGAGGACGGCCCCGCCCTGTTCGTCCGGGCGGAGCCTTGGTCGGGGCCTTACTCCGCGTTGCGGCGGCCGTTGGGGCGCGACCAGATGAGGCTGTAGCCTTCGCCTTCTTCATCGTTGAAGAGGTTGGCGTAGATCGGAGCAGCGAAGCTCGGATCGTCCAGCTTCACGCCGAGATAGTCGCGGCCGTCATTGGAGCGCTTGGACCATGCGGCGCCGATCTCGACCCACCCGACGAAGACACGGTGGCTGGGGGCGCTGTCGCCAGAGCGGTTGGTCTCGGGCACGACCCGGACGTTCTTGGTCTGGAGCGAGAGAGTGACGATTTCGCCGGTGAACTCGTTGTTGCCGGTCCTCTTGAAGGTTCCGATTATCGCCATGAGTTTTCTCCTTGAACTCTGTTTCGAGCCCGCACCATTGCGGCCTCGATGGCGATCGGCGGGCCGGAGGCGATCGACGCCGCATCGCTTGCGACCGCAGCGCCAGCGGAGGATGGCAGCCAAGCGACTTTGTTGTTTGGCGAGGAATGACGGCGCAGCCGGCAGGGGAAGAAAGTCGATCGGCGCCATTGCGGCTTAGGCGATCGAGGCGCAGCCGACCTTCGGCCAGATCAGCCCATTAAAGAGGCCGTTTGGAGCGGCCCACCAGATAGAGACATCAACGGAGAACCTGGCGATACCGTCGCTGGCGAAATCCCGGCTACGACGATCACCGGCGTCGATGCTCCTCTGTACAGGCATCGCGAAGTCGCAAGCTGTTGTCGGCACCGCGCTTAAGACACGCACGTGATGGTCAAAGTCACGGCTGACGTGCATCACCGGATATCCGCTATCTTTGGAACGAGACGGCACGCCGTGGTGGATTCGAACTGTGCGTCGCGCGATGCCGTGTCAGCGACAACGCTAACAATGTGACGGCCGGTCAGAAAAAAGCATCCTGCCCACGCCGGTTGTTCTGTGAGTTCGCCCAGATCCAGCCCTGTTCGGTTGAACGGGCGTCGTTATTCGCAGCTGTGATGCCAGCTGCGACGCAGCTGAAACGTTGACGGCAAGCGTGACGGCGTCGCGCGCCTTTGCTAGAGCGCGCGGACTTGAGTATCGCAAAAGACGGGCGGCGCCGGGAGCCGGAGATACGGCATCCCGGGCCAAGCACTCCAGCGAGCTGCAAATACAGTATGCGCTGCCCGACCGCGGCCGTATCGTACAATCGAAAAAAGGTAGGGGCGGGCAGCGCTTACGCGCCGCCTCCCTTGGGGCGGAAGTCGAGGACTGGGATGCCGAGCTTCTTTGCCTTGTCTGCAAGATTGTCCTGAATTCCGGTCCCGGGAAAGACGATGACGCCTATTGGCAGTACCTCCAGCATTGCGTCATTGCGCTTGAACGGGGCGGCTTTGGCATGCTTTGTCCAATCAGGGGCAAAGCCGATTTGGGGTACCTTGCGGTGGTCTGCCCAACAGGAGGCGATCTTTTCGCCACCCTTCGGCGATTTCCCATGCATCAAGACCATGTCGGGATGCCTGGCGTGGACCTGGTCGAGCTTGGCCCAGATCAGCTGGTGGTCATTGAAGTCGAGCCCAGCGGTGAAGGCGATTTTCGGGCCAGGTGGCAGAAGGACTTCCTGCGAGGCGCGTTTCTTGGCGCTGAGAAAGTCGCGGCTGTCGATCAGCGCAGAGGTCATGTTGCGGTGGTTGACCATCGATCCGCTGCGCGGTCGCCAACTCGATCCGGTGTGGCGCTCGTAGTGATCCGCGGCCTGATCACGCATCAGTTCGAAGGCGCTTTGGCGTTCGATCAGCGTCTGCCCTTCGGCCGTCAGGCGTTCCAGCTCGACGGATTTCACTTCGCTGCCGTCCTGCTCACGCTGGCTGCGGCGTTGCGCCTGCTCGTTGTGGTCGAGTTCGCGCTCGATCCGATCTGCGGCGCGGTGAAAGATGTTGACGGTCGACCACAGAAGATCGTCGAGATCGGGCTCGAGGCGAGTGTCTTGCAGTGCCACGATGAGGGCGTCGAAGATGTCGGCGATCGCGCCGGCGACGCAGTGGCCCTCTGGAAGCGGTCGAGGATCAGGCTCATCCGCGAAGGGTCGGTAGCCATAGAGCTGGAGTTCGGTGAGGACGTGGTCGATGGGTGAAGACGAGTGCTGTGGTTCGTAGTCGTCATGCTCGCTCATTGGATGCTCCGCCGGTTGGACCGCGACCCTCGCGGCCTTCATGGCGACGGAAGCCGGCGGACGGGACGGACCTGCACCCGCAGCGAAGCGAAGGGCCGGAGTGTCAGCGGAGGAGGGTGAAGGCCGGCTATTTTGCTTCGCGATGGAAAGCGCTCCCTTGGGGAGCGCGCCGGAAAATAGTCGGCCGAAGACATTGCGGGTCCGGGTCGTTTGCTGGCCGATCGCCCTCTCGAAGGCCCGCAGGCGCGGTTCTCTCCGACTTCAGGAGCATCCAAGCGATGCAAGCGACAGCGGACAGATTGTTTCGTTCCGAGTTATCCCGCCACTGCCATGAAACGGGTGATGTCCTGCGGGGCGAGCTGAACACGGACTGCTGCTCGAACGGCATCCACGCCTAGCGTACAGAGATCTTCGTTGAGGTCCCCAAGTGCCGGCGAGAGCACGACCGGCTCGATCCCGGCAGCATTCGCTCTTTCGATCAAGGTGTCACGCGCGCCGTTACCGGCTGGATCGGCGTCGCGCACGATGTAGAGCCGTCTCAGCGTGAGGGGGAACAGCATGGCAGCAAGATGGGCGGCCGAAAGTGCCGCTGCCATAGCCATATCGGGCAGGATGCACCGAAGCGACAAGACGGTCTCGATGCCTTCGCCGCCCGCCATGACGTCGCCCGGCAGGCCAAAGCGAACCGCGTGACCGAGAAGATCGCCCATCGCGCGCCTCGGCGTACCGACCGATGCCTTGCCCCTGCCGGAAGGATCAAGCCAGGTGCGATGTGCGCCAGTCAAATGGCCGTCGAGATCGGTGACGGAAGCGATCATCGCCGGCCAGGTCTCAGTCGGCGCGTGTTCGTCGGGCCGGTAGTAGCAGCGCGGGTGAAAACGCAGGCTTCCGGTCCCGTGCAAAGCGGTAATACTGCGGTTGCGCAGATACGCCTCTACGACCGTACCCGCAATCGGCTGCGACATCGCAAACAGCCGACGCGCTGCCTCCGATGATCCGGATGGCGTGTCTACCGATTTCGGCCGGGGAGAAATCTGCTCTGGTTCGGGATGCGGCAAGCCGAGAAATGTCATTGCTTCATTCGCAACGTCCTTGAAGTTGCTGAAGCCGCGGCTTTCGCGGATGACGTCTAGAAGGTCGCCATGCTCGCCAGTCGCCGCATCGGCCCACTTGCCGGCTGCTCCTTTTCCGTTCGCTGACCCGACGAGACGCACGAACATTGAGCGGCCCGGCGTGTTTTGCACATCGCCGACAAGCCAGTAGCGGCCCTCGCGATGCCCGTTCGAAAGATAGTAGCGACAAACCGCCTCAGCCTGCTGGCCGAGGCGGTGCGCCAGTTCTGACGCATCGTGGCGGGCCATCACGCACCCTCCCGCGTGTCGATGCGCTGGACTGGATAGCCCTTCAGCAACTTGCCCAGAATTGCGGGTCCAGATGCGTCGGCGGGCACGAACATGCGCAGCTTCCAGGAGATGATCTCTCGGAAGAGGCCGTAAGCCGAAAGACGGTCGCGCATTGTGTCGTTGAAGCCCGTCAGCTCGATTCGGCTAACGCCCATGAGGCGGCTGCGCCGAAGCTGCAGACCATCAGCGAGGTCGAGGATCGTTCGACCGCCCAGTAGCGCAACGAAAGCATCACTGGCTGTGATCGAAGGCGAGCTTGTTGCCAGTGCGCCCGCGATCCATGCTGGCGGGACCTGACGACCGATGATGCGCTCGCCATCGTCAGTCTGGAGCCGGTACACACGTGAGAATTCCCTAGGCAGACGCTTCCAGATCGGCAGCAGCATGCCGGCAACGACATGGATAGTGCTGTCCGTGAACTCGGGCACGTCAGCCGTCTCGGCACTCCAGGCGTCAGCGAACGCAGCCTGCTCAGCCTCAACCCAGTGGCTCTCCGCCATCATCTTCAATGAGGCCTGATGGTGCTCCATCGGCCGGATCAGCCGGACGCGCCATTCGATCTCGCCGTTGTCGAGCATGAGTGCGGGCGCTGGCACCTGTACGGCGGCGCGGCCGGATCGGTTGTTGACCAGGAGCTTCGCGCGGGGATCGTGAAGCTGGGCAAGGGCATCGGCAAGTGAAACGGGTCGATTGCGCTTGCGCTGGGCGATGGTCAGCAGTCGCGTTTCCGCACCGGTGGCCGCATGGACATGGATGACGCGTCGCTCGGTGACGACGAAGCTCTCGGCACGCAGTGTTTCCAAGCCGATGTCGTAGGCACCGGAGGCAATGGCGCCCTCGATTTTCGCATTTAGCAATTGTTCGAAGGCTGTAAACAGGACGGTTTGAAGTGCGATGGTAAGCGCCAGCAGCCGATTGAGGAAGGTCGTGATCGGTGGCAGCTCGTCCTTGATGCCGGTGGACTCCGTCAGTGTGAGGCCGGTCGCTTCCTCGAACATCTGGAGTGAGCAGCCGTCCACCTTGCCGCGAACCAGCAGCAGGTAAAGCTGCCGCAGCGCGTCGCGGGCATAGTGCGACTCCAGATTGTCCTCAGGGCGAAATAGGCCCTGACCGCCGGTCTGGCGCTGGCCGCGCGTAATGGCGCCCAATGTGTCGAGCCGCCGGGCTATCGTCGAGAGAAAGCGCTTCTCAGCCTTCACATCGGTCGCAACCGGCCGGAACAGCGGCGGCTGCGCCTGGTTCGTGCGGTTGGTGCGCCCCAAGCCCTGGATGGCGGCATCGGCCCTCCAGCCCGGCTCAAGCAGATAGTGAACTCGAAGGCGGCGGTTCTTCGCAGTGAGATCAGCGTGATAGCTGCGGCCAGTGCCACCGGCGTCGGAAAACACCAATATGCGCTTACAGTCATCCATGAATGCCTGTGCCTCGGCGAAATTGGCCGATCCGGCGCGGTTTTCGACGACAAGGCGATCGATGCCTCGAGTGCTGGTCTTGCGAACGACGCGGCGCGACCGGCCTGTCACTTCCGCTACGAGGTCGGTGCCGAAGCGCTGTACGATCTGATCGAGTGCCCCCGGGACGGGGGCCAGTGAAGCGAGTTGCTCGATGAGGCGATCGCGGCGGGCGACCGCTTCGCGGCTCTCGACGGGCTGGCCGTCGCGATAGACCGGACGTGACGACAAATTGCCTTCGCTGTCGGTGAACGGCTCGTAGAGTTGCACGGGGAAGGAATGCTGCAGATACGAGAGGACATATTCGCGCGGCGTGATGTCGACGCGAACGTCGTTCCATTCCTCGGTTGGAATTTCCGCGAGGCGCCGTTCCATCAGTGCCTCGCCGGTCGAGACGATCTGGATGACGGCGGCATGGCCTTGATGGAGATCGCGCTCGATCGAGCGTATCAGGGTCGGCGTCTTCATGCCGGTGAGCAAATGCCCGAAGAAGCGCTGTTTCGTGCTCTCGAAAGCCGAACGTGCAGCCGACTTTGCCTGACGGTTCAGTGTCCCGGTCTCGCCTGTGACGTTGGCGGCCCGCATTGCGGCGTCGAGATTGTTATGAATGACGCTAAACGCTCCGGCATAGGCGTCGTAGATGCGGGTCTGCTCGGAGGTAAGCTGGTGCTCGACCAGCTCGTATTCGACACCATCGTACGAGAGCGATCGGGCCGTGTAGAGACCGAGTGCGCGAAGGTCTCGGGCCAGCACTTCCATGGCGGCAACGCCGCCGGCCTCGATCGTCTCGACAAATTCGGCCCTGGTCGCGAAGGGCAAATCCTCACCACCCCACAGGCCCAAACGCTGCGCGTAGGCGAGGTTGTGGACGGTGGTTGCGCCCGTCGCCGAGACATAGACGACGCGGGCGTTCGGCAGGGCGTTTTGGAGGCGGAGCCCGGCGCGTCCCTGCTGTGAGGCGGCGACGTCGCCGCGTTCTCCCTTGCCGCCTGCGGCGTTCTGCATGGCGTGGCTCTCGTCGAAAATGATCACTCCGTCGAATTCGGTGCCCAACCATTCGACGATCTGCCGCACGCGCGAGACCTTCTCACCGCGTTCGTCGGAGCGCAGCGTGGCGTAGGTGGTGAATAGGACCCCTTGATCGAGGCGGATGGCCTTGCCCTGCGGGAACCGCGACAGCGGCGTGACCAGCAGGCGCTCCATGCCGAGAGCAGACCAGTCGCGCTGGGCGTCTTCGATCAGCTTGTCGGATTTGGAGATCCACACCGCCTTGCGGCGGCCCTGCATCCAACTATCCAGGATGATGCCGGCCGACTGGCGGCCCTTGCCGGCGCCCGTCCCGTCGCCGAGCATGAAGCCCCGGCGGAATCGCACGGCGTGCGCGGCATCGTCGCGCGCGGCAGAGACAAGATCGAAGGTCTCGTCCACCATCCAGGAACCGGCGAGGAACTCCGAATGGGCCTCGCCGGCATAGATGACTGTTTCTAGCTGCGCGTCGGACAAGAGGCCGTCGCTGACAACCTTGGCAGGAAGAATCGGCCGGTAGCTCGGCTTCGGCGGAGCAACGGATGCCATCGCCGCCGATTGAACCAGCTTGGTCGGATGCGGATGGGCGCCCGGAATGCGGATCGCCTGCAACCCGTACTCCTCATAGATGCCATCGGTGATGTGCCTACTTTCGGCAGGCCTCCAGTCCAAAGTCTCGTAAGCAAGCTCGGCGCCTTCCGGCTCGGCGAGGCTGCGCACCGGAGAGGAAGCCGCGGATCTGGCGAGATCACCGCGCACGGTGCGGGCTGTGGGCCCCAGTGCCTTGACGGCGGGCGCAAAAGTCGAAGCGCTGACCGGCAGCCGTGCGGGAACGTGCTCGCCAATCCTGGCGATCAGTGTGGCGACATCGGGCGCCGTGCCGGCTGATGCTGGAAAGCTGCCTGGATTGTCGGCCGGCAGTTTGTCGATGACGGTCAGCCGGGTCTCGACGGTGGTGCCATGCCTGGCGTAGACGGCGCCGTCGATCGCGGCGGTGAACACCACGCGACCGCGCTCCTGGAGCCTGACGAAGGACTCGCGCCAGATGGGCAGCTCTGGGGAAAAATTTGCGCCAGTGATTGCGACAAGCCGCCCGCCCTCGGCGAGCCGGGCCAGCGCAGAGGCGACGTGACGATAGGCAGCGTCGGACACGCGACCCGAGACATTGGCCAGAACCGAGAACGGCGGGTTCATCAGCACGACGCTCGGCACAATGCCGGGATTGAGATAATCATCGATCTGCGCTGCGTTGAAGCGAGTGACGGGGATAGCCGGAAAGAGCAATGAGAGAAGCCCGGCGCGGGCCTCGGCCAGTTCGTTGAGCAGCAACGTGCTGCCGCTGATCTCGGCCAAAATAGCAAGTAACCCGGTGCCGGCGGAGGGCTCAAGCACGCGGTCGGCAGGGGTGATTGCCGCGGCAGTCACGGCCGCCAGACCGAGCGGAATGGGGGTGCTGAACTGCTGAAGCGCTTCGGTCTCTTCGGAGCGGCGCGTGTGAGTTGGGAACAGGCCGGCAATCTTGTCCAGCATCGGAAGTGCAGCGGCCGCAGAACCGGCTTTGCGGAAAAGCGACTTTCCGTATTTGCGCAGGAACAGCACCGTCGCGACTTCGCAAGCGTCATAGGCTGATTTCCAGTCCCATGCGCCGGACGCATCGGAGGCACCGAAGGCAGCTTCCATGGCCGAGCGAAGGCTCGAGGCGTCGACGCGCTGACCGCGTTCGAGATGGGGCAGAAGAAACTGCGCCGCGCTGTGGATGGCGGCAGCTGGTTCGACAGCCGGGGATGAGACAAGCGGAAGCGGCACTGCCGGAGCGGCAGTCTTCGAAGAAACATCAAGCATGGAGAAAACCTCGAGGAGAGCGGAACGGGAATGAACCGGGCGGCCCTCTCTCTCGACCAATCCGGCTCAAATCCGCCTTGGCCGGCCTCTCCCCTCTGGACTGCGGTCTTGCCGATAACGATCCTTCTTCGATCCAGGCGCTGCGCCGCTACCCGGTGTCAGCCCAACGACGACAGCGGCAACGCGGTTGGCAGCCCGGGGGCGATATCTTGGCAGGCAGTGGGGACGGCGGGGCAGCAGCCGCCGACCGAGAAGGACGCGGCAGAAGCGGCCAATTGGCTTTGCCCGTGTGCGAGAAAGTGAGCGCCCGGCAGGGGTAGGAAAGGGCGCGGGGGGGGCCGCGGCCCGGCGCGCGCGGGGGGGTATTTAAGGGGCCAGTGGGGGTGGGGGGGGTTAATATGCGCCACGTGGGGGGCGCGGGGGGGTTATAACATGAGGCG
>NZ_JAMYRZ010000041.1:0-50184 GCF_040321675.1 Mesorhizobium sp. M0296
ACCTCAATGTCCTGGCGCGATAGCATGCAAAACTGTTCGCGATGTCCTCGCACATCTGTTCGCGATGTCCCCAGTCCAAACACCCACAAGGGGGAGGGAGACTTTCGTTGGCGCTGACCTCGGCAAATTGCCTGCCTTTCGGCGCCAAAAGGGGAAGTAAGGGCGGGCGGCAGCGTTCCCTCCCCCTTGTGGGGAGGGTTAGGGTGGGGGTCCATCTTCGTAAGAATCCAAATGCGATTGCCCTGCCTCTGGCGGGGAGATCGGTCGTCACCTCGGCTTTCGCCAATCGCCAATCGCCAACGCGCCGACAGTCCCAACCTCCGCCTAAATCAGCTTCTCCAGCGTGATCGGCAGGTCCCGCACCCTTTTCCCGGTGGCGTGGAATACCGCGTTGGCGATCGCCGGCGCCACGCCGACAATGCCCAGCTCGCCGACCCCCTTGCCGCCAAGCGCCGAGGAATGCGGATCGGGAATACCGACCGAGATCACCTCGATGTCGGGAATGTCGGCATTGGTGGCGATGAGATAGTCGGCGAAATTGTCGTTGACGATGCGCCCATGCCGGCGGTCGACGATGCCCTCCTCGAGCAGCGCCTGGCCGATGCCCATGATGATGCCGCCCTTCCATTGGCTTTCGGCGAGCTTGGGATTGTAGAGCCGGCCCGAATCCAGCGCCGACACCACGCGGGAGACGCGAACCGTGCCAAAGTCCTCGTCGACACGGACTTCGATGAAATGCGCGCACCAGCTGTGGCGGGAATAGTCGCCCTCGGTGTGCGGCAGCGCCATGGCTATGGTGGTGTAGTTCTTGTAGCGGTCCTCGACCGTCGAATTGGCCGGCATGGTGTCGCCCTTCGCCTCGATATGCTCGCGCCCGACGCTTCTGAGCAGTTCGGCGATGGAAACTTCAGGGCCGTTGCCGCGCGGCGAGGCGATGCGGCCATTGGCGACGACGAGCGTGTTGGCCTGCAGCGCATGGAACGGCGAAGCCGGATCGCTGATGGCGAGCCCGATCAGTTGGTCGAGCGCGGCACTCGCCGCCTTGTGGACGGCGCCGGTCATCACCCCGGCCAGCCGCGAACCGCCGGTGACGCCGGCACGGGCATAGCGGGAATCGCCAAGTTTGACGACGACGTTTTCCGCCGGCACGCCCACCACCTCGGCGGCGGTCTGCGCCAGGATCGTGTAGGTGCCCTGCCCCATGTCGATCGATGAGCTTTCGACCTCGACCGAGCCGTCGGCGAGAATACGCACGACCGCCTCGCCATAGGCGCGCCGCACCGGATAGGTACCTGCCGCGACACCCCAGCCGATCAGCTGGTTGCCGTCGCGCATCGAACGCGGCCGGGGGTTCCGCTTCGACCAGCCAAAGGCTTCGGCGCCGGCCGCAAAGGCCTCACGCAGCTGCCGTGTCGACCACGGCTTCTTCGCATGCGGGTCCTGCTCGGCATAGTTCCTGAGCCGGATTTCCAGCGGATCGATACCGACCTCATAGGCGAGCTCGTCGATGGCGCTTTCGATGCCGAAGGCGCTCGGGTTCTCGCCCGGCGCGCGCAATGCCCCCGGCACCACCGTGTTGACCCGCACGACGTTCTGCCGCGACGAGAAATTCGGCGTCGCGTACATGACCGAGGTGACCGAGCCGAGCGGCTCGACCCACATGCCGTCGACCGAGGTCTCGTTGACGCCGCGATGCACGATCGACTGGATCTGGCCCTCCGCGTTGGCGCCGAGCGCCACGGTCTGGCGCGTCGCCGCCCGTCCGCCATAGGCGGTGAAGGTCTGCGGCCTGGTGACCGCCAGCTTCACCGGCCGTCCCAGCATTTTCGCCGCGACTGCCGCTACAGCGCCGTAGCCATAGGCAAACGCCTTGGAGCCGAAGCCGCCGCCAATATAGGGCGAGACCAGTCGTACATTCTCGAACGGCACGCCGAACCATTCGGCATAGCTCCGCGCCATGCCGTCGAGCCATTGGCTCGGCTCCCAGACCGTCAGCTGGTCGCCCTGCCACTTTGCGATCAGGCCATGCGGCTCCATCGGCGCCTGGTATTCGCGCGGCGTGTTGTAGGCGTTGCAGATCCTGACCGGAGCCGAGGCGAACGCTGTCTCCGCCTCGCCCCATTCCTTGGTCATCGCATCGACCGGGATGCCGTCGCCGGCCTTTGGATCGCTGAGGTCGACGATCGCCGGCGCCTCGTCATAGGCGATCTTGACCAGCGCCGCGGCGGCGACCGCCTGCTCGAAACTCTCGGCCACCACCGCCGCGACATGCTGGCCGCTGAAGGTGATGTCGCGCGCCAGCGGGCAATAGGCGACGTCCGGCGGCGGCGTGCCCAGCCAGTCCGTTGCGGTTCTCAGCGGCAGGATATTGTCGGGCGTCAGCACCAGCAGCACGCCGGGCGACGCCTTGGCCGCGGCCGTGTCGATCGAACGCACCCGGCCGGCGGCAATGGTGCTCTCGACCAGCACCGCATGGGTAAGCCCCTCGAGCTGCTGCTCGACGGCGTATTTGGCGGCACCGGTGATCTTGGCCGGGCCGTCGACGCGCGACAGCCGGCCGCCGACCTGGTCGGCGAGGACGGCACCGTCCGAAGCGTCGCCGCGTTTGGCATCGCCGGGTCTTGTTCTCAACTCGTGAACGGTCATGCCGTTTCTCCCATTTTGAGGATGGCGCGGGCGACGACGCGCGGCGCCAGTTCGATCTTGTAGTGGTTGGCGCCATGGTCGACGGTGCCCTCGACGGCGAGCAGGCTGGCTTGCCTGACGACCTCCGGCTCGAGCACTTTGCCTTTCAGCGCCTCTTCGACGGCAAGGGCGCGCCATGGCTTGGTGGCGACACCGCCAAGCGCGACGCGCAGATCGCGGATCGTCCTTCCGTCGGCCTCGAATTCGATGCCGACCGCGGCACTTGCCGCGGCGAATTCATAGGACTGGCGGTCGCGGACCTTGAGATAGGTCGAGCGGCGGGCGGCCGCCGAAGCGGGAATGCCGATCGCGGTGATCATCTCGCCGGGCTCGATCGCATGTTCCCTTTCGGGCGTGCTGCCCGGCAACAGGAAAAAATCATCGACGGCGATCTGACGGTCGCCGAGATGGACGATCGCGTCGAAGGCGACGAGTGCAACCGCCAGGTCGCCGGGATAGGTGGCGACGCAGGCCTCGCTGGTGCCGAGCACGGCATGGCCGCGGGTGACGCCGCCAATCGCCGAGCAGCCGCTGCCGGGCGAGCGCTTGTTGCAAGCGGGGAAATTTGCCGGATCGCGGAAATAGGGGCAGCGTGTACGCTGCATCAGATTGCCGCCGATCGTCGCCATGTTGCGCAGCTGCGCCGATGCCGCCTGCCACAATGCTTCCGAGACTGCGGGGAACCGGCTCTTGATATCGGCATGGTCGGCGACGCGGCTCATCCTGGCCAGCGCGCCGATCGTGGCGCCCCGGTCATCAACGGCAATCGTGTCCAGTCCTTTGAGATGGGTGATGTCGACCACGGTCTCGGGTTCGGCAACGCCGCATTTCGCGAGATCGACAAGCGTCGTGCCGCCGGCCAGAAGCATGGCGCCGGGAAGTGCTGCTGCCTCACGGGCTGCATCGACGGAGCCGGCGCGGAGATACGAAAAGTCCCTCATGACGCGGCCTCCATGGCCGCCTGGCGCACGGCGGCGACGATATGCGGATAGGCGCCGCAGCGGCAGAGATTGCCGGCCATGTATTCGCGGATCTCCTCATCCGAGCCGGCATGGCCTTCGCGAATGCAGGCGACCGCCGACATGATCTGGCCCGGCGTGCAATAGCCGCACTGGAAGGCATCCTGTTCGAGGAAGGCAGCCTGCACCGCATGCAGCGTGCCATCCTCCCCGGCAAGCCCTTCGATGGTGGTGATGTCCCTGCTTTCAGCCTGAGTGGCAAGCGTCAGGCAGGCCAGCACGCGCTGGCCGTCGATATGAACGGTGCAGGCGCCGCACTGGCCCTGGTCGCAGCCCTTCTTGGTGCCGGTCAGCCCGAGATGGTCGCGCAAGGCGTCGAGCAGGGTAACGCGCGGTTCGACCTCCAGCTCATGTCGATGTCCGTTGATTCGAAGTTGGATTGGAGTTCGGGTTTTGCTTGTCATGGGGCGTCTGGCTCCAGTTGCTTGACGCGGGAGGGGATGATCTGGTGCCCGGCCGGCGAGCGGCAAGGTCAGCTTATGGCTAGGTGAAGGCTATCTTCCCCTTGGGGAAAGTGCCCGGCAGGGCAGAGGGGGTCGGTTCGACTTGGCGCGAGCTCCGGGGCTGCGGCTTGGGAGGTCGAAAGACGTGACATACCCGATCCCGTGATTACATGAGAAAGGCGCTCCACAATCGGAGGCGCCTCCGTTTGTTACCTAAGGGCCTGCTCCGCCCTGTTCAAGCCCCGGATCGAAAATGATCAAAATTGGAGGAAATTGGCAGGGCAGCCGGCCGTCATGTCTGGAGACAAAAAAGCACCACCGGCCCAAGCCGGTGGTGCTCTCTGAACTGTCTGTAGGGGCAGGACAGTCCAATGATCCTGAGGGGATCGTGCTCAACATGGGCTCATTTTTGCCCCACGGCATCGGCCGAACAGATGACGAGTGCCGGCCGCGAGGAAATATCCTCCGTCGTCATCCACCGGACGTCATCCACGGGCCGTGCACCGGAGGCGGGCAAGATGCCTCGCCTGCCGGAACGCCGGCCCAGACTCGATCCTGTGATTATATTTACTTGCGATTATATTTGTCGGAGACGTAACGAAGGTGGAAGCGTCTGCGTTCTTGAAATGGGGCCTGCCTATCCGGGTATGCTTCGGATCAGCACTGGAGAAAAAATTGGCCGCGGAGCCGCCCGTCATTTCTGGAGACAAAACCGAAGCCGCCGTTGCAAAGCCGCTGCGCGCCGACGCGCAGCGCAACCGCGATGCTCTGGTCGAGGTCGCGGCAAAAGCCTTTGCCGCGCAAGGCGTCGATGCCTCGCTGGAGGAGATTGCGCGCCAGGCCGGCGTCGGCATCGGCACGCTCTACCGGCATTTCCCAACCCGCGAGCACCTGGTCGAGGTGGTTTATCGGCGCGAGGTGGAAGGACTGTGCCAGGCGGCCGAAGAACTCGCCCGCGATCATGCGCCCGACATGGCGCTCGAACAATGGATGCAGCGCTTCGTCGACTACATCGCCACCAAGCGCGGGCTGTCGACAAGCCTGCGCATCCTGCTCACGACCAACTCAACCCTGTTCTCCGACGTTTCCGGCAGGGTGACGCTCGCCTTGCGGCGGCTGATCGATGCCGCGGTCGCCGACGGCTCGATCCGCGGCGATGTCGATGCCTCCGACGTGCTGCATGCGCTGGGCGGCATCTATTCGGCCCCGGACACCAAGGACTGGCGCGACCGCTCGCGCCGATTGGTGTCGCTGCTGATGGATGGGCTGCGGTTTGGAGCGGCCAAATCCGGCCCATCCAAGGAATGACGAATGCAGTGACTGTCCTTACTTCAGCGAGATGCTCATACCGCTGAGATCGGCATTGACTTGCAGGCCTACCTGCCTGCCTGTGAGTTCGAGTTGGGCACCCTTGTCATTGGTCATGACGATCACCTGGGCTCCTTTGCCGAGCGCGCCGCCACCGCCCGCTGCACCGTACACCCCCGTCACATCCCGGGCGCGGCGTATGTGGCGCACGGTACCTTTGAAATAGGTCTTGGAGGCGCCGAAGGCGAGGCCGCCCGAGATGCCGCCGACCGAGATGGGATATCGGCGACCATGGAAGGTCAGTGTGCCCTCGCCTCCGGAGCCGCCGATGAAAAAGGCCGCCTTGTAGACGGCGAAGCGGATCGTACCGCTGTCGGCATGCGCGACGCTGGCAAAGCTAACTGCCGCCGCAGCAATGACGGCAACTGCGACTGAACGAAATCTGGACGAAATCTTCATGATGAGAACTCCTCAAGATCGCCGCATGCCCAGCCGGCCGGGCACGTCGGCGTCGTATCAAAGTCATAGCTGAACAGTCTCGCCCTTCATTGGTTCCAAGCACGCGGCCTGAATTCCGGCCGCGAGAAGACCGCCACGAAACGAGGGCGGATGGCGAGCATAGTCCTGGCTGTAAGAAACAGTGGCCGACCAGCGGGGATCTGTCGCCGGCGTTCCTAGGAAACGTATGTGTATTGAAGCGGAATGGTATTAGTCTGCGCCCGTCTGGGGTTTCGGGGAGCGCGGCAAAGGAATGGACTTCAACTCACGGCATGGCTACCTGCTGATCGGCGGTCTGATCCTGGTCGGTGCCGGGCTCCTGGTCGTTTCGCTGATCGTCAATCTTCGCGTGGCGCACAGTGTGCGTGACGACGTACGCCATCGTGAAAAGCTGCTGGAATATTATCGCAATATCTTTTCGCAGCTGGGCGTGATCCTGATCGGGATTGGCGTGTCCCTGTTCATCTTCTTTTTTCAGCAGAATTATCAGGACCAGCGCAAACGCGAAACGGAGCTCCAGCAGGTTCTCGCCAAACTGGCGGCGCGTGTTGCCCGCGGCAGCGCTGTCGTGGAGGCCCTCGGCGAATTCGATGCGCTGCTGGATGATGGCGGCGCCTATGTCAGTCCGGAACTCGGCGGAAACAATGCCGCCGTCAGCGCCCACGGAACGGCGCTCGCCAAGCAGGTTTCGCAGATCCTTCTGGTCGAGCGCGACGTCGATGTTCAGGGGTTCGATATCCTGAATCTGTCACGCGATTTCGAAGCATCGTTCGTCGTCAACGAGCTCAACCCAACGCTATGGTTCAACATCGTCCGGGACGAGAGCGATATCAAATATGCCACTACCCAGATCGCCCTGGATTACAAGGACCTGCAGGATGCGATCGGCGGCGGGCCGATCGAGGTTGCGATCGCCAATCCCGAAAAGGAGCGGAAGATCAAGCAGGAGGTGCTCGACGTCTTTTATGATGCCGACCTCCTGCGCCAGCGCAGCAGGCGGTTTCTCGGCCGCGCGTGCTGGCTTTTCAGCAACGGGCGCGGCTTCGTCAAGCTTGCACCGGCCAATGAAATCGAAGCCGATGCCAGATCGCACCAGGAATGGCTCGACCGGTCGAAACCCTTCCTGACGCAGTTGAAGTCGGGAAGCGGCGATTGCTTCAAATTGCTCCAGTTCGGCCCGGCGTCTTTGAGTTGAGCGCGGCGTCGTGAGTTGAGAACGCGCCGGCGGCACGGTTCAATTTGAGTCCGGCGGCCTGGGAGCAAAACTCGATCAACTGGCTGCCGCCAAATGGCCGAGATGGATGGAAAGCGGACCTACTCGGCATTCGCATTGCGACTGAACACCTCGGCAGGAACTCGCAACTCCTCGGATTGTACGGCGGCAGGATACCCTGGAGCGGAAAATTTGATGCAGACGTCGCGCTTGTCCCTCTTGAGGTCGTAGGCGCCGAACTCTGCAAGGAAGGTGTCGCTGTATCGGATGCCGGATTCAGGATGTCGTGCCACGAGATAGATGTCGTATTGTTGGCGCTGACGAGTTTCAAACGGCCCGAATGCGATGACTTTCGAGTCCTTTTGGCCGGAGGCAGGGCATAGCCGTGCGAGCAGATAGACGTGCTCTCTGCTCGACCTTTCCAAATATTGTGTGATGTCGATGGTAGATGACACCTGCACCTTGAAATACTCTCCGTATGGAAGCTGCTTGCCAAGACTGGTCGGGGGTCTTCCTTCCACCACGCCTTGGTATTTCAACGAGCCGAGTCCCGCGCAACCAGAGAGGGACAGAGCTATGACGGCATAGAGAGCACATACCCTCAACATCATGGAACTTTCACAACCTTCGCGCACGACAGTTCCGGCTGACGTTTGCCGGAATTACTGGATGTCCGCAATGGGGTCGAACTCGGTCGTTCGGATTGGTTGGGTGCTGACCCCTAGTCCCCCACGCGCTGCAGCGTACCGAGATGATTGTCGTTGAGAAAATCAACGGTCATGGCCGACGCCTTGCCGTCGGGGCCGAGGGCAAAGCTGACGGCCGAGGGCCTGTCCGGCATCTCGGCATCGGGGAAGGTCACGAAGAGGTCGCGGTCGAAATGCTTCAGCGAATAGGACCGCGCGCCGGCGGGCCCGACCTTGAGGACAAGAGTGTCTCCTTCGCCCGACACAATAGCTTCGCCGAAGAAGTCGTTGAAGTAACGGCCTTCATAGGCACTGGCCGGCTCGGCCGGACTTGCTGGAGAGGGTGACGCGGCATAGGTAGCCTTGGCCGCCGCAATCACCGGGCCGAACATGCTCGCATAGATATTATTCCATGCCTTTACCTTATCCTTCCCCAGCGTTCCGTCGAAAACGAGATCGGCGAAGCTGTCGGACAGCCCCTCCGGCACGCCTGTCGGAAAGGCGTTGGCGACGACGACGATGCCAAGCTTCTCCTCGGGGAAGAGCATCACCAGGCTGCGTGCGCCGGCGCTGAAGGCGCCCGCGTGACCCCAGATCAGCCCGTGCCGGCCGAATTCGATATTCCAGCCGAGGCCGTAGAAGGCCTCGCCTCCGGAGACGGGATTCTTGCCGCGAGCCGTCAAGGGAATATGTGTCTGGTCCAGCGCATCGGCGGCAATGAGTCTCTTGCCGGCATAGACCCCGTTGCCGAGCACAAGGCGCATCCATTGCGAGAGGTCGCGTGCGGTGGAACTGACGCCGCCTGCTGGCGCCTGCGCATCCGGATAGCGCTGGACTTTCGCGGTCCAGGCGCCATCGATTTTGGCGTGAAGCTCGGCGCGGTTGGCGTGCTTGATGAAGTCCGAATGACGGGAGCTGGTCGAGGCCATTCCAAGCGGACGATAGAGCTTCTCTTCGGCGACCTTTTCCCATGATTTACCCGTCGGCTTCGCGGCCGCGACGGCACCCTCGGTCAGTCCGAAATTGCTGTAGGAATAACCCGCACGAAAGCTCGATGACGGCGACACGAACCGCAGCCGGCGCAGGATCTCCGCGCGGTCATAGCCGATGTCCTCGAGGTCGTCGCCGGCGGTGCCGGGAAGCCCGCCGCGGTGCGCAAACAGGTCGCGGACCGTGAGTTCGCTGGTCGGATAGGGCTGAGCGAGCCGGAAAGCCGGATCGAGGTCGGCGATCTTGGAATCCCACGAAGCGATCCCGTCGCTGACCAGCGCCGCCACGACGGTGGCGGAGACCGGCTTGGAGAGCGAGGCAATCTGGAAGACCGTGTCAGCATCGACGATCTCCGGTTTTCCGGCTTCGCGATGCCCGAACCCCTTGAGGAAGATCACCTCGTCGCCGTGCACGACGCCGATGGCCAGACCGGGCACGCTACCATCCGCGACGACGCCTTCGGCCAGCAATTCGAGCTTCGCAATGGCCGCGGCGATCCTGTCGGGTGGGATGGTATCGGCCGACGCCGCTTTCGGCGAAAGCGTAATGAGGGCGATGAAGGCCAACATCCTCCACCGGAGGTGATTCCGGTTTGTGAACAGCCGCATGCTCAGCCCCTCCGCTTCACCGGCGTGCACTATTGCAGGCCGACGCAGCGAAGGCCAGCCTCACGCTCGACCCGCGATCCTTTGACGGATATCCGCTTCACACCAGTCGAAATTCAGACAGCCGCGCCTGAGCTACGAAGCAGCGCGCAGGCGAAGGCGCCGCCTGCTGGCGCGGGCCTTCTCCGCCACCGCGGCGGTGATCTCGACCACGCCGTCTTCACGCGGTCTGGCGTTGGTGGCCTTGTGGAGCCGCTCATAGGGCAACAGTTCCTTGACCCGGGCTTGAAGCGACGCGACTTCGGCTCGCAGATCCTCGCATTCCTGCCGCTGGACGTCGAACTGTATCTGTTCGGATGCCTGCTGCAGGGAAAGCTGCGAAAAATTCGCGCTGACCGCGGAAAGGTTCATCTTGTCGTGTTCGCTCTCCTTCGTGAGAGCGGACAATTTTTGCTCGACAATTTGCTTTTCGGCCACCGCGTCGCTCGCTTGAGCCTTGAGCCTGGCGATCTCGGTGACGGCTTCGCTGTTGTGGTTGGAGGCGGCTTCCAGCCGCGATCGAAGGTCCTCGATTTCAGAACGCAAGCCGGTCATCTCCGCGACACTGCGTGCAAGCTCGGCTTCCCTGTCACCGTCCCTGAGGCGGGCCGCTTCCGTTATTTCCGACAGCTTCGTCTGCGCCATATCGAGCGATTTCTGCAGCCGCATTTCCTCTTTCTCGCTCTTGCCAAGCGCGGCCAGCAGTTCGGAAACCTGCGCGGCGTCATTGGCATGGACGGTCGAGAGTTCGTCCAGCCTGTGCCGCGCCTCGGCCTCCCGTTTCAGCGCCTTGTCGAGATCGATCGACAGACTGACATGCTTCTCCCGCAGCATCTCGTTCTCGCGCGAGCGTCTGTTGGCCTCGACCGCTCTGGCCGAGAGCGTTTTGACAAGCTCGCCGAACTCGGCCTCGCGTTTTGCGCTCGCATTGCCTGCCACGACGAGTTCCAGCCTTGCCGCAGCCAGCGCGCCGCGAAGTGCTTCCTTGTCCTCGACCAGGCTCGCCTCGTGCTGCTGCAGGGCCTCGATAGCGCTGTCGCGCTCGCGCTGCTTTCTGGTTGCATCGTGGAGCTGTTCGGACAGCACTCTTTGCTGCGCGGTCAGGCCGGTATTTGCCAGCTCCAATTCGTTGGCGCGAAGAATGTCGCCGTGGAGCAGTTTTAGAAATTCGCCCGTCAGATGATGCGAGGTCGCGATCTCCGACAGTTTCGCATTGATCTCCCCCAGATACTCCTGCGCGTCGTGAAAGAGCCCATCGACCGCACTTAAGGCAGCCAGCCGGGTTTGCGTATGGGGGGACAGCCGTCGTGCGGTCTCGAAGGCGTCCGCATTGGCCTCGAGCTGCGAGTTGTCATCCGTTGCCGGGAGATTCTCATCCGATACAGTTTCATCCGGCACAGTGACGTCGTTCAGCGGCGACTGATCGTCCACATTGAGACATTCGCTAAACGCATCCGCCAAATCGGTTTCGAGCTCCTTGAACGCTCTCTCCACAGTCTCGGCACGCTTGATCAAACCTTTGAAATTCATGACCGAATATCCCTCTCGTGCAGCGCCGTTAAGGAGCGGATTTTCAACACTTGACCCTCGCCTCCCCCGAATGCGGGCTCATCTCCTGACGTGCGCTCTGGCCGACGCACGCTAGGGACAGGCTTGGCCACTGTCCTCGTGTGTTTGAATGACGCAAAGCCGTGTTCTGCCGCGCTCCATACCCGAGGCGTTGGCACCGCTCGAAAAATGCCCACTCATTTTCACCCGAAACGGATATGAAGCGGCGCAAGCATGAGGATCGCCTGGTGGCTGTTGTAAGGATCGGCCGAGCGCCTCGGTGCTCTGCAGCAGCTACAAGTCACACTTGGACGAGGCGCGTTACGGCAGGAAGGCCTGACCTAATAAATGATTGTGTTGAATACGTTTCGCTGATTAGCTGCTGTGCATTGACCAGGGACAAGACCGATAAATGTTGTCCCGGGAGGACCGCGATGCCGGTGCTTGAGGTTTGCCACGTCTCCAAGAATTTCGGGGCTATCCAGGCCCTGACTGACGTCAGCTTCCAGGTGGAGCGAGGCGAAGTCGTTGGTCTGATGGGGGACAACGGCGCCGGCAAGTCGACGATAGTCAAGACTGTGGCCGGGAATTTTCCTCCGAGCGACGGCGAAATTGTAGTCGAGGGCGAGGTGTGCCACTTCCACCAGCCCGTGCAGGCCCGCGCCAAGGGGATCGAAGTTGTTTATCAGGACCTGGCGCTCGCCGATAATCTGACGGCCGCGCAGAACGTCTTTCTGGGGCGCGAGATCAAGAAAGGCTTCTGGCCGATCAGGATTCTTGACAAGCAGGCGATGATCGATCGCTCGGCAGCGCTGTTCAAGGAACTCAAATCGGAAACCCGGCCGCGCGACCTCGTCAGGAAGATGTCGGGTGGGCAGCGCCAGGCGGTCGCCATCGCGCGGACCCGGCTTTCAAATGCCAAGCTGGTGCTGATGGACGAACCAACGGCCGCCATCTCCGTGCGCCAGGTGGCGGAAGTACTCGAACTGATCCGACGCCTCAAAGCACAAGGAGTCGGCGTCATGCTGATCAGTCACCGAATGCCTGACGTGTTCGCCGTGGCAGATCGCATTATCGTCCTCAGGCGGGGCTCGAAAGTTGCGGACAAGCCAGCCGACAAAACATCGCCCGAGGAAATCACTGGACTGATAACGGGGGCCATCCGTGGCGAATAGTGTTCAGGAGTCAGTTGGCGTTCAGGGCTCAGTCGAAGAACATGGCCGGCCGGTAATGTCGGATTTCGTCCCGACCAAGGAAAAAACAGTTCTCCAACGTGTGATTTCAAGTCAGCCCTTCTGGGTGATGATCGCGCTCATCGCGCTCGTCATGTTGATGACTGCGATGGAGCCGAGCTTCGGCACGTCTGAAAACGTCGCCAATGTGACGCGCAATTTCGCACCTTTCGGCATCATGGCACTTGGCATGACGATCGTCATCATCACCGGCGGTATCGATCTGTCGGTCGGCTCCGTCATGGGTCTCGTGGTCATCGTCGCCGGCCTGTTCCTCACCTGGCATTATCCCTGGTACGTCGCCTTCGCCATGGGCCTTTTCTCCGGTCTGGCCTGTGGCGCGGTCAACGGATTCTTTGTCGCCTATGTCGGGATGCCGTCCTTTGTGGTCACCCTCGGTATGCTGTCCGTCGCGCGCTCGCTGGCGGTCGTATTCTCGGCCAACCAGATGCTCTACCAGTTCGGGCCCGATGCTCCGATCGTGAAGGCAATCGGTCAGTGGAAATGGCCGCGGCATGGTCCGAACGACTGGGCACCGCATTGGATACCAGAACTGTCGTCACAATTCTGGACCATGGTGATCTTGGCCCTGATTCTCGGCTTCGTATTCAACTTCACAGCCTGGGCCCGGCATCTCTTCGCCATCGGCGGCAATGAGGAGGCGGCACGGCTCACCGGCGTTCCGGTCAACTGGATTAAATTCCAGGCCTATGTCTTCTCGGCTTTCACCGCCGCGCTCGCCTCGCTCCTGCTCCTCGGCTATAACGGCTCGGCCATCAATGCCATGGGCCAGGGCTACGAGCTGCGCGTTATCGCCGCGACAGTCATTGGCGGCGCCAGCCTCATGGGCGGCGCCGGCACGGCCTTCGGTGCGATCATCGGTTCGGCCTTCCTCGAGGTGATCAGGAATGCGCTGCTGATGGCCGGCATCGATTCAAATTGGCAAGGTGCCTTCGTCGGCGCCTTCATCGTTCTTGCGGTTCTTTTGGGCATGCAAACCGGCGGCAAATCGATTCTCGCCGCGTCGCTGGCAGTCTTGATGCCCAAAAAACGCCGCTAGAAACCCGTCGGCGGGAGGCTTGCGGGACATCACACCAAGGAGGAGAACGTCACATGAAAAAACATCTGCTCACGGCCGCCGTCGCGCTTGGCGCAATGGTGCTCGCCGTTTCCGGCGCCCAGGCGAAATACACCTTCGCCCTGGTGCCGAAGAACATGAACAATCCTTTCTTCGACCAGGCACGCGACGGCTGCAAGAAAGCCGAGGCCGAATCCAATGGCGCCGTGGAGTGCATGTATATCGGCCCCGGCGAGCATGGTGGTGGCGACGAGCAGGTGCAGATCGTGCAGGACCTCGTGGCCAAGAAGGTGGACGGCATCGCCGTGTCGCCATCGAACGCCGCGGCGATGGCGGTTGCGCTGCAGGCCGCCAAGGAAGCCGGCATCCCGGTCCTCACCTGGGATTCCGACCTCCTGCCCGAGAACAAAGATCTTCGCGTCGCCTATATCGGCACGCACAATTATGAGATCGGCGAGAACCTCGCCAAGCTTGTCATGCAGATCAAGCCCAAAGGCGGCACGATCTGCATCCAGTCCGGCGGCGCCGCGGCGGCCAACCACAACGAGCGCATGCAGGGCATTCGCGATACACTTTCGGGCACCAAATCGGCGGCCTCGCCCGGGGATCGGCTGACGGGCCAGAACGGCTGGACTGAAATCGAAGGCTGTCCGCTCTACACCAACGATGATTTCCCGCTTTCGGTGCAACAGTTCGAGGATATCATGGCGAAAAACCCGAACCTCGACGCATTCGTCCCGACCGGTGGCTTCCCGCAGTTCATTCCCGATGCCAACCGCGCCGCGGTCGCACCGTACAAGGACAAGATCGCCTCGAAAGCCCTGGCCCTTGTCGTTGCCGACACGCTTCCGGTACAGATCGACCAGATGAAGGAAGGTTTCTCCCTTGGCCAGGTCGGCCAGCGGCCGTTCGAGATGGGCTACAAGACGATGATGGCGCTGAAGGAAATGAAGGAGGGCAAGGCTCCGCCGGCCGACCCGACCTACACAGGCCTCGATGTCTGCACTCCGGAGACAGCCGACACTTGCGTCGCCAAATAGTGCTTTTGGGCGGGAGGAAACTCCCGCCCTTTTCATAGGGGATCTCAATGCCGGAATTGTTCTCGCTCAAGGGCCGTGTCGCATTGGTCACGGGTGCCTCGCGTGGTCTTGGTTTTGCCATGGCCAAGGCACTTGCGGAAAACGGCGCGACGGTGATCGTCAATGCGCGCGACATGGCCGCCCTTTCCGCGGCCGCCGAAAGGATCGGTGCAGAAGCCCTGCCGTTCGATGTCACCGACGCGGCGATCTCAAGGGCGTCGCTCGAAGGAATCGTCGAACGCCACGGCCGCCTCGATATTCTGGTCAACAACGCCGGCATCCAGCATCGGAAACCGCTGGTCGAATGGCAGGACGAGGATTTCAACCATGTGGTTGCCGTCAATCTGTCGGCTTGCTTCCGCATGATGCGCGACGCGGTGCGCCTGATGCTGCCAAACAAGTTCGGGCGCATAATAAACACCGGATCGGTCGCAGCGATCCTTGGCCGTCCCACCATTCACGCCTATGTGGCGGCAAAGGCGGGGCTGCACGGGCTGACACGCTCCACTGCCGCTGAGCTGGGCCGTCACGGCATCACCGTCAACGCGATCGCCCCCGGCTATTTCGCCACCGAGCTCAACACCGCACTTATGCGCGACGAGGCCTTCACCAAATGGGTCGAGGCACGAACCCCCGCGGGCCGCTGGGCCCAGCCTGAGGAGCTCGGCGGAGCCGTGGTGTTTCTCGCCTCCGACGCTGCCGCTTACGTCAACGGGCACGTGCTCGCGGTTGACGGCGGGCTATCGGTTTCCCTGTGATTTCAACCGGTGACACCGTGCCGGCAGGGCGTGCCTGCTAGCCGCCTGAAATGACGACTTGCTGCATCCGCTGCTGGCCCGGTCCCCTGCACGGACGCCGACGCCAGACGATTGGATGACGCGCCGTATTGCAGCCGCCGACTTTCGATTCGCAACGGGTTATTTCGACGTCCGGCGGCATCGATGCTTGATGCCGCCAATATTTCATTCCACACACCGGTCACGATGAGAGACGACATACGGGATCAGCGCCGGGTATTCGGGTGGGCCTTGCCTGCCTCCGCGGTCGTGCATTTGCTCGCCGCCGCGCTTCTTTTGTCCGCACTGCCGCTGTCGCCCCCGCAGCCGCAGAAGGAGCAGGCCATCGCAGTGGATATCGTGCCGCCGCCTAAACCGCCGGAAAAAACCAAACCTCCTTCCCCCGCTGAACCGCCCAAGCCGGAAAAGCAGCCGGAAGCCAAGGTCGAGACGCCGACGAGCCGTGAGGTCACCGCGCAGAGACCTGTCTTCCAATTCGGTGAGAAGGACGCCGGTCCTCGCAAGTCTCTGGACGGCAACAGTGCGGAGGATGGTTCGGAACAATCGCTAGCGCCGCAAGTTCCCAGTAACCAGGATCTTGCACAGCCACCTGCCGTGACAGCGGTCGAGGGGAAAGACCAGGCTCCGTCGCCTGGCGCATCCGCGCCGCCTAAGCCCAAGCCAGCGAACGTCAAGGAGCAAAAACCCTTGAAGCTTCAGCAAGCCAAGACGTTGTTCTCGGAAGCAGCAACCGGTGATCCGATAGCGACAAGCGCAATGGGCAATATACCCCGCCCCGTGCGGATCGGTCAGCTCTGCCTCACGGAATTGCGCGAACAGTTGCGCCGCGCCTCGCCCCCCTATTTTCCCGACCTCTTGCGTTCATTCAGGCTGAAGGAAGGCACTATCATGCAAGTTCCCAGGACCGCCTTCCGTGCCAACGGGCAGTGGTACGATTTGAGCTATCGTTGCGAGGTCGATCCGGACGCGACGAAAGTCATTTCCTTCGCCTTCCGTGTCGGAGATCCGGTGCCGCGCAGCGAATGGAAGCGCCGCGGGCTACCCGCCGAATAGGTGGTCGAGGCCACGGAGGCTGGCTGGCCGGCGCCATCAAATCCGGCCGGCGATGTCTTCGCGCGCTCCGGGCTGCCGAACCAACACGCGCGAAAAGTGGCTTTCGTCAGCGGCCGCCGAAGTCTAGCATACGGCTTTGGGAGGAGGCTTCGATGACTTCAAGTTTCAACGTTCATCATGCTGCCGGCTATGAGCAGCTCATGGGCCGCTGGAGCCAAAGACTCGCGCCGCTGTTCATCGACTTCGTGGGGCTTGCCGACGGCGAAAACATCCTCGACGTCGGTTGCGGTACCGGCAGCCTGACCTTCGCGCTCGTCAAGGCCGCTGACCTCGGCGAGGTCGCGGCGATCGACTTTTCGGCCGTTTTCGTCGAGGAGGCAATCCGGCGCAACACCGATCCGCGGATAAAAATCCGTCAGGCGGATGCCTGCGCCCTGCCCTTTGAGGATGGCGCGTTCGACCGTGCCCTGGCCCTGCTCGTGCTCCATTTCGTGCCCGAAGCCGGCAAGGCAGTCGCCGAGATGCGCCGCGTCGTGCGGCCGGGCGGCGTCGTCGCGGCGACGGTATGGGACCATCTCGGCGGCATGCCGGGGATGCGCATGATGATCGACACGGTGGCGGTGCTCAGTGAAGGCGGACGCCAGCTGCGTGCCCGCTATTGCACGCAGCCGATGATGCAGCCGGGTGAAATGAAACGGACCTTTGTCGAACAGGGTCTCCGCGACGTTACGGAAACCGAGTTGATGATCCGCATGAACTACCAAAATTTCGATGATTACTGGGCGCCGATTGCCGCCGGCGAAGGGCCGCTCGGCAAATATGTGGCCGCGCTCGACCCGGAAGAGCGGGCGCGCACCGACGCCGCCATGCGCGACGCTTACGAGGCCGGCCGGCCCGACGGCCCGAGGTCCTTTGCCAATGTCGCCTGGGCCTGCCGCGGCGTCGTTGCCTGACGTTGGCGCTAATGCATGCCGCGCAAAAAGCGCATCGCATGAGGCCGATCGAACGCGACGCGCTTTAGCCGATCCCGTAGACCAGCCCGACGCGGCCGTCCGAAAGCTGTTCGACCTTGCGCAGTTCGAGCCCACGACGATTTTTCGCCGTCCCAAACAGCGCCTTTCCGTCACCGGCGAGCAGCGGATAGACGATCAGCCTGAGTTCATCGACCAGCCCGGCATCGATAAGGCTCGCGGTAATTCGGGCGCCGCCCATAAGGTAGATGTCCTTGCCGGGCTGCTGTTTCAGCGCAGCGATATCCTCGAAATTCCGCACGAAGCGCGTCTTTGGCCAGGCCGCCGAAGTCATTGTGTTCGACAGCACATAATGCGGCGTCTGCGCGGCGAAGCTGGCCCATTCGAGCTCGGCCGGCTTCGGTAACTTGCCGGTCATCGGCAGCGGCTTGTCGGGCTCGTTCTGGATGGCGCTCCAGTAGCGCTCGTAGCCGGCATACATGACGCTGCCAAGCAGGCAAGCGTCGATTTGCGGCGTCAGGCCGTATTCGTCCGACCACGCGTCGACCCAATCGGCATAACCCTCGGGCCCCTCCATCTTGCCGTCGACGGAAATTTTCATTCCAGCGATCAATTTGCGCATGACTTCCTCCATCAGGCTTGCCGGATGCAAGCACGTTTCATCGTTTCAGCGTTGCTTCGTGTTGCTGGCGGCGACCTCAGGGATGGCCGCCGCGAGTTACATCAGGCCGGCAGGCGGCGGTCGTATTCTTCCCGCAGGCGGCTCCAGCCGTCCCAGAACGAGGTCGGCGTCTTGCCCGCCAGGCGGGCGGCCAGCAGGTCGAGGTGTATGTGCCAGCCGGCCGTGATGTTGAGCTGGATTGCACGTTCCGGCAGGCGGCGATGAACGACGGTGAGCAGCACATCGTTACCCTTCGCCTCCAGCAAGAAGGAGACGCCGCCGGTGTTTCCCCATGTGATGGAAAGCTTGCGCGGCGGATCGAGTTCGGTGATCCGGCCCTCCATCCGATGCTCTTCGGGAAAGCCCGCGGGGCGCTGGCCAGGCGGGTCCGTCAGCTCGTCGTTACGCCAGACCAATTCGAACGAGCTGCCGGCCTTCATTTCCATCTGGCCCGCGGCCATCCATTGCCGGCGCAAGTCACTCTCGGTGAGATAGGCCCAGACGCGCTCGATGGGGCCGGGCAAGAGGCGCTGGATGGTGAACGTGGCGGGCTCGCTCAGCTCGCCATAGGCGTCGATGGTTCTCATCTGGCTCATTGCTCGTCTCCTTCTTTCGGGTTGGGCGATTTCCTGGACTTATCCTGGGCTTTGCGTGCGTCCTCTTCGCGAAGAAGGCGTTCGAGAACATCGAGACGACCGGTCCAGAAGCGCTCGTAGAAGCTGAGCCACTGATGGGCGCTGGCCAGCGGTCCAGGGGCTAGTCGGCACAGATGCGTGCGGCCCCTCACCTCTCGACGAATAAGCCCTGCGTTCTCCAGCGCCTTGATGTGCTTGGAGGCCGCCGCGAGCGACATCGCGAAGGGTTCCGCCAGCTGGCTTACCGTTTTCTCGCCATCGGCGAGATCGCGAAGCATGTGCCGCCGGGTGGCGTCGCCAAGGGCGTGAAAAACCGCGTCCATCTGGGGTGTCTCTAATTCAACCATGTAGTTGAATATAGACGCATGCATTGAGATAGTCAACCGTTTGGTTGAATAATTTATGTGAAGCGCCGCGGGGCCGTTTGCGCCGTCGAACGTGTCGACGTGACGGGAGATACGGACGCGCCCCGCGACAGTAAGGGCGAGGCCCTTATTTGCCGTCGAAACTGTGGATCGCGGCTTCCAGCTTTTCGATAAGCTGAGGGTTGTGGCAGCTGCCAGCCCAGATCAGGGCGTTTAGCCTCATCTCTTTGTTGATAAAGCTCACTTTCCCAGAATCCAGCAGGTATTCCGCGATCTCGTAGTGCCGCCCCTTGATAGCCTCGATGAGCGCGTTGTTTCTCCCTGTCTTGTCGGTCAGATTTACTTCCGCGCCATTCTCCACGAGCAACTTGACGACTTCGAGATGCCCGTTCTTCGCCGCCTCGATAAGAGCCGTTCTGCCGTAGTAGTCAGCTCGCGCGTTGATCTCTATTTGGGGGTGTCTCACGAGGACTGCGATACACGCGTAATGTCCCTTGGCCGACGCAAGGCTCAAGGGCGTGCTCTTCCACTTGTTTCTGGCATTCACGTCGATTTCCGGGTCTTCGATCAGCGCCTCCACCACAGCTGTGCGGCCATTGAGGGCTGAAAGGTGAAGTGCAGACCAGCCGCCGTCGTCCGACTGATTGATGTCGGCGCCAGCCGCCAATTCCGATCGAACCGCCTCCGCATCGCCTTGTTCTGCCGCGACCAGCAGGGGCGACCAGTCTCTTGCCCCTTCGGCTTCCAAGCTGTTGGTCAACGCAGTCGCCTCCTCGGATAGTCCACAGAATACCACAGAATCCGCGATAGTGGGGTCGTCCTGTATAGAGTTCCCTGGAGTCCGTGGGTCACAGAGAGCTGTCGGCCCGAAGCGGAGGATCAGCGCTTCACGTCCGTCTCCTCACATTCTCCTGATATCGACTGGCTTTGGCGGCCATTCAGACTAGATAGAGCCTGCGCCGGGCGGAACGATGCAGAAGGACCTGAACATGCCTGAACAGATTACCCTGAATAGACCTGAACAAATCAGATTGAACGACGGCTCCGCCATTCCGCAAATCGGCCTCGGCGTGTGGCAGGTCGATCCAGCCATCACCGCCAAGGTGGTGCGCTGGGGAATCGAGGCCGGCTACAGGCTGATCGACACCGCCGAAGGCTATCAGAACGAGGAAGGTGTCGGGCAGGCGATCCGCTCGGCCGGCGTGCCGAGAAGCGAGTTGTTCATCACCTCGAAACTGCGCAACGGCGCGCATCAGCGCGACGCCGCCTTGCGCGCCTTCGACGAGACGATGAGCAAGCTCGGCATCGAACAGATCGACCTGTTCCTGATCCACTGGCCGGTGCCCAGCCAGGACAGATATGTCGAGGCCTGGAAGACGCTGATCGAACTCAGGCAATCAGGCCGGATCAAGTCGATCGGCGTTTCGAACTTCAACCAGGACCACCTCGAACGGATCATCGGCGAGACCGGCGTCACGCCGACCGTCAACCAGATCGAGCTCCACCCCCGCTTCCAGCAGCGTGACAAACGTGAATTCCACGACAGGCACAACATCCGCATCGAGAGCTGGAGCCCACTGGGCAGCGGCCGGCTGTTGAGCGATCCGACGCTTGAAAGCATCGCCAGGAAACACGGCAAGTCGGTGGCGCAGACGATCGTCAGGTGGCACCTTCAGGAAGGGCTGATCGTCATTCCAAAGTCGATCCACCAGGACCGCATCGCCGCCAATTTCGATGTCTTCGATTTCGAGTTGGAAGCGAAGGACCTCGAGCTTATCCGGGGCATGGATTCGCCCGACGGCCGCACCGGCCCGAACCCCGCTACAGCCGCATTCCTGTTCTGAGGGCCGACAGTGAAGCTGCCAATCTCCCCCCTTGTGGGGGAGATGTCCGGCAGGACAGAGGGGGGCGCTGTCCCGGCAGCGATCAAAACGACCCTTCCCGCTAGCTCATATCCCCGAGCCATCCACCAGCGGCACATCTTCGCCCTCCCAGGGGCTCGGCATCGATCCCTTGCTGAGATTGGCCGACGGCAGCGGCATCCAGCACTTCAGTTCGGGTTCGGCATATTCGACGATGCGTCCTGGAGACGAGTCGGAGGCGCGCCAGCCTTCGCTGCCGAACTGATCGGCGCGGGCCCAGTAAGCCATGTCGACCTCGGCCGGACCCTGTTCGGACGGCCGAACCGTGACAAGGATTCTGCTGCCGTCCCTTGGCGCGCTCGACATGTGGCGCCACTGACCGGGCTCGTCCATTGCATTTCCTCCTGCGATCTTCGCCTCGAACGGATAGTCGCTTCGCGTTCGGAAGCGGTCAACCCGAACTTTTTTGCCTGAGACAAAACCCCTGTCCGGTCGTCGCGGAACAAGTCATGGCACGCCGGGTTTGGGCAAGTTGTTGAAGGAAGCAAAATGAGACCAGCGCCGCGACCGATCCTTACCATTATTGCATGGCAGGCCGCGTCTTTCGTTCGCAACCCGGTCCGGTCGCAATGAGGCAGGCCGGTTCCGATCATTCCATCCCACCGAAGGAGGGCAAGGGCGGCATAGGACGAGCGCTCGGCCTCGGCCTGATAACAGGGGCGGCCGACGACGATTGTTCCGCTATAGGCACCTATGCCAGTGCCGGCGCCCGTTTCGGACCCGACCTGCTCTGGACGGCTCCGGTGACGTTGCCGATGATGTACGCGGTCGTCTACCTGTCGTCGAAGCTCGGCCAGGTGTCGGGGCGCGGATTGTTCCACGTCATCAAGGACTTCTACCCGCGGTGGCTGCTCTGGTCGGTGCTGTTGGGTGTGCTCGTCGGCAACACCATCGAGGCAGCGGCGGATCTTGGTGGAATGGCGGCGGCGATCAACATATTCGTGCCGCTTCCCATTCCGCTGATCGTGCTGTTCGTCGCCGCCCTCATCTTCGCCCTCCAGGTTTTCGGCTCCTATACTTTGATCCGCAACATCTTTCGCTGGCTGGCGCTGGCGCTGCTCGCCTATGTCGGTGCCGCCATTCTGGCCAAGCCGGACGCCGCGGCGGTGCTGCGCGGGACGTTGCTCCCCAGGATCGAATTCAATCGCGAGTTCCTGTCGATCCTGGTCGCCATCATCGGCACGACGCTGTCCGCCTATCTCTATACGTGGCAGTCCAATGAGGAGGTGGAGGAGGAGATTGCCCAGGGGCGCACAACGCTCAGCCAAAGGAAGGGCGCTACCGACAGCGAACTCCGCCGCTCGCGCCGGGACATCCTCATCGGCATGATGTTTTCAAATCTCATCATGTATTTCATCATCCTGTCGACGGGGGCGACGCTCTACAAGGCGGGGCATCACGATATCGACACGGCCGCGCAAGCCGCGGAGGCGCTGCGGCCGCTCGCCGGCCAGGCCGCAAGCGTTCTGTTCGCCGCAGGTGTGATCGGCGTCGGTTTCCTAGCGGTTCCTGTCATGACCACCGGCGCTGCCTATGACGTGGCACAAGCCATCGGCTGGAAAAACAGCCTGCACGCCCGGGCTCGAGAGGCGCCCAAATTTTACCTCGCCATCGGATTTTTTACGGCGATCGCCGCTGGCCTGAACTTTCTCGGCTTCAATCCGATGAAGGCGCTGGTCTGGTCCGGCATCGTTCAGGGCTTCTCGACACCGCCCTTGCTGCTGCTCATCATGCTGATGACGAACAGCCGCAGGATCATGGGGGAGCAGGTGAACAGCCGCAGCACCAACATACTCGGTTGGGCAACGACCGCCGCCATCTTCTCGGCGACGATCGGCCTGGTGGCCACCTGGTTCATGTAAATCCGGCAGGACAAGGGACGCCGCCAGTTGGACTACCCGTTCCCGCTTGCGGATTGCCCCAGCTTTGCCGGCCTTGGAAACTCCACAACATCTCCCACCGGCCGCTTGTATTGCGCTGCGACAATTGCATCGATCAGGAGATCCAGAGCCGCACGAGCCGTGCGGCTCGTCTCGTCCTCGCCGCTCAAATAGTGGCAGGCTCGTTCAAGGTGCAGGTGTGCGGCGGCAAAGTCGCTTGTCATAGGCATCTCCCTGTTGCCCGCCCGCCGGCAAGATGACCGCCTCGATTTAGCCAAAAGCAAATATCCACAGCCGGATTTGAATCAAATTGACCTGACTCACTGCATGCTGCGGAGCCACTCCAGCGCCGTGGCCTGTGCCTCGCTTGCATCCTCCCCGAGGACCGCTAGGCCGTCGAGGATTGTGGTATCGGGACATAGTTCCTCGACGTCGCGCCGGGAGCGTCCGAGGGCGACTTGCCTTATATATCCGGCCGGCTTCATGCGCTCTGTCCGACGCGCTGCGCCATCGCGGCTGAAGGCGCTGTGGCGGGTTTTCAGCGCGCTGCGGCGCATTGAATAAACCAATTGCAGGCGATGTGCCGCAAACTCCGTTCGTCCAATGCGCTACTTTTGAAATTTTCTCACTCTCTTAATTCTACAAACTCTCTAGATTTAACATAGATCGCTAGACCCAAGATCCTAAAATAGAGCGCTTGAGAGGGAGCCAGGAATGTCGAAAAAGCTCGTGGTGGGGCTGTCGGGCAATTTGACCCGGCCCTCGAAGACCAAGGCGTTCGTCAGCCACATTGTCGGGCAGGCCGCCGAAAGCATCGGCGCGGCCTCGGCCGTCTTCGACATCGAGGATCTCGGCGCGTCCCTGCCGCAGGCAAGGCGCCTCGGCGACCTCGACCCGGCGGCGCGCAACATCGTCGAACGGCTGCTGGGCGCCGACATCCTGGTGGCCGGCTCGCCGACTTTCAAAGGCAGCTATACCGGGCTTTTTAAGCACTTCTTCGACCTGCTCGATCCGTCATCGCTGAGGGGCAAGCCCGTCATCCTCGCCGCGACCGGCGGCGGCGAGCGCCATTCGCTGATCGTCGAGCACCAGTTGCGGCCGCTGTTCGGCTTCTTCGAGGCGCTGACCGTGCCGACCGCGATCTACGCCTCCGACAAGGATTTTGCCAATGGCGTGCTGATGTCGGAAGCCATCCACGCCCGCGCTCGGCAGGCGGTCGCCGAGGCATGCCGTGTAACCGGGGTGCCCTACGGCGTCGGCCTTGCCGCCTGAACGCACCACTGACCCGAGATCCCCTTTCCGATCCGTCCAGGAGCACGCCGCGATGACCAGATCCACCAAATCCAGGCAAATCAAACTGGGCGCTTTCCTGCCCGGCGGCGGACAGCATATCGCCGCCTGGCGCCACCCCGAGGCGCCGGCCGACGGCGCCACCAATTTCGAGTTCCACAAGCAGCTCGCCCTGACCGCCGAGCGCGGCCTGTTCGACGCCTATTTCCTCGCCGACAATCTGACGGTCGGCCTCGGCGCGCGTGAAGGCGGCAATGCCAAGATCGCCGGCTTCGAGCCAGTGACGCTGTTTGCAGCGCTGGCGCCGCTCACCACGCATCTCGGCTTCATCGCTACCGCCTCGACCACCTACGAGGAGCCCTACACGCTCGCCCGCAAATTCGCCTCGCTCGATCATCTGTCGAACGGCCGCGCCGGCTGGAACGTCGTCACCTCGGCCGGCGACGAAACCGCGCGCAACTTCAATCGCGAGACGCAGCCTGCCCACGCCGAGCGCTATGCCCGCGCGCATGAGCACGTCGAGACGGTCAAGGCGCTGTGGGACAGCTGGGAGGACGATGCCTTCATCCGCGACAAGAAATCGGGGCGCTTCTACGACAAGGACAAGCTCCACGACATCGACCACAAGGGCGCGCATTTCAGCGTGAAAGGGCCGCTCAACGTGCCGCGCCCGGTGCAGGGGCATCCGGTCGTGGTGCAGGCGGGGCAATCGGAAGACGGTCGCAAGCTCGCCGCCCACTCGGCGGAAGTCATCTTCACCGCCCATCAGAACCTGGCGTCGGCGCAGGAATTCTATCGCGATATCAAGGCGCGCGTGACGGCCGTCGGCCGCGATCCCGAGCAGGTGCTGATCATGCCGGGCGTGGCACCCTTCGTCGGCCGCACCGAAGAAGAAGCGCGCGCCAAGTACCAGCAACTGAACGATCTCATCCTGCCCGAAGACGGCGTCGCCCTGCTCAACGGGCTGGCCGGCCAGACGCTCGACATCACCGGCTATCCGCTCGATGGACCGCTGCCGCCGAGCAAGGAGACCGAAGGCATGAAGAGCCGCCAGGCGCTGATCCGCCAGATTGCCGACGAGCACAACTTCACCATCCGACAGCTCTACCAATGGGTGGCAACGGCCCGCGGCCATTATACCGTCATCGGCAGCGCCACGCAGGTCGCCGATCAGCTGGAGGAATGGTTCGGCAACGAAGCCGCCGACGGCTTCAACATCCTGCCGCCCTGGCTGCCCGGCGGGCTCGACGACTTCGTCGAGCTCGTGATCCCCGAACTGCAGCGCCGCGGCCTGTTCCGCACCGCCTATGAAGGCAGGACACTGCGCGAGAACCTCGGCCTCAGGCGGCCGGAAAACCCCTGGACCGCCGCCCGCTCGGCGGTGCTGGCCGCCGAATAATCCCGAGAAGCCCGATATTTTCCAAGCAGGAGGCAACACGATGACCTTGCAGCACATCGAACAGGCCGCCAGCCTCGGCACGCCTGACAGCACGACAAGCCTCGGCACGGACTTCCTGCGCCTCGGTGGCCGGGCGGGCATCCGCTTCCTGTCGCGCTACGGCGTCCTCATCGCTTTCCTCGCAATCTGGCAAGTGTCGAGCAGCGCGGGCTGGGTCAACGCGGCCGTGCTGCCGCCGATCGACATGATTGTCGCAGCACTTTGGAAGGGGCTGGTCGGCGGCACTCTGCTCGGCGACATCGCCATCAGCCTGCAGCGCGCCGGTCTCGCTTTCGCGGCCGCAGTGCTGGTCGCCATCCCGCTTGGCCTGTTCATGGGTCAGGTGCGCACGGTCGAGACCGCGCTCGATCCCATCCTGCAGGTCTTCCGCCAGACCTCGGCGCTGGCGCTCTATCCCGTCTTCATCCTGTTGCTTGGGCTCGGCGAAGCCTCCAAGGTGTTCGTCATCTTCTGGGCGACGCTGTTCCCGTTGCTGCTCAACACCATCGGCGGCGTCAAGCAGGTCGATCCGAAACTGCTGGAGATGGCCCGCGTCTATGGCGCCAGGCAGCTCACCGTCTTCCGTCGCGTCGTGCTGCCCGGCGCCGTGCCGTCGATCTTCGTTGGGCTTAGGCTCAGCGCCACCACGGCGCTGCTGCTGTTGATCGCTTCCGAAATGATCGGCGCCAACAAGGGCATCGGCTTCCAGGTGATGAACGCGCAATACAATTTCCAGATCCCGCTGATGTTTGCGGCAATCGTCATCCTCGCCGGCCTCGGCCTGATTGCAAACCAGGCGCTGGTCAGCCTGCAGCGCCGGCTCTGCCGCTGGAGCAATGCCGTCGACTGACCACTCGCCCTTACCAATCTCAACCAGGCCAGAACTCAAATCAGGAAAGACCCGGACCATGAAAATCTCCCGCCGTTCCCTGCTTGCCGGCGCGCCCTTCGCCGCCGGCCTTCTCACCGCCGGCCTGCCGCGCTTCGCCTTTGCCGAAGCGGCACCCGTCAAGTTCCGCTCACTCGCCAGCCGTGGCAGCATCTCTCCGCATGAGTTGGCCGCCGAGCTCGGCTATTTCAAAGGCCTCGGTATCGAGGTCGAGAATGTCGGCTATTCCGGCGGCGGCCCGGAATCATTGTTTGCGCTGGCCTCCGGCAGCGTCGATATCGGCTCGGCCGCAACCGCCGCCGTGATCAATTCGATCTCCGGCGGCAACGACTTCGTCGCCGCCTATCCGAGCAACGGCATCAACAGCAAGGTGCGCAGCGTCTTCTACGTGCTGGACGACAGCCCGATCAAATCGATCGCCGACATCGCCGGCAAGACCATCGCCGTCAACACGCTCGGCGCCCATCTCGACTACACCGTGCGCGAGGCGCTGCACAGCGTCGGCCTGCCGCCGGATGCCGCCAATCTCGTCGTCGTGCCCGGACCGCAGCTCGAGCAGACCTTGCGCTCCCGCCAGGTCGACATCGCGGCGCTGGGCTATTGGCAGGCGACATTTGCCGGGGCGCTGGTCGACAATGGCGGTGTGCGTGGCGTGTTCAACGACACCGACGTGCTGGGCGAGCTGGCCGGCGGCTTCGTCGTGCTCAGGCGCGACTTCATCGCCGCGCATCCCGACGCCGCCCGCAATTTCGTCGAACAATCGGCGCGCGCCTCCGACTGGTCGCTGCAGAACCCCGACGAAGCGCGCAAGGTGCTGGCAAACATCCTCGACAAGCGCGGCGAAAACGGCGAGCTGGCGCGTTATTGGACCGGCTTCGGCCTGCGCCAGGGCGCCAAGGCGACGGACCGCGACATCGACTTCTGGGTCAGCGTGCTCGAGCGCGACGGCCGCCTGCCAAAGGGTAAGCTGAAGGCAGCGGACATCCTCTACCGGCCGGGCGAAGCCAAGACCAACTGACAAAAGCAACCGACCAACCAGTTGGGAGACGCGCGCGATGAGCAGCACAAGCGGCGGTCAGGTCAGCATACGCGACCTGTCCAAATCGTTCAGCATCAGTGGGCGCTCGCTCGCCGTGTTGAGGACCCTCAACCTCGACATCCGCTCGGGTGAATGCCTTGTCATCGTCGGCGCCAGCGGATCGGGCAAGACCACGCTGCTGCGCATCCTAGCCGGGCTGGAGGCCGCCGACAGCGGCGGCGTCGCCATCGACGGCAAGCCGGTGCACGGCGTCGGTGCCGAGCGCGCGGTGATTTTCCAGGAACCGCGCCTGCTGCCCTGGCTGACCGTCCTCGGCAATGTCGCCTTCGGCCTCGAAGTGCGCGGCGTGCCGAAGGCCGAGGCCGAGGAACGGGCGCGCTTCTATATCGCGCTCGTCGGCCTCGCCGAATTCAGCGATGCGTTTCCCCGGCAGCTGTCGGGCGGCATGGCGCAGCGCGTCGGCATCGCCCGCGCGCTGACCGTGCAGCCCGAAATCCTGCTGCTCGACGAGCCGCTGGGCGCGCTCGACGCCATGACCAAGATCGGCATGCAGGAGGAACTGGCGCGCATCTGGAGCGAGGAGAACGTCACCATGGTGATGGTGACGCACGACCTCGAGGAAGCGATCTACCTTGCCGACCGGGTGCTGATCCTGCCCAAGGAGAAAGGCGGCGCGGCGCGCCTGATCGACATCGACCTGCCCCGCCCGCGCGAGCGCAGCGAAAGCCGCTTCGTACGCTACCGCGAAGAACTGCTGCGCGAATTCGGCCTGCACTGAAAGCCGCCTAAGACCCCCGCCCCGCGCTTTCCCTGGAACCGGATTCCCCGCCCCCGCATTTCCTTAACCGGGAGGCGAAGGAGCGCGGCATGAAAGCCTTGTTCGCAATCTTTGGCGGCTTTGTCCTGACGCTCGCCGTATTCGCCAGCGGCCTGGCCTTCGCCACCTGGCTTCTGATAGCCAAGCCGGTACGGCCGGCCGCCCCCGTCTCCAGCGTCGCCGAACTGTGGACCAGGGACCCGCGCCCGGTGAACCCGGCTTCGCAGCGCCTGGAGCGCCTCCCCGCCCGCCCGGTCCCCGTTCGCACCTCGGAAGTTGATCGCACCTCGAAACCCTCCGACACGGCCGCAGCTTCGACACCCGACACCACCGCCACCGGCTCCATCAAACCGGCGGTAGAAGAGCAGCAGACGCTGCCCGCCGCCCATGTCGAATGGTGCGCAAGCCGCTACCGCTCCTACAGGCCAGACGACAACCGCTACACGTCCTACAGCGGACAACAGCGCCCCTGCATCTCACCCTATCTCGGCGCCGCCGATGACGGCAGCTATTTCGAGGCGAGCGATACGTCGTCGGTGGAGGGCTTCGCGCCATCGGATGAACCCGGCGACGCCGAGCTCTCATCCGATCACGTGCAATACTGCTTCGGCCGCTACCGGTCATATCGACCGGAGGACAACAGCTATCAGCCATATTCCGGCGGGCCGCGCAGGCAGTGCGAGTAGGCAGGCCGGGGGGGTGGCTGGCGGCCGCAGTGCATGGCGCCTTGTGCGACCCCACCCAACGATCACGCAGATTTCTTGGATCGTTCGGGTTGGCGCGGCGTTCATCCGATACCCAAAGGAGAAATCAACATGGGCGACGACCGGGAAGACAAGATTCGTGAGCGCGCATACCAGATCTGGGAACGCGAAGGCGGGATCCATGGCGATCCCGAGCGGCACTGGCACCAGGCCGAGGCCGAGATCGACAGGGAGGCAGCCCTGCCACTGACGGCAGGCGATGCCCTGCCGGAAACCCGCGAGGTCGCGAGCTCCGACGTTTTGACGGTGGAGGCCCTGGCGGTGCGCACCGGCATATCGGGCGAACAGGCGCAGGAGCTGATCGACAGGCTGGGAAACGACAGGGCGGCTATCGAACAAGCCGCGCGCAACCTTAAGGGGAAGCAGCGGCTCGGGGAGTGACAGATGATCAGAAAACTCAAGGACGGAAAATACCGCCTCTATTCGCGCAAGAAGGACGAAAAGACCGGCAAGCGCCGCAATCTCGGCACCTTCGATACCCGCGAGGCCGCCGAGAAGCACGAACGCGAGGTGCAGTATTTCAAGAGGCATTGAGGGGCGTGCTGTCGCTTCCCAGGCAGCCGCGCCGGAGGGCAGCCTCCTGGCGGCTGTCCAGCGTCACGATGTGGTCCTTGGCGGTGCCTCCAGCGCTCCTGTCGAAATTGAACAAAACGGGAACAAAAATGTCAAGAGCGAATTGACTCTGCGAGGAATGCCTTCCTATTTGTCAGCAGGCGGGGCGGTTGCTCACAAATCGAGGAGAGCCGCGATGGGCAGACGAAAAAGCCGGTTTGACAGGCTGTCGGCGAGGGATGCGGAGGCGATCATCAGGGACACTTTGAGCCTGCGCCGGACGGTGCTGTCGTCGCAGCTGCATCTGAAGGCGCATGGCGAGCTGTTCTGGCAGCTTTGCGGGCTTGTCGAGAAATTGCACGAGGTGCTGGCCAGCGTCGCGGAGAAGGAGCCCGATTACCGGATGGCGGAGCTTGGCCTGCTTCCGCTGCCCGAGGATTACTCGACCCGGAAATGAGCCATGGCCGGGCCGATGGACAGCGTCGGGCGTGCCGCCAAGGCCAACATGCTGCTCATCGTGGAGTGCGGCCATTGCTACCATGTCGGACGCTTCAGGGCGAATGACGTGGCCCAGGTGGTGGGCTGGAACAAGCCGCTGGAAGCGATCAGGTTCAGGTGCAGGCGATGCAGCCGCAAGGACACGACGGTGAAGACGCAGTTCATCGACCAGGATCATCCGCCCAAAGGCTACATCTGGGTGCTGCAGAAATTCAAGCGCTAAAACAACGAGCCTTGCGCCGGCGCCTGCTGCGGAAACTTGATCTGTGTCGCCGGTTTTTCGACGATCACCAGCGCGTCATCGGGCGCCGTGCGCTGCAGGTGCCTTGCCTCGGACCATGGCGCCGTCAGCCAGGTCTCGGTTTCTTCCGGCGTGGTCAGGATCACCGGCATTGCCTTTTCGTGGATCGGCGCGATCAGCGTGTTGGGCTGGGTCGTCATGAAGCCATAGACCTGGTGATCGGCGGGGCCGTCCTTGACCTTGCGAAGGCCATGCCAGCGCGTCCACAGGCCGGCAAAGAAGAATAGCGGGCGGTCCTCGCCGAGTGCAAACCAGTAGTTGCGCTGAATGCCGGTCTCGGGGTCCTTGTCGCCGGGCGTCGGGCTGGGCTCGGCAAAGCTGGTGACGGGCACCACGCAGCGGTTCTCAATGCCGAGATATTGCTGCCAATGGCCGTATTGCGGATTGCGGATATTGGTGGTGCCATAGTCGGCCTTGCCCTTCACCCGCTCCAGTGGCGTCGGCATGCCCCACAGCAGATTGGCCAATTCGCGTTCGCCGTCCGGCGCATTGCGCACCACCGGGCCGGGCTGGTTGGGATAGATGTCGATGGAGGGTTCGAGATTGCCGAGGATGTCGCGCAAGGCGCGGGTCCACTGACGGATGGCCTCCTGGCTGGTCGTGATGTTGTAGAGATTGCACATTTCAGGCCGTTCCCGGATGCTCAGGCATCTTGTTGGAAACGGCCTGGAATTTCCAGCGCTGTGCGTCGGGTTGCTGACACGGCAGGCCGTGCCAGCAATGGTTTGTGAGACTTACCGCGCCGATTGTCTCATAGCTTGTGCGGCGACTGCCGCGAGAAAAGCCCTCGCCGCGGCATCGCAGGCCGCTCGAGACGGGCCTTTGGCGAAAAGAAGAAGCTCGGCGGCTCGAATGTTGAGCCCGTGCTTCCTTGCGAATGTGGCTAGATCGTAAGGCTTGTTGTCGTAAGGTTCGTCGTCGTAGTCGATCGTCAGATCGTAGTTTTCTTTCATTTTCTTCCTCCCTTTAGCGATCTCCCCCCTCCTGTCGCTAACGCAAAATTAACGTCGATGGCGGCGGGCGAGTCCACCAATCAGAGATTGTGTAAAAAACGTACGAGCTCGCATGCTCGCCCTCGCAACGGGCCTGCGAGCAATCGCCGCGGACCGGACCGGTCGAAAGTGCCGATTATGATGGCAATGTTGGAAAGGCTGCCACGGCCTGGTGCTACGGGGTGTCCGCGACGCCTAGCGTGCCTAAATAGCCGGCATTTTCATCTTCCAGGCCCCGGTCCGCAGCCGGCCTCGTTGGGTCCGGCTAAAGGATAAATCCGGCTAATAACACCGTAAGGAGTAGTGACAGCGGAACGGCCGCAAGACACCAGATCTCCAACGTGTTGTTTTGCAGCGGGTCCATCATCAGCCTCACTTTTTGGTTTGTCATTGTGACACTAACGGTTGATCGGAGGTAGCGGTTCCAAGCGACGCCGTTCATAGAGCGCTGCCTGTGCTGCATATTAGCAACAGCTTGACGACCGCTGCGTACCGCTTGGACAACTTCACTGGCGCCGGTGGATGCGTATTCCCTCGGCATCAGTCGTGCGGGGATCGATCGCCGCCCATGATCAGCGCCGAGCCGGTCATGCCCCGGAACCCAATGGCTGCATCTATCTCCGGCCGGAGTTTCGCTACCACCGAACCGATCCGATGTTCACTCCAGCCAGCGATGCGCGTTTACAGGGACCTAAGTCTGACCTGCCTGCGCAATGGTCTTGTGTAGGGCCGGCGTCGGGAACAACTGCGCCCGTCTTCAGTTGATGGCGTCACCTCCTCGAGGAGACATCGGCGCAGAATCAGTCCCTTCATGCGCTGATTAGGGTCCGCCTGCCATTGCTGGATTTGGCAGGCGGACCCTTGGTTCTGTACGCTCCAGATGGAAAGCGGGTAAGCTCGGGATCACTCATCATCCCAGAAATCCCGTAGAGACGTATGGCGGAGGTCTTCCTCGCCCCTGAGATGCTTGACCTGAATTGACATCCGAGACGACCTCCCAGCGCGCACGCAGCGGGGTCGCCCTCAGCCTTCCAGCGCCTCGTGCTGGTAAAGCTCGTCCATGCTGAGCGTCGCAAGTGCGGCGAACGGCGCCTGCTTTTTCACGCGGCCGTGGCTCAGGATCACGACGTCGTCGCAGAACGAGATGGTGCTGCGATGATGGCTGATGACAATGGTGGTGCGGCGGCCGGCGCGCGACTTGAGCGTCTCGACGATTGCCGCTTCCGACAGGCCGTCCACCGCATTGGTGGCTTCGTCGAGGATGAGGATGTCGGGATCGCGCACCAGGGCCCTGGCCAGCGCGATCCGCTGCCGCTGTCCCGCCGAGAGATTGACGCCACGATAGCCGACGACCGTCCAATAACCCTGCGGCAGTTGCTCGATGAAGTCATGCGCTTCGGCCAGCCTTGCGGCGCGCTCGGCGTCGTTGGCCGAGGCGGTGTCCTGGCCATAGATTATGTTCTCGAAAATCGTGCCGTCGACCAGCTCCAGCTCCTGGCTGGCAAGCGCGATATGTTTTCGCCATTGGCCGGGGTCAATATGGTCCAGAGGCGATCCATCAACGAGAATCCTGCCGCTATCCGGTTCGACGAAGCGGCACAAAAGATTGACGATCGTCGTCTTACCGGCGCCCGACCGGCCGATCAGCGCGGTCGAGCGGCCGCTGCGGAGGTCGAAGCTCGCCGCATGCAGCACCACCGCGCGCTGTTCCGAACCAGAATAGGTAAAGGTGACGTCCTCGAACTTGATGCCTTGGCTGAGCCCAGGGAACGCTGCGCTGCCTTGCGGCGGCGCGGGCTTGCCGGATGGGTCCAGCATCCACGTCACCTCTTCAAGCGATCCGCTCAGGCCTTGCAGCTGGCTCCAGGCCATTTGCAGCGACCGCATATAGGGCTGCAGCCTGTAGAGCAGGATGACGAAGGCGACGATCAGCGGGAAGGAAACATTGGCGAACCAGGCGCCGATCACCACCGCCAGGAACAGCATGGCGTGCAGAACCTCGGTCAGCGGCGGCAAAGCTCCCTGACGCGTCAAAAGCACGAACGCCGCCCGGCGCACCGCATCCGATGCCTGGTCGAATGCCGCCTTCTCGCGTTGCTCCTGGCCAAAAATGCGGATCAGCCGCCCGGCATGCACCAGATGCAGCATCTGCGATGCGAGCTGGCTGTTGCGGGAGGCGACGCTGCGGCTCGGCGCCTTCAGATTGGCCGACAGCATGGCGTGCGCGACCTGGACGAGGGCCAGCCCCAGCGTGACCAGCAGCGTCATTTGCCACGACAGAAGCAGCAGGAAGGCCAATAGGATGATTGCGGCCGATGCATTGACGATTGCCCCCAACGTGATCTGGATGGCATCCGAGGCCCGCCAGGATTCGTTGGAGATGATGTTGAGCAGCCGTCCGGGGCTTTGCTGCAGAAAGAACGGGTAGCCCACCCGCAGCAGCCGCTCCGACAGCGCGCTGCGGATCGAATGACTGGCCTTGCCATAGATGAAGGTGGTCAGCAGCGTATTGGCGTAGGCGAACAGGTTCTTCAGCACGATCGAGCCGAGGATGGCGACCGAAATGACGATCAGCCGGTCGCGCTCGCTCAAGCTCGATCCGACATGCTGGAAGACGGCGGAGAAGCCAGCCATGCCGGTCTGCCCTTGCCCCATGATTATGTTCAGCAACGGGATGATCAGGCCGATGCCAAACCCTTCAAGCGCGGCGCTGAGCAGCCCGAGCACCACCACGGCCGGAAGCAGGCGCAACTGCTTTCTCCCCAGCGCGCGGCGCAGCATCGGCAGGCTGGGCGGCATCAGTCGCATGATGGCCGATCACCTTGCCTCGGCATTTGCCTGTTGCTCCTGTCGCATTTGCGCCGGCTGCGGCGATTTCGCCAGCAAAAGCACCGCGAACTTGGCCGCGCCGAGCAAATTCATGCCGACGATCGGCCAGTGCGACAGCTTGAGTTCACGGTCGAACAGAGGGCCTTTCACCAGTTCGCGCAAGGCCGCCCTCATCGACCAGTAGCAATGGCGAAGCAGCCACGGCGCGTGGCGGATATGTTTCAGGCAAAGCCCGCCATTGCCCATGCTGTAGTCGCGGTGCAGCTTCTCGATGGCCTTGCGGTCGCGCCGGCCGTGATGGTGATAGATGGTCATGTCGGGCACGTATTCGACCGGGATCCCAAGTAGCACCGCCCGCACTAGATAGTCCGTATCCTCTGCGGAGCGCAGCGGGCCGCCGGCGCCGAACCGTTCGTCGAAACGGCCGATGCGGGTGGCAACATCGCGGTGCATCGTCATGTTGCAGCCAAGCACGAAGCCGCCGGGATGGACGTCTGGGGTAAGCCGCGCGCGCACCGGCGACCGCTTTATGGTGAACGGCAGGTCGCGGGGGTCGCCGATCTCGACCCGCCCACCGCGGATGACCCGTTCGCCGGCCGCATAGTGCCGCTGCAGATCGCGCAAATAATCCTTGTGGACAGCGCAATCATCGTCGACGAAGACCAGCACGCGGCCCCGCGCGCGCTCCAGCCCGGCGTTGCGCGCGGCCGCCAATCCGGGTCGCGGCTCGCGAATGGCCGTGAACGGAATGTCAGAAAGTTCGGCTATGCCGGCCAGCCGCTCTGCTGTGCAGTCGGTCGAGCCATTGTCGACAACCACCAGTTCGGCAGAGAAGGCGGCGTAGGCGCGGCACGCGGCCTGGATCGACTTTATGCAAGGCTCGAGCACGTTGACGCGGTCGCGTGTGCAGACAATGAAGCTGACCTCCGGTGCCGGCCCGTGCTGCGGCCGGGGCGACATGGCCGCCGGCACCGTCGAGCGGCCGCGCTGCTGGAGCTGATGGGATTTGACGAACATGCGCTGCTAGCTCAACTGGTTCGAAGGCAAAACCGCCGCGGCCGGCACGGACTGCAGATACCGCGACAAGGCATCCACCTGCCTGGTGACCGACATCGAGGCGAGACTGAAGCGCGGCGCGAAGGCACCGGTGCGAAACACGTACTGCTCGCGCCGCCGGATGAGTTTCCATTTCGCCGTCCGCGTCAGGAATTCGTGCATCAGCAGCGGCTGCCTTTCCCCCGATATCAGCTGGTAGAGGAAATAGAACAGGTTCAGCGTGCCGGCCTGGTAGCTCGGCCTCGTCTCGGCCGGCAGTGCGGAAATCCTTTCTTCCAGCGCAAGGATCCATTCGGCGGCACGGCGAACCGTGTCCATCGACAGGACCTCACCGATGTCGCGGAGGCCCTGCGTCTCTTGTGCGAGCCCTTCGCGCTCGAGGTTCTCGGCGACGATCTTCAAATGGGTCCTGCGCATTTCGCGCTTGTGCCTGTTGGTCACGCTGTCGTCATGGATACGATAGGCGATCAGGCTTTCGGGGATCATGGCCGCCGGGTAGCGGTCGGTCAGCCGCCTGAACAGGTCGAAATCCTCGGCATGCTTGTATCTGGTATCGTAATATAGAACATCTTCTTCTATGACCTTCCTGTTGTAGACGACCGTGGAATGCATGAAGATCGTGAAGAACATCGACAGTATTCGCAGGATATTGTCCTGGAATATCGGATCGGGCGAACCCCTGACGATGCGGTTGCCGAGCAAGGTATCGAAACCCGCGCCGCATAGAGCCAGGTCAGGCTGCTGGTTGAACAGCGCGACCTGCCGCGACAGGCGCTGGGGATAGGCGATGTCGTCGGCGTCCATCCTGGCGACCAGATCGCCGCGCGCCACGGCCAGGCCTTCGTTCAAAGTTGCGATCAGGCCACGGTTTTCGCGTGAGATGATCGAGATGCGATTGTCGGCCTGGCGGTATTTCTGCAGGATCTGCAGCGAGTTGTCGGTCGAGCCGTCATCGATGGCGATGACCTCCAGACGCTCGTAATCCTGGCGCAGGACGCTGCCCAGCGCAGCGGCGAGATAAGGTCCCGCATTGTAGATCGGCAGCAGAACGGAAACCAAGGGAGCAGCAGCCATGATCAGCTCCGATCGGTTCGGTGCAGCTTGCGCGGCAAGGGTGACGTGCCACCATCAAGCGGCCTGCCCGGATATGCTCCGGCCGCGATCCATCCGGCATTGCCCACGTCCATGCCTGCCGAGATGGCGCCGCGGCCTTTTCCAGCAACATAGGGGAAGTGGCGCTTGAGGCTGTTGAGCGGCTTTTCGAAAAGCAGCCACGAAACCGAAGCCAGCATGAGCGTCGCAGTTCCCGCGACCAGGAACCGCCCCGGCCCTTGCTCCGAGACGTTGAGCGGGATCCAGGGCTGCGACTTGACAACCAGAGCCAGCACTATGGGATGGTAGAGATAGACGCCGTAGCTTATGCGGCCAAGGCCAAGCAGCGGCGGCAGTTCGAGAAGTTTTCCGACGCGACCGCCAATGCCCGTCGAACAGCTTGCAACGATGACCACCAGAGGGGCGACAGGCAGGATCTGCAACAGCAGCCAGAGGCCCCATTCCTGCACCGGATTTGCCGGCGCCGGCGCAAACCACTGCAGAACGAAAAACGCCGCGGCGAGCCCCGGCCAGCTACCTCGAAGCCATTGCGGCAAGCCAGCAACTCTTGACCGGTAAGCGGCAAGCAGCGCGCCTGACGCCAATGCATCCATCGACGCCGGCGGCAGCAGGTCGCGCGCCAGGCTAGGCGTTCCAGCGATCGGCCAGTAAAAGCGATAGGCCAGCGACAGCACGATAACGCCGACGCAGATCGCTTCGAGGCGCCGGCGCGGCGCCAGCAGGACGATCAGCGGCCAGGCGATGTAGAACTGCTCCTCGATGCTCAGGCTCCAGAAATGGCAGAGCAGCCAGGGCGTCCATTCATTCTGCGCCGCGTACCAGAAATTCGACAGATAGAGGGCATGCCAGGCCAGCGATCCTCTGGACTGCTCCAGGTCCACCAGCCAGACGAAACCCAGCACGGCGAAATAGGGCGGGAATATTCGCAGCGCCCGCCTGATATAGAAGGATTTCAGCGCCGGTCCGGTTTCGAATTCGGCGGCCGAGCGGGCTTCGAGCAGCAGGCGGGTGATCAGAAAGCCGCTCAGCACGAAGAACAGGCGCACGCCGATATGGCCCCAGAACGAAGACCCACCGGCCGCGAAGAAATGGGAGTACAGCACCATCGTCACGGCGATGGCCCTCAGCGCGTCCAATTGGGTGTCGCGCGCATTTCCCATTAGCGGCATACGCCGGCGGGACGGCGAAACTGCCAATCGGTCAATATAGCGGCGTCGTTCACGGCGCATTCCAATCGGAAGCGCCCCCCTCAGGCAGAATAGGGCCACCATTGTGCAACGCAACACAAAAAGTTGACACATTTGAAACAGGAACGTGAGGCGCAGCTAATAAAGGCTAAAGAACAGCAGAAAGCAGCCTGAATTGTCCACTTTTGACGATTTTCTCGCGCTGCCTTGGCCCGCCGATATCGGCGGCAGGGTGCTGCGGTGCAGCATGTTCGCCGCCATCACGGACGCAAAATCGGGGTCTGGACACAGATTAACCCCACAGGACCGGCCGGCGACCGACGCTCCGCGACCTTTTTTCTGCGCTGGCGCGGCTGCTGTTAGCGCGACAACAGTGGGAGCAAGCGCGAGCTTCCCACTCCCGAGTTACGCCTCCTTGTTGGCATTCGCGAGCGCCACTGTGCGACGCTCCGGGAGCCCCATTCCGACGAGCGCACCGGCGAGCGAGAGCAGAGCGGAGACGTCGATTGCCGAGGTGAAGCCATCGCTGAACGCGTCGGTGGACGAGAAGCTTCCAGTGCCGGCGAACACCGCACCGGCGATCGCGATCCCGGATACGCCACCGAGAAAGCGGAATGTGTTGAACGTGCCGGCAGCCTTGCCGACCTCCGGCCGGGCGACCGCATTGAGAACCGCGTTCTGCGCGGCAGGCATGGCCATCGACACGCCGGCACCGGTAATGATCAGTGGGGCGACTAGCTGGATATAGGGCAGATCAGGTGCGGCGATCTGCGCCAGCCAGGCCATTCCAGCCGCTTGCACAATCAGTCCGGCCACCACAAGCCAGCGCTCGCCGACGCGGTTGATCAGGCTGCCGGAGATCGGTGCGACCACGAAAAGCGTCGCGGTCCAGGGCAGCAATCCCATGCCGGCGCCGAACGGCCCACGGCTCTGGGCAAACTGCAGAAACTGCGGCAACAGGAATACGAGGCCGTACATGGCGGCGCAAAGCAGGAAGTTCGCCCCTACGCCCGAGGAGAACGCGTGCGCCCGAAAGAACCGCAAAGGCAGCATGGGCTCACGGGTACGCAGCTGCCAAAGGACGAACACGATGGCGAAAAGCAGCCCGGCCGTCAGCGCCGTCAGCACTTCAGAGCTGCTCCAGCCCACGATGTTGCCGCGCATGAGGCCCCAGACCACTCCGAATGCCGCCGCAGTTACCAGCACGACGCCGAGGACATCGATAACCGTGCCCGGCCCGTGACTCTCCGGAATCCGACGCAGCACCAGCGGGATGAGAACGATGCCGACCGGGACATTGAGCCAGAAGATCCAGTGCCAGGAGAGGCCTTCGGAAATCGCACCGCCCGCCATCGGGCCGATGATCAGGGCCAGGCCGGTGATGCTGCTGAAGATACCCAGCGCCTTGCCTCGTTCCTCCGGAGGAAAAGCGACGCTCAGCAGCGCCATTGCCAGCGGCATGACCATTGCGGCACCTGCGCCCTGGACCGCACGGGCCGCAATCAGCAATCCGGCATTGCCAGCGAGCGCGCAGGCAACCGACGCTGCGACGAACAGCGCCAACCCGGCAACGAGCGTACGGCGGCGGCCGAACCGGTCACCGAGCGCAGCCCCGGTCATGAGCAGGACGGCAAAACTCAAATTATAGGCGTTCATCGTCCATTGCAGCGTCTCCAGCGAGGCATCGAGCTCGACCCGCATCGTGCTCAATGCCGTCGCCACAACCATCGCATCGAGAACGACCATCAAGGAGCCTATCGACGTGAGGGCGAGAACCCAGACCTTCGTTGATCCCGCACTTTGCTTGCTCATGACTATGGCGCCTCCGGCTTGAACAAAGGGCCCGCCAGGTTACGGGCCCGTGATCCAGAGACGCGTAGGAACCATCAAAGGATTCCAGCAAGAGAAAGTTTTTTCGACCGAATCCTTTTGCCATCGTCGAGCGTCTATAAGACGCTGCGCCCGATGACGGGCGCCTGCCTGGGAGATACGCATGAAATTGATCCTTGTGCGATGACCGGATCCGCAACCGGCACCCCAGAAGGACGGGAGCCATTTGATCGGCTGCTCGGCGAATTGCGGCCGAAACTGCACCGCTATTGTGCCCGCATGACCGGTTCGGTGATCGATGCCGAGGATGTCGTCCAGGAAGCTACGGTCAAGGCCCTTGAGGCGTTCCCCGGGACCGGGCCGATAGCCAATGTCGAGGGCTGGCTGTTTCGCATCGCGCACAATGCAGCGCTCGACCACCTGCGCCGTCGCGCCAGGGTGGATGCCGCGCATGCCGTCGAGGATATCGACACGATACCTGACCCCAGCATATCGGCCGAGGGTCGGCACACTGCAGCCGCAAGCCTGCAGACCTTCATGCGCCTGCCCGCGGCGCAGCGCAGCAGCGTCATCCTCATGGATGTGCTCGGCTATACGATCGAAGAGATCGGCAACATTATCGACAGCAGCGTTCCGGCGGTGAAAGCCGCACTGCATCGCGGCCGTTTGCGCCTGCGCGAAGTCTCCGGCGAGCCTGACGATCGGCCTGTGCCGGTGTTGGCCGAGCCCGAGCGGGCGCGTCTGGCAGCCTACGTGGAGCGGTTCAACGCCCGCGACTTCGATGCGATCCGCGACATGCTGGCCGAGGACGTCCGGCTTGACCTCGTCAACCGGCTCCGGGCGAGTGGCCGCACGAAAGTGGGCCGGTACTTCCATAATTACGCGGGTATCCACGATTGGCGGCTGCTTCCAGGCCTGGTGGATCGGCACCCAGCCATTCTTGTGATTGATCCGGACGACTCGGCCGGAGGGCTAAAATACTTTATCCTGCTGGAATGGGCCGGCGACAGATTGGCGAGAATTCGCGATTTCCGCTATGCGCGCTACACGCTTGACGGCGCCGAGGTGGTGCCTCTGCGGGCGTAGCAATTCGCGTTTCATAATGCCGAACAAACACTGCCAGCTATTTTTGGATCGCGGCCGCTTGCCATCCAAGCGGCCGCCCTTTTCCGCCGATCCTGCTTTAAGCCGGTTGCAACTCCCTGCGCGGCAGCGGCGGGAAGGCGATCGCAATCGCCATCGCGCCAAGCCCGACAAGGGCCGAGCCGATGAACAGCCAAGAATAGCTGGCATAGGCATCGAACACCATACCGCCGGCGAGCGGGCCGAAAGCCATGCCGAGGCTGGACAGCATGGTTACGGCACCGAACACCGTACCGAGGATGCGCTGGCCGAAATATTCGCGCGCCAGCACCGCATAGAGCGGCATGACGCCGCCATAGGTGGCGCCGAAGATGACGGCGAGCGTGTAGAATTGACCAAGCTCGCTGACCGCAAGATAGGCTGCGATGACCACGGCCTGTATGGCCAGCCCGGTGATCAGCACCGGCTTGACGCCCAGCCGATCGGCAAGCACGCCGTAAAGCAGCCGGCCACCCAGCCCTGCCAGGCCCTCGATACTGTAGATGCTGACCGCCGCCATCGGCGCTATGCCGCACAGCATCGCATAGCTCACCATGTGGAAGATCGGCCCGGAATGCGCCGCGCAGCAGGCAAAGAAGGTCAGTCCCAACACGATGAATTGCGGCGAGCGCAGCGCCTGCGGAACCGTCATGCCGGCACCCTCGGCCGCAACGCTTGGGGCAGCGCCGTCGGCAGCTGGCTTGGGCGGCTGGCGCACCAGAAGCGCGGCCGGCAGTAGCAGCACCCACGCGGTTATGCCGATGTCGAACATCGCGGTGCGCCAGTCGTAGGCCGAAATCAGCCAGCGGGCGAAGGGCGAGATGGTCATCGGCGCCACGCCCATGCCGGCCGAGACCAGCGAGACGGCGAGGCTGCGGTTCGTGTCGAACCAGGCGGAGGTGAGCGCGATCATCGGCGCGAAGAAGGCGCTTGCCGCGAGGCCGACGAGCACGCCATAGGCCAACTGGAAAACGAGCAGCGAACCGGTGCGGCTGGCCAGGACCAGCGCCAGGCCAAGCAGCACGGCGCCGGTCATGACGACGATGCGGGCGCCAAAGCGGTCGTAAATGGCGCCCCAGGCGAAGCCGCCGAGGCCCATTACCAGGAAGTTCAGCGTCATCGCACTCGATATGCCGGCGCGCGACCATTGTGTGTCGAGCGCCATCGGTTCGAGAAAGATCGCCAGCGAGAACATCGCCCCGAGGGCGACACAGGTCATCAGCGCGCCAGCCGCGACGATAACCCAACGATAGGGAAGGCTCATTTCACTTTTCTCCCATGCCGGAAGCGTTGGTACAGCACGACTTTTTCGAGCTTCGCCGAGCCGCTTGCGTCCGAAGGACGTCGGACATGTCTTGAATCCGACAATCCGGTTGCATTTTTTATCCAGTCAGCGCGATGGCGCCATTCCACGGCTTTCTGGATTGACCGCGCACCATTCGAAGCTAGATTTCCAACCGGCGATCAGGAGCTGTCAAGCATGGCAAATCAGGAACTTCATCGCGGCCGTCTCATCGACCACCTCCAGCTGGTGGTCAGGGATATTGCGGCCAGCCGTCGTTTCTACGAGGCGGTTCTCAACGTGCTCGGCATACCGATCGGTGGCGCCGGCAATGATTATTTCTGGGCCGACGAGCTGTTCATTTCCAGCCCCGACAGCCCGGCGGCCCTGGGAAAGCTGACCGGCCGCCATCACCTGGCCTTCCAGGCAAATGACCGCGCCATGGTCGACGCATTCTACAGGGCCGGCCTCGACGGCGGCGGCACCGACAATGGCGCGCCCGGCGAACGATCCTACCATCCCGGCTATTACGCCGCCTTCCTGCTCGACCCCGACGGCAACAACATCGAGGCCGTCCACCACGGCGCGGCCAACCGCAGCGCCGATTCAGTGAAGATCACGTTCTAGCTTCGGGTAAGGGTGGTTCGCTTGCGCAAACGGCCGGCACGGTTGGTCTCTGCCAAAAGCTGGGTGTTTGCGTCATAGACCATGCGTCTGCCCTATCGCGTCAGCGCAGCCATTTGGCCTGCAAGGAAATCGACGAACAGCCGCGCCCGGACCGGCAGCTGTCGCCCGTACGCATGGACTATGTGCACCGGCATGGTCGGCATCGCCACCTCGGGCAGGATGCGGACCAGGCGACCCGTGTCGAGATCGTCCTGCACGGCAAACCGCATCAGATGCGCGATGCCGGCGCCGGCAAGTGCGGCATTGCGGATGGCGCCGCCGTCATCGGTATCGAGCCGCCCATCCGGCACGATCATCGTACCGTCGGCAAACGTGACCGGATAAGGCCGGCCAGCCATCTGGTGGCGGACGAATTCATGGTCCCGTAAATCCTCGACCGATGCCGGACGGCCGCGCCGCTCGACATAGGCCGGTGAGGCCACCAGCATGATCGGCAGATTGGCGATCTTGCGCGCGACGAGCCCGGTGTCTGAGAGCGGCCCCATGCGCACCGCAACGTCATAGCCTTCGCGGATCAGATCGGCGTGACGGTCGGTGACGCTGAGCTCCAGTTTGACTGCGCCGTGCTGCGCAAGGAACGCTTGCGCCCATGGCGCGATCAGGCCACGCCCAAGCTCGACCGGCGCTGTAACGCGCAGCAGGCCGCGCGCCGTATCGGCCATCTGGACGATGTCTTCGGCATCGTCCAGCGCCCTGAGCAGCGGCGCCACGCGCTCGTAGTAGGCGAGGCCTTCGCTGGTGAGCCCGAGCCGGCGCGTCGAGCGCTGGATCAGCCTGACGCCGAGCCGACGCTCGAGCCGCGCCACGCTTTTCGATACTGCCGACGGGCTGGAGCCGACCAGCCGGCTGGCGGCATGGAACGAGCCGGCATCGACTGTGCGGACGAAGGCGACGAGACCGGCGGTCTTTTCGAGGATGGTGGTCATTCCGGAATTCCAGGCACGAAAGAACGGATTGTGGGCACCATAATACGCGTTTCGATCATGATTAAATACCGCTCATCGTCAACAAAGGAGAGATTTGATGAGCAAGCTGAACGGCAAGGTCGCCATCGTCACCGGCGCCTCCAAGGGTATCGGTGCCGCCATCGCCAAGAGTCTTGCCACGGCCGGCGCCGCAGTGGTCGTCAACTACGCCTCGTCACGGGAAGGCGCCGACCGCGTCGTCGCCGAGATAGAGGACCGTGGCGGCCGTGCCGTCGCCGTCCAGGGCGACGTGTCGCAAGCGGCTGATGTGCGCCGCCTGTTCGAGGAGGCGAAATTGGAGTTTGGCGGGCTCGACATACTGGTCAACAATGCCGGAGTCTTCGCATTCGAGCCGCTGGAAGCGGTTACCGAGGCCGAGTTTCACCGCGAGTTCGACACCAATGTGTTGGGCATCATTCTGACCACGCAAGCAGCAGTGAAGCATTTTGGCGCGGGCGGCGGCAGCATCATCAACATAAGCTCGGTCGCCAGCCGCAATCCGCAACCGAACTCGCTCGTCTACGCCGCGACCAAAGGTGCGGTGGACACGATCACGCTGTCGATGTCGCGGGAGCTCGGCGAACGCAACATCCGCGTCAACGCCATCGCGCCCGGCGGCATCGATACCGAGGGCCTCGCGCGCATCGGCATCGTCGGCAGCGAATTCGAGAAGCAGATTATAGCCATGACGCCGCTCGGTCGCTTCGGCCTGCCCGACGACGTCGCCCGCGTCGCGGTGTTCCTCGCGTCCGACGAAGCGTCCTGGCTGACCGGCGAGCGCATCACCGCCTCCGGTGGCTGGCGATAGGCATAGAGGGCGCGGACCGCCGTTTCACGGACCATGCCCCACGCAGCGCGACGTCGATAAAACACTGCAATCGATGACGGGTGCGATCCAAGCCCTATGTAGCAGCGAGGGAGGAGCGCCGTGCGCCATCGATGACGGCGAGAAGCCAGGGAGATAACGGATGACGGACGACGAAAGGGCAATCCGAAAGCTGGTCGAGACGTGGATGGATGCGAGCAAGCGTGGAGACATCGCGACCGTCCTCAGCTTGATGACGGACGACGCGATCTTCATGGTTCCCGGCCGGGAACCCTTCGACAAGGAGATCTTCGCGGCAGCCGCGCGGGAGACGGCCGGCGTTCATATCGACGGCACGAGCGATATCGTGGAACTACAGCTTCTCGGCAATTGGGCCTTCATCCGCAGCCGCATCAATATGACCGCGACCCCGCCGAATGGCGAGCCGGTCCATCGATCGGGATATGCGCTGACGCTCCTGCGCAAGGAGGCGGATGGTGAGTGGCGGCTCGCGCGCGACGCAAACCTGCTGACCGTGCAAGGCTAGAGCCGGTCTCCGGCATCTCTGCACCTGGGCGAAGATGCGATGCAGGTCGCTCTGATCCTCCTCCACTGATCACACCGGCAAAAGGGCGTTCGGCTTGACATCGGCGATGGAGGCGAACGTGTGCGTTTCGCGCACGCCAGGCAGTGGCAGGATGACCCGCTGCAGGAAATCCTGGAACACCGCCATGTCGGCGATCCGCGCCTTGACCAGATAATCGAAACCGCCAACCACCATATGGCACTCCAGAACCTCCGGAGCTTTCGCCACGGCTTCGGCGAAGCGGTCAAAGACATGCGGCGCCGTGTGGTCAAGCCGGACCTCGATGAACACCAGCGTTCCCCGGCCGACCTTGCGCGGATCGAGCACGGCCCTGACCGCGGTGATGAACCCGTCGCGGAACAGGCGCTTCACCCGCTGGCTGGTTCCGGTCGGCGACAGCCCGACACGCCCGGCCAGATCAAGCGTCGTCCGGCGCCCGTCCTCCTGCAGCAGCCGGAGCAGGCTGCGGTCTATCTGGTCGAAGTCGTCCATTTCACAATCCACGCTATCTCAGGGATTTATGTGCTGATTTCACGCAAAGATGTCGAAATCAACGTATTTCACCGCATAAACCCCCGCAATAGCCTGCGCTTCTCTCACCCACTCAAAGCAAATGTGGTGAGCCGATTTCGAGAAACAAAAGGAGTGCAGGATGACCAAGGAAGCGTTCAGCCCAGCCGGCAAGAGTGCGGCGGAAATCAGCAAGGGAGCGACCGAGATCCTGGTGCTGAGCGAAGCCGACGTGATGGCGTGCGTCGACCTCAGCCAGCTTCTCGATGTTCTGGAAGACGGCTTCAAGGCGCTGTCACAAGGCAAGGTCGTCAATCCACCCCGACCACAACTCGACATCCCCGGGGCCGGCTACAGCCTCGCCATGCCGGCCTGGATGGAGGGCATGAACCTGACCGTCAAGATCGTCAACGTCTTCGAAGGCAACCTGGCCAAGAACCTGCCCAGCCACCTTGCCACCATCAGCCTGTTCGATCCGCTGTCCGGCCTGCCGGTCTGCATCATGGACGGCACCTTCATAACCGCAGTGCGAACCTCCGGCTCCGCCGTGCTGTCGGTGCGCGCGCTTGCGCGCCGGGATGCCAGGATAGCGACCGTGGTGGGCGCCGGCGTGCAGGCCAACCAGCACCTGCATCTGTTGCCGCTGGTGCGCGACTTTGCCGAAATCCGTATCGCTTCAAAGAGTTTCGACGATGCGGCAGCGCTTGCCCGGCTGCATCCGTCGGTGGTGGCGGTCGCCGACCTCGAGGCAGCAGTGCGCAGTTCCGACGTGGTGTGCCTGGCGACCCACTCCTACCAGCCGGTGATCGACGCAGGCTGGGTCCACCCGGGCACGCATGTCTCCTCGGTCGGGGTGGCGCCGCCCGGCGGTGAAATGCCGATCGAGCTCATCGGCAGATCCAGTCTTTTTGTCGAAACCAGGGATGCGTTCAAACCGACCCCGGTCGGATCTTGCGAGCTTGCCGGCTTCGACCCGGATTTCGGCACCGAGCTTGGCGCCATGCTGCTCGACCGCGCGCCGGGCCGCGTTTCGGATCAACAGATCACCGCCTACAAGGCGATGGGCATTGCGATGGAAGACATGGTCGCTGCCGACCTCGTCTATCGTTGCGCCCGGCGTTTGCGCAAGGGAAAGCTCATCGTGCTGTAGGCGCGCCCCGCGCGCCAGGCGGGATCGACGGTGCTGACAATGGCGCTTTCGCGCAAGCGGCCGGGCTAGGCCGGCCCCTCAGGCCGGCTCGCGCTTCAGTGCCTGCGCCATGCAGTGAATGCCGCCGCCGGTCTTCGAGATCTCGCTCATGTCGATGGCCGCCACCTCGAAGCCGCGCGCCTTGAGCTGGCCGATCAGCGTCTGGCTCGAGGTCGGGGCGATTACCCTGTCCTTGCCCAGCGACATGAAGTTGCAGCCGAGCGCCATCGTGTCCTGGAACGGCACGTCGATGATCTCGTGGCCCTTGCCCTTCAGCCAGTCGACGATGCCGGGCTCCGTACAGGCAAGGCAGACGGCGGTCAGTTTTTCAGCGATCGGCACCACCATCAGGTCGATATGGACGTAATACTCGTCGATGAAGGCGATGCGGGTCTCCCAGCCCTCCTTGTCGAACCAAGCCTGGACCTGGCGCGCGCCCTCCTCCTGCGTGCGGGCGCCGCCGCAGCCGATCAGCACCGCGCCGTCCTCGATGACGTTGAAGTCGCCGCCCTCGAACGTGCCGGCGGTGACCATATCATAGATCGGGATGCCGAGCTTCTCATAGGTGCGGATCGCCGCGTAGTTCTCGCCACGCCGCCACCATTGCGACATGGCGGTGATGATGGCGCCATACGGCGTCATGACGCTGGAATCCCGCGAGTAGACCTGCATCGGCAGTTCCGGCGTCGGCTCGTGCCAGTGGATGTTGACACCGAAATGCTCATAGGCGGCGACCAGGTCCTTGTGCTGCGCCTGCGCGATCTGGACGTTGCATGGCGCTTCGCGCAGATGCTTGCGCGACAGCGAGCTGGTCGAGAGATGGCGCAGGAAATTCGGCGAGCCGAGCAGCACGTCGGTCAGCACGTCGGTCTCGTTGGCGAAGCCCCAGGCGGTCAGCGGCTTGGTTCCGCCGGCCGGGTTGCGGCGCTGCAGCGAAAACGGCTCGGCGACGATGCGGTCATGGACGGTCATGGGGTTTCTCCTCGTGAAGGGCGGCTTGGTTGATCATGCGGCTTGGTTGCCTGGTATCCACCAATCCCGTCCGCGCGGGGTGGTGATGTATTCCGGCCAGCGAAATCCGATTGGCGGATCGTAGTCGCAGAGCGGCGCGATCCAGTTCGAGCCGCCGATGCCGCCGCCGGTGCGGGTGACGAATTCATCCATCGCCGCGTCGCGCGCAGCCTCGTCTTCCAACAGGCGAAGTGCTGCCAGCGCGACCGTCTTTGCGGCGCAGATGACCATCGGGTCGATGGTGACAGAAATGCCGCCCAGCGCATTCATCGCCCAAGACGGAAACGCGTGGCCGTTCTCGGATCGCAGCGCCGGCCGGGCGACGTAGAATCGTGCCGTCGGTGTATGCCACGACATGTCGGTGTAATCGTCAGAGGTGGAATTGAGCTGCCAAGGCGGCAGGTCGCGGCGCAGGAGCGCCTCGGCCGCCTGTGGTGCAATCAGCCGGTCCAATTCGTCGATGAATGGTTCCTCGGTCGCCTCGCCCCCGGCATTGACCTGGACTTCGCGGGCGATCGCCTTGGCCGTCTCGTCCCAGCGCGGCGGCCCGACCGCCGCCAGCGCGTCGAAGGCAATGCCGGCCATGACGTGATTGGCCAGCCCCGGCCGCGACTTCGACACCCAGTGCCGCTCATGGCGGCAGCCGCTCATCCTGGCTGCGGCTTCCGCATTGCGGTCGAGCACGGCGGTGACCTGCTCGGCCATCGCCAGCGTCGGCACACGGATCATGTACTGGATCTCGGCCAGCCCGGCCGGCAGATTGTCGGCGGTCGCCTGGCCCGCCGTCAGGATCGCCTCGCTGATCGACCAGCCGCCCTGATGCGGCAGCATGGAATCGCGCAGCGCCTTGGACGCCATATACATCATCATCAGCGCGTCGTTGGCGCCGGGCGCCCTGACCGCCGAATGCGCCTGCGGGATGGGTGCTGCATCGCTTGCGCGAACCCAATTTTCGGGTTCGTCGCACACAAAGCGGTAGATCATCGCATAGGCCGCACCGCAATGTGTGTCCCAGCGCGCCGTGTTGCACAGCGGCAGCATGTAAAATGGATGGAAGGAGATCATGCCCGCCAGCCCATCGTAATAGCCCTTCGCGGCATGGATCGGCTTCGATCCCCTCACCTTCTCCGCCGGCTCGCCGGTGAAGCGCAGCGTGCCTGATATGCCGTGGCGCTGCATCGCCGCCTTGGTCGCCAGCAGCCCGCCGAGGTTGGCAATGCCGAGGCCGGAATGCGGATCGGTGTGGCCGCCGGCCTGTTCGCCCAGCCCCGGGCGCGGTCGCTTCACCGTCGCCGCATCCTGGCAATTGCCGGGCACTGCATCATACTCGGCATACAGGCCGATGGTCGGCCCCGCGCCATTGGTCCAGTGGGCGCAGAAGGCGGTCGGCATGCCGCTAGAACCTTCCTCGACGGAAAAGCCTTCGTGCTTCAGATGCTCGACATACCAGGCGGCCGACTGGTATTCGCGCCAGGCGGTCTCGCCGAAATCGAAGATCGCCCGCGTCCACGCCGATAGCGACGGCTGGATGTCGTCCAGAAAGGCAAGTGCGGTCGCTTGCGCGGAGGTCACCGGTTTCTCCATGGCGGAAAGAAAGCAGTGAAGCGCCCCGCCAAAAAGTGATATGTTTTCCCGGCTCATGCAAATTCGGTTCACCTCTTGAGAATTCCCTCGACGCAGGCGCTGCGCGCCCTCGACAGTTTTGCCCGCCACGGCAGCGTCTGGCGCGCCGCCGACGAACTGCATCTGACCCGCAGCGCAGTCAGCCATCAGCTTCGCCTGCTCGAACGCGATCTCGGCTTCGACCTGCTCGAGCGCATCGGCAAGGGCGTGGCGCTGACGCCGCGCGGCCAGCGCTATGCCAGCGACGTGCGCAAGGCGCTGACGGTGCTGGGCGACGCGGTGACACGCCATGCCGGCACCGGCATCGGCGGCTCGTTCAGCGTCAGTTGTACGCCGGGTTTCGCCTCGCTGTTCCTGTGCACCCATATCGGCGAGTTCCGGCAGATGTACCCCGATGTCGCGCTGCGCATCCTGACGCCGCGGCGTCTCGATGATGTCAGCAATGCCGAGGCCGATGCCTTCATCGCCTTCGGCGTCGGCAATTGGCCGAACCGCGCGGTCGAGCTGTTGTGCGGGATCTCCTTTACGCCGCTGTGCAGCCCGACGCTGCTCAACAAGATCGGCGGCTTCTCCAAGCCGGCAGACGTGCTGCGCGCCAATCTCCTGCATCTCGGCGACACCGAGGACTGGGCGCGCTGGCTGGCGCTGTCCAAGGTCGAGAACCCCGACCCGGAAGGCGGCATCTTCTTTTCCGACATGAACCTGGTCTTTTCGGCGGCGATCGCCGGCCAGGGCATCGCCATGGGCGACGAGCTGACCAGCGGCCGGGCACTGAGCGAAGGCCGGCTGGTCCGCCCCTTCGACATAGCGATCAATTCACCGCGCTCGTATTTTCTGGTTTCCGAGCACGCCAAGGCGGCGCATCCGGTGCTGGAGGCGTTTGGGCGGTGGCTGAGGTCGAAGCTGTCGGAGAACCAGCGTTAATCTCCCCCTCAAGGGCAGGGCTATCGCATATGAGTGATGGCATTGATGAGATAGTCGTCGTTCCAGGCGCATTTCTTGATGCGATGGCTGATAGGAACTTTGGCAGCATCGGCGGCCTGAAGGATGTTTCTGGCGAGGCGATTGAGAAGGGCCGTGTTGGCGGGGGCATTGTCCTTGC
>NZ_JAMYRZ010000042.1:0-48326 GCF_040321675.1 Mesorhizobium sp. M0296
CTGAGGGAGGGCGGCTACCCTCTCTCAGCGTTCCTTTCTGACCCATTCGGCAGCGAAAGTCATAAGACAAGCAATTCCAGGAAAAGTGTGAAACGGTTTTCCGTACGGAATTGCGCAAAAACAAAGAGATAGAGCGGTTCGGCGGTTCCGTGAACGATGAACCACTCTAGCCATTGTTGTAGGGGAAGAGCTTGAAATACGGCTGCGCTTCCTCGATCACACGGGCAACCGAGGGGCGTTGCAGCAACCGGTCGTGATAGCGCCTGACCGCAGGATATTCGTCTCCGAACGGCTCGACCTTGTTGGCGTAGAACAGCGCGGGGGCGGCAGCGCAGTCGGCCATGGTGAAGCTCGCACCCACCGCCCATGTCGTCGACTGCATGTCCTGTTCAATGATGGCGTAGGAGCTGCGCAGCTGGGCGCGGGCCTGCTCGACGCCGAACGGATCGGTCTTGCCCTCCGGCCGCAGCCGGTCACCAACGATCTTCTGCATCGGTTCCTGGACATAGAAGTCATAGAAGCGGTCGGCGAGCCGGGTCTGGCGAGCGAGATTGAGATCGGCGGGGATCAGTTCGACCGGCCCAGGATAATACGCGTTGAGATATTCGATGACGATCGTCGATTCCGGCACGGTCCGGTCCAGCGCTTCATCGCGCAGCACCGGCATCTTGCCGAGCGGCCACAATTTCAGAAACGCCGCGCGCGACTGTTCATTGCCGAGATCGACAACGACCAATGTGAATGGCGTGCCGTTCTCATAGAGCGCGATCAGCGGTTTCCAGCAGAAGGAGGCCAGCGGATGAAGATGCATCGTCAGGGACATTTTTGCTCCTATCTTTGGTGCTTCGTCTCGCGGGCATCCGGTGTCAAGGTTCGGCCCGCTGCTACGTGGCCCGGGCTGTGGGCGACGATCGCATCGATGATCGCGGCCCAATCGTCGGGATGCAGCTCGTGGCCGCCGCCCTCGATCCGGACCAGTCTTGCACCGGCGACCGCGTCGGCAAGAGCGGCGCCATGCTCGGCTGGAAAGATCGGATCGTCGGTGCCGTGGACAACGAGGAGCGGAATCTTCATCTCGTGCAGCCGCCCCGTCCAGTCCTCGCCGCTCCGATCTTCGCCGCCCTTGAGCATGAAGTGATTGGTCGCGCTGAGAAAGCCGCCGGACCGGTCGTAGTCCTGTTCCACGAACGCTCTCGTCCGCGCCTCATCGAACGGATGCGCGGTGCCGGCGAGCGCACGCGCGTTTTTGACCATGAAATCGACCGCTTGGCCACGGTCAGACCAGTCGACCTTCGCGCCTTCGGCCGAATGTTTCCTATAGGCCTCGGTGGTTCCGGGCAAATGCGACGTATCGATGCCCAAGGGCGAGCTGCTGATCACCGTCAGCGAAGTGACACGCGACGGGTATTTCAACGCAACGAGCTGCGCGATCATGCCGCCCATCGACATGCCGACCACGTGCGCCTTTCGGATTCCCTGGTCGTCAAGGACGCGGACGGCATCGTCCACCATGTCGTCGAATGTATAAGGCGGCTCGCCCGGCGCGTATTTGGTCGAACGGCCGGTATCGCGATTGTCATAGCGGATCACGAAGCGACCCTCGCCGGCCAGCTTCCGGCAAAACGCTTCGGGCCACCAAAGCATGGAAGCCATCGCGCCCATGATCAACAACACCGCCGGATGGGCCGGATCGCCGAACGTCTGGGATGCGATTTCGGGGTGTTCGGCGTTTTTCATGGCTTTCCTCCTTGGGCTTCCAATCCGATTGCATTTTGCAATCAGTTGCACGATATTAAAACCGATACGATAATGCAACCGGTTTTTGGAGATTCGCATGAACATCGATCGTCGGTCCGGATGCCCCATCAACCTGTCGCTCGAAGTGTTCGGTGACCGGTGGAGCCTGATCATCCTTCGCGACATCATCTTCGGCGGCAGACGCCACTTTCGCGAACTGCTCAACGGCTCGATGGAGGGCATCGCCTCCAACATCCTCGCCGACCGGCTGAAGCGGCTGATGGAGCTCGGCATGCTGACCAAGGCAGACGATCCCTCCCACAAGCAAAAGGCGATCTACAGCCTGACCGAAATGGCGATTACGCTGGTGCCAATCCTGGCGCATCTCGGCGCCTGGGGCCGCGTCTGGCTGCCGGTCAGCGAAGAGCTCTCTATCCGTGCCGAGCTTCTGGAAAAAGGCGGCCCGCCGATGTGGGATAAGTTCATGAACGAGTTGCGCCACGAGCATCTGGGTGCGTCTCCCGCCCCATCTGGACCCACCGTCCGCGCGACTTTGCAGGCCGGATACGATGCGGTAGTCGCCCGCAAGGCTGAGCGAGTTGGCTGCGATCCGGCGCCATGACCAACTTATTTTCCCAATTGCGGGCTGGCTCTGCTATCAAGGGACTGAAGATAATTTACGGATTGGATAACGCTCTTGGTCGAGAACTCTAAGGACACTGCCCGTGCGCGGGCCGATTTGCGTTTCAAGAAACAGGAAGAGGCAGCCACGGTTCGCCAGAAGGCGATGGCGGAATATGTCGCCGAGAGCGACGCTCGCCAAGCCAAGACCAACAAGCTGCGGGCGCTGCGCCTCGCCAAGGAAGCGGAAGACCTGGCCAATGCGCCTCCGGCCCCGGTGAAGAAGCCTCGCGCCAAGAAGAAATAGGCCGGCGCTTCCAGAATGCATGCTTCCTTTCGCACGCGAAACAGTTCACTCGGAGTCTGTTCTGCCGGTTGATAACTGGCGCGTTTAGGAGACGGCCATGACCGCACTGACGCTCGACAAAGCCCTTGAAATCATCGCCGCCGCCTTTGCCAAGGGTGCCGAGCTCAAGCTCAGGCCGCTTGGCGTCTCGGTGCTCGACGCCGGCGCCCATCTGGTCGCGTTCCAGCGTCAGGACGGCGCCTCGTTCCTGCGTCCGCAAATGTCGGCCGGCAAGGCCTATGGCGCGCTCGCTATCGGAATGGGCTCGCGCCGGGTGGAAGCTTTCGCCAAGGAGCGCCCGCATCTGATCGCCGGCGTCTCCGACGTGTCGGGCGGGCGCGTCCTGCCGGTCGTCGGCGGCGTGCTGATCCGTGACAACGCCGGCACGATCATCGGCGCCATCGGTATTTCCGGCGACACGTCCGACAATGATGAAACGGCAGCCATCGCCGGTGTCGAGGCGGCTGGCTTCTCCGCTGACCCGGGCTGAGTCGGGATCCTTAACTCATATTGATGTCGCGGGTGGCCGACCGCATCGACACCGAAAAGCCGGCCAGCACGTCGATCAGCGCTATGACCATCAGTGTGAAGAAAACGGAATGGGCGGCGCCCTTCACCAGCAGGAACTCGACCAGATAGGCCACAAAGACGAAGGTCGACAAAAGATGGTCCATGATCGAGGCATTTGTCGTGCGCGTCGACTTCACCACTTCGACGAACAAGAAGATCAGTGCGATCAGCACGATGAGGTCGCCGAGGGTCATCGAGAACACGCCACCCGACATCATCCGGACCGAAAACATTTCGGTGGCCCACGGATCGTCGCCGCTGCCGAATATTCCCAGAAGCCCGAGATTGTAGAGGATGAAAGGCACGATCAGCAGCGGGATGGCACCGAACATGTGGCGGCTCCGGTTGGACTGATCTTTGTAGAGTGCGCCCGGCGTTCGCCGTCAAGAATTTTCGTGCGGCCGATAAACACGGACAAAGACGGCGTGAAACAACAATGTCAGGCCCGGCTGATACGATCAGTTGTCGCAAACGCAAAAAGACCGGCCAATGGCCGGTCGTTTCGCAACCCATAAACCGTCGAAAGCTCTCTCAGCTTTCCTTCGGCTCCAGAACCTGGCGACCGCGATACATGCCGGTCTTCAGGTCGATATGGTGCGGACGGCGCATCTCGCCGGAGTTCTTGTCCTCGACATAGGTCGGGGCCTTTAGTGCGTCGGCAGAACGGCGCATGCCGCGCTTCGACGGAGAGGTTTTTCGTTTCGGAACGGCCATGGATATGCTCCACTACATGGTCAAAACGCCCCGGCGGCCCTCGTGAAAGGGCCACATCAGGGGCCGGAATCTGAGAAAGTCGGGTGCCTATACACGCCCGACGGCGTTTTGGCCAGCGTCGCCGTGTTTTTTTTTGACACTATCGCAGGCAACCGACATAGGCGCCGGCGCGGCCGGCGCGCCGTTCGATCAACGCGGCAAGCCGCCTCAGTCCCGGCCCGGGCTTCGCCGGATTGCGCACGATCGGATTCGGCAAGGTGACGGCAAGCAGCGCTGCCTGCCGGCGCGACAGGCGTTTTGCCGAGACGCCGAAATGATGCTGGGCGGCGGCCTCGATGCCGTAGATGCCCGGTCCCCATTCGGCGATGTTGAGGTAGATCTCCATGATCCGCCGTTTCGACAGCACCGCATCGAAATAGACGGCCAGCGGCAGTTCCACGACCTTACGGACCGAGCCCAACGGCCGCGACCATAGATAAAGATTCTTTACCGTCTGCATGGTGATGGTCGAGGCGCCACGTGTCATCTCGCCGGCGAGCGCATCGTCGACGACGCCGCGCAACTCGCCCAGATCGACGCCGCGATGGAAACAGAACTGCCCGTCCTCCGACATGATGACCGAATATGCCAGCACCGGCGCCACATCGTCGATGGAAACCCAGCGCCGATCGTAGCCAGAAAACGTCGCCAGGTCCTTCAGCATCAATGTCGACACCGGATGCACGAATGTCGGCAGGTACAGGAAGGTCAGCACCACCGGCACCAGCGCCAGCACGACGGCGACGGCGATGCCGCGCCGGACCCAGCGTTGAAGACCGATGCGGCTGCCGCGTCTCGGTCTCGCCATGTCCAACCCTTCGGTTTCGTGATCGACGATCGGTTCCGCCAAGCCACCCAGTCCGCGCTACTCCCTGCCCCCGGCATAATGGCGCTTGGCTTCTTGCGCAACGTCTGAGTGTCGGCTACCGCTCCCGACCATGACGAAAGACGATCAAATGGCGTTCGAAGCTGCACTTATTGCCCGGGCAGTTCCGCTCGAGGCGCTGCTGAGGCGGTTGCTCGACGGACGGACGCTTTCGGGCGAGGTCGCGCGGCCCGAACGCCTGATGGCGGCAATGCGACATGGCGTGCTGAACGGCGGCAAACGACTGCGTCCCTTCCTGGTCATGGAAAGTGCTGCACTGTTTTCAGCCGACGGCGAGGCGGCGCTGCGCGTCGCGGCGGCGCTCGAATGCGTGCACTGCTATTCGCTCATCCATGACGATCTGCCGGCCATGGACGACGACGATTTGCGCCGCGGCCAGCCGACCGTGCACAGGGCTTTCGATGAGGCGACCGCCATTCTTGCGGGCGACGCCTTGCTGACACTTGCCTTCGACATCCTTGCCGACGAGGCGACAATGCTGCCGGCCGAGCGCAGGGCAACGCTGGTGCTGGCACTGGCCCGCGCCGCCGGGGCGGGAAGCATGGTCGGCGGCCAGATGCTCGATCTCGAAGCCGAACAAAGCCGGCCGGACGAGGCCGGCATCATCCGGCTTCAGGCGATGAAAACCGGTGCGCTGATCCGCTTTGCCTGCGAAGCGGGCGCTATCCTTGCCGGCGCGCCGTCGGGCGACCGCGAAAGGCTGGCCGAGTTCGGCTCGGCGATCGGGCTTGCCTTTCAGCTTGCCGACGATCTGCTCGACCTGACCGCCGACGCGCATCAGATGGGCAAGGCGACCGGCAAGGATGCCGCGGCCGGCAAGGCGACGCTGGTCGCGCTGCACGGACCGGGCTGGGCGCGGGGCCAGCTCCATGGCCTCGTTGACCAGGCTCATGCGCTGCTCGAGCCTTTTGGCGCACAAGCCGCGCTTCTGAAACAAGCGGCGCAGTTCGTAGCGGCCCGCAACAATTAAAAGCGCTCCCTATGGCGCGCCGGAGAATTGGCGACTGATCGGCCGGACGCCCTCGCAACCGGCCGATCGGGATCATTTCCGGCGATGTCGGACCACATGGACCAGCCATACCAGTTGCCGAGCCATTCTTCAGCCTCGCGGCAGGGTTCCGCGGCTCGGGTGGACAGCGGTCAGCCTTCGCCAGTTGTCTTTTCCACCACTGGCTGCGGAACCGGTTCCATCTCGGCCGCCGCCTCGACCGCCTGCGCCTCGGCCGGCTTGCGCCGGTTGCGGATGAAGGCGGCGATGCGGTCGCGGATTTCGCCGGCGCTGAGGAACACCGGAACGCGAGCCACCGGCGCGGTCGGCTCAAAGGACAGGCCAAGGCCGGTGATCCTGCCCTTGTCGTCGACGTCGCGGACGATCAGCTCGATCGGACCGAGCAGCACGCGGTCGGCGTATTCGGCGTGGCCGCCGAGCCGGGTAGTGACCAGGTCGCCAATGCTGAGCTTGCGTTCCGCTTCGGTCAGGCCCGGCGCGTAGGCGGTCTCCAGTTCCTCGGCGGGGCGTGACGGATCGACGGCGAAGGCCCCGAAGAAATCCGCGTCCTCGGGATCGACCACGGCACGGCTGGCGAACAGCTTGTCGAGCAGGCGCGGATAGCGGTCCGGCACGAAGATGTAGACATGGTCGCCGGCCGCGAGCCGGCCCATATCCTGGAAGCGCATCGAGCGTCCGTCGCGCAGCACCAGCGACGGCCGCGCCCAGCGCGGAATGCGTTCGCCGCGCGCCACCGGGCTGCCAGGTGCCACGCGGTAGGCGAGAAGCTCATGATGGGCGGAGCCCGGCAGTTCCAATTCGACCTTGTCGAGCGGTCCCAGGCGGGCCGGCACGATAAGGCCGAGACGGCGCGCCAGCGGCCCGACGGTCCATCCCTGGATGATCAGCGAGACCAGCACGATGATGAAGGCAGTGTTGAAGATGAGGCGGCCGTTCTCAAGACCGCCGAGCAGCGGCGTGATGGCAAGCAGGATCGACACGGCACCACGCAGGCCAACCCACGAGACGAAGGCGACTTCCGGGCGTGGCAGACGGAACGGCACCAGGCAGAGCCAGACGGCGATTGGCCGTGCCACAAATACCAGGAACAGGCCGAGCAGCACTGCCGGCACCAGGATCGCCGGAAATTGCGAAGGCGTCGCGAACAGGCCGAGGATCAGGAACATGATGATCTGCGCCAGCCACGACATGCCGTCCTGGAAGCGCTTGAGGATGGTGACGGCCCGGATATCGGAATTGCCGGCAATCAGGCCTGCGAGATAGACCGCCAGGAAGCCGGAGCCGCCGACGGCACCGGCGGCAGCGAACACCATAAGCGACAGCGTCAGCACGAAGATCGGCAGCAGGCCGTGATCGAGATTGAGGCGATCGACAAGGCGCACGATGGCCATGCCGCCGAGAATGCCGATGACCGCGCCGAGCCCCATGTTGACAAGGAAGCCGACGGCAAGATCGGTGACCAGCACCTTGGCCTCGGGGTGGGTATTGGCGGCGATGACCTCGACCAGCGTGATGGTCAGGAAGATGGCGATCGGGTCATTTGTGCCGGATTCCACCTCGAGCGTGGACCGCACGCGCTCGCGCAAATTGATCTCGCCGGCGCGCAGCAGGAAGAACACCGCCGCGGCGTCGGTCGAGGCGACGGCGGCACCGAGCAGGAAGGATTCCAGCCAGGTCAGGTCGAGCAGATAATAGGCGGCGGCGCCGAAGAGCCCGGTGGTCAAAAGGACGCCGAATGTGGCCAGCGACAGCGCCGGCCCGGCCGCCTGCCGCAAGGCGTTGAGCGGCGTGCCGAAGCCGGAATCGAAAAGGATGACCGCCAGCGCCAATGAGCCGGCAAAATAAGCAACTCGGGCATTGTCGAAATGGATGCCGAGACCGTCGGTTCCGGTGGCGAGGCCGATGCAGAGAAACAGCAGCAGGAGAGGGGCGCCGAAACGGAAGGCGATCAGGCTTGAAAACGCGGCGGCAACGACAAGTGCTGCGCCAACGAGCGTCACAAGATAGATACCATGCTCCATTCGTTGGTCGCCCCTAGTCGATATGCTCCGGCATCACGGGAGAGTGGGGCGAAGACATGGCCGCTGCAAGGCAGCAGCGTGGCTTTTTGCCCCACGCTGCCGATCGTCGAAAGTTTTGGCACCCCCGAGCAGCGGAGCGTGCCTCGGCGGTTCGTGCTGCAATGAAAAACGCCCGGACTGAGCCGGGCGTCTCCAGGTCGAGAAGCTGGCTCTGCGATCAGGCGATGGTCTTGCCGAAGGCGACGGCGGTATCGCCCATGCGGTTGGAAAAGCCCCACTCATTGTCGTACCACGACAGCACCGAAACGAAGTTGCCGTCCATGACCTTGGTCTGGTCGAGCGCCACGATCGAGGAATGCGGATCATGGTTGAAGTCGATCGAAACATTGGGGTGACGGGTAACGGCGAGGATGCCCTTCAGCTTGCCGTTCGAGGCGGCGATCACCGCGTCATTGATCTCCTGGACGGTGGTCGGCCGCTTGGCGATGAACTTGAAATCGACGAGCGAGACGTTCGGGGTCGGCACGCGGATGGAGATGCCGTCGAGCTTGCCCTTGAGCTCGGGCAGTACCAGGCCGATGGCCTTGGCAGCACCGGTCGAGGTCGGAATCTGCGACAGCGCGGCGGCGCGGGCGCGGTAGAGGTCCTTGTGCATGGTGTCCAGCGTCGGCTGGTCGCCGGTGTAGGAATGGATCGTCGTCATCATGCCCTTTTCGATGCCGACCGCCTCATTCAGCACGGCCGCCAGCGGCGCCAGGCAGTTGGTGGTGCAGGAGGCGTTCGAGATGACGATGTGGTCCTTGGTCAGCTTGTCGTGATTGATGCCATAGACGACGGTGAGATCGGCGCCCTCTGCCGGAGCGGAGACGAGAACGCGCTTGGCACCGGCGGTCAGATGGGCGACGGCCTTGTCGCGGGCGGTGAAGATGCCGGTGCATTCGAGCGCGATGTCGATGCCAAGCTCCTTCCAGGGCAGTTGTGTCGGATCCTTGATCGCGGTGACCTTGAATTTTTCCTTGCCGACGATGATCTGGTCGCCGTCAACCGTCACCTCGTGCGGAAAGCGGCCATGCACGCTGTCGAAGCGCAGCAGATGCGCGTTGGTCTCGACCGGGCCGAGATCGTTGACCGCGACGACGTCGATATCCTTGCGGCCGGATTCATGGATGGCGCGCAGGATGTTGCGGCCGATGCGGCCGAATCCGTTGATGGCAACTCTGACGGTCATTGTTCTCTCCCTGGGAGTTGGAGGCCGAAGATCAAGTCCGCAGCTTCATAACGGCGGACGGGCAAAGAATCCAGCCGCCGAGGCGTGGATTTAAATCGATTAGTGCTCCACCGCCCGGCAAAACCGCTATGCCAGCCTTTGCCGGGCGGGGCTCACTTTCATTTGCCATGCAGACGGGCTTCCGCCGCCTTCACCGTTGCCTCGGCTGTGATGCCGAAATGCGGGTAGAGCTGTTCGATGGTGCCGGAGGCGCCGAAGCCGGTCATGCCGACAAAGATGCCGTCGGTGCCGATGAAGTGATCCCAGCCCTGACGGATGCCGGCTTCGATGGCAATCTTGAGCGGCGCATTGCCGATCGTCCTGCTGCGATAGTCGGCGCTCTGCTTGTCGAACAATTCGAAACACGGCACCGAGACGACGCGGGTCGCGTGGCCGTGCTTTTCCAAGGCCTCGCGGGCGGCCAGCGCGATCTCGACCTCGGAGCCCGAAGCGAAGATCGTCACCGCCGCCTCGCCACTGGCGGCGGCAAGTTCATAGGCGCCGCGGCTGGAGAGGTTTTCCGCAACGAAGTCGTTGCGTACCGTCGGCAGGTTCTGCCGGGTCAGCGCCAATGTCGAAGGCGTCTTTTCCGACTCAATGGCCAACTGCCAGCATTCCGCGGTTTCCACCGCGTCGGCCGGGCGTAAGACATTGTGGTTCGGAATGGCGCGAAGTGCTGCCAGATGCTCGACCGGCTGATGGGTCGGGCCGTCTTCGCCAAGGCCGATGGAATCATGGGTCATGACGAAGATCGAGCGGATGCCCATCAGCGAAGCAAGCCGCATCGCCGGACGGGCATAATCGGAAAAGCACATGAAAGTGCCGCCATAGGCGATAATGCCGCCATGCAATGTCAGCCCGTTGAGCGCGGCCGCCATGCCGTGCTCGCGAACGCCGTAATGAACGTAGCGCTGGCCGTAATCGTCGGCGGTGATGTTCTTGGTCTGGCTGGTCTTGGTGTTGTTGGAGCCGGTCAAATCGGCCGAGCCGCCGATGGTTTCGGGCACGGCGCCGTTGATGACCTCCAGCGCCATTTCCGATGACTTACGGGTGGCGACCTTCGGCTTGTCGGCGGCGAGCTTTTTCTTGTAATCGCCAATGACGGCGTCGAAGTTGGCTGGCAGCGTGCCACTGATGCGGCGTTCGAACTCTGCGCGCAATTGGGCATCAGCCTTGGCAAGCCGGCTTTCCCAGTCGGTGCGCGCCTTGACGCTGGTCCGCCCGGCGGTACGCCATGCGTCGACGATGTCGGCCGGGACCTCGAAGGGCGGCGAATCCCAGCCGAAGAATTTTCTGGCGCCGGCGATTTCCTCGGCGCCGAGCGGCGAGCCGTGCGCCTTGTTGGTGCCGGCCTTGGTCGGCGCGCCGAAGCCGATCGTCGTCTTGCAGGCAATCATCGTCGGCTTGTCGGAGTGGCGGGCCGCTTCGATGGCATAGGCGATCGCTTCCGGGTCCTGGCCGTCGATATGGCTGGCATTCCAGCCGGACGCCTGGAAGCGGGCGACTTGGTCGGTGTTGTCGGCCAGCGACACCGGGCCATCGATCGAGATGTTGTTGTTGTCCCAGAAGACGATCAGCTTGTTCAGCTTCAGATGTCCGGCAAGCGCAATGGCTTCCTGGGATACGCCTTCCATCAGGCAGCCGTCACCGGCCAGCACATAGGTGTAGTGGTCGACGAGATCATTGCCGAAAGCGGCATTCATGATGCGCTCGCCGAGCGCGAAGCCGACAGAATTGGCGAGGCCCTGGCCGAGTGGGCCGGTCGTCGTCTCGATGCCGGCGGCATGGCCGTATTCCGGGTGACCCGCGGTCCTCGACCCCAATTGGCGGAACTGCTTGATCTGGTCGATGGTGATGTCTTCGTAGCCGGTCAGATAGAGCAGCGAGTAAAGCAGCATCGAGCCGTGGCCGGCCGACAGGATAAAGCGATCGCGGTCCGGCCAATGCGGGTTCTTCGGATCGTATTTGAGAAAGCGGGTGAACAGCACCGTGGCGATGTCGGCGCAGCCCATGGGCAATCCGGGATGGCCGGAGTTTGCCTTCTCCACAGCGTCCATGGCGAGAAAACGGATCGCATTGGCCATCCGGTCATGTTGTTCGCGCGAAGTCATGCTTCCTCCAAAATGGGGGTTTGGGCCTTGGGAAAGCCCTTGAAAAGGGTGCGCGACACATAGCAGGCGCGGCCTTTTAGTCAACAAATCGGTGTGCTTTTGCCGGTCTTGTGATGGCCATGCGCGACTTACATTAGCGTTAGCAGGGGACAGTCGCGACAGCTTTATTGACGTGTGGTTCACACGACGCGTAATGTTTCAGGGATAACGCGTTCTGAACGTGGATGATTCGGTGATGGGCAGGGCGCAGGACGAAAGCCATGACCGGGGAAACGACCCTCAAGGAAGTCATTGCCAGGCTGGGTAAGGCCATCGAAGGGCTGGAAAACGCCGTCGCGGCCAAGCTCGAGCACGAGCGGGACTATTCGGAAGCCGAGGCCGAAGTGCAGCGGATGAACGCCGACCGCTCGCGGCTGGCGCAGGAGCTCGACAATTCCGAAGCTCGCGCCGAACGGCTGGAAGATGCCAACAAGGAAGTGTCGCGAAGGCTGGTGACAGCCATGGAAACCATCCGCGCGGTACTGGACAGGTAGGCCAATGGCACAAGTCACGGTTTCCATCGACGGCAAGCAGTATCGGATGGCCTGCGACGAGGGCCAGGAAGAGCATCTGATCGATCTTGCCGAGCGCTTCGACCGCTATGTCTCGCATCTGAAGGATTCTTTTGGCGAGATCGGCGACCAGCGGCTGACCGTGATGGCCGGCATCATGGTCATGGACGAGCTTTCGGAACTGCAGAAGCGGGTCAAGGGCATGGAAAGCGAAGTGCTGACGCTGCGCAAGACGCGCGACGATGCACTGACCAAGGCCGACAAGAACGATTCCGCGCTGACCGGGGCGCTCGGCGCGCTGGCCCAGCGCATGGAAGACCTGGCGACGACGCTGGCAGTGAACAAGGCCTGAGCCAGCGCAGCGAAAATTCCTGCGGCATTTGCCGAGAAGCAATGAAAATATTTCGCCGCCGGCCTTGATGCCGGCGCAACAGGCATTTGAAGGATGACGCCGGAGTGATAGAAAGGCAAAAGCAGCGCCGGTCAACGCCGGCTGCGATCTGCACTCACAGGGTAGGGACACGCTATGAGCCTTCGTATCAACGATATCGCACCGGACTTCACCGCTGAGACCACGCAAGGACCGATCAGCTTCCATGAATGGATCGGCGACGGCTGGGCAGTATTGTTCAGCCATCCGAAGAACTTTACGCCGGTTTGCACGACCGAACTCGGCACGATGGCCGGGCTCGAAGGCGAGTTCAGGAAGCGCAACGTCAAGATCATCGGCATCTCGGTCGATCCCGTCCAAAGCCATGAAAAGTGGCAGAATGACATCAAGACCGCGACCGGTCATTCGGTGAACTACCCGCTGATCGGCGACAAGGATCTCAAGGTCGCCAAGCTTTACGAGATGCTGCCGGCGGGTGCCGGCGAGAGCTCGGAAGGCCGCACGCCCGCCGACAATGCCACGGTGCGTTCGGTTTACGTCATCGGGCCCGACAAGAAGATCAAGCTGGTTCTCACCTATCCGATGACGACCGGCCGCAACTTCGACGAAATCCTGCGCGCCATCGATTCCATGCAGCTGACCGCCAAGCACCAGGTGGCGACGCCGGCGAACTGGAAGCAGGGCGAGGACGTCATCATCACCGCTGCCGTCTCGAATGAGGATGCCATCAAGCGCTTCGGCGCCTACGAGACGATCCTGCCATATCTCAGGAAAACCAAGCAGCCTTCCGCCTGAGCAGGCAGAGGCGGCACGGAGAATTTTCGGTTTTCCTGGTCGTGTGAGTGTGGGGTGCTTGACGGCGCCTGGTTGACGGACAACCATGCCTTTCATTTGCCGTGGCAGAGAAAGTCATTCCTGCCACGGTGAGGATCAAGGGGGGCTGGGATTGGACGCATTATCGGCCAGGTCGCAGGTCACCGGCTTCTATGACAAGCCGAGCGGGTCCGTCCAGTATGTGGTCGCCGACATGGCGACCCGCAAATGCGCCATCATCGATCCGGTGCTCGACTTCGACGAAAGGTCCGGTGCAACGGCAACGAAAAACGCCGACGCCCTGCTCGACTTCGTCAGGGAAAGCGGGCTGGAGGTCGAGTGGATCCTCGACACGCATCCGCATGCCGATCATTTCTCCGCCGCCCATTATCTGAGGGGGAGAACCGGAGCGCCGACGGCAATCGGCGAAAAGGTCATCGACGTCCAGAAATTGTGGAAGGTGATCTACAACTGGCCGGAATTCCCCGCCGACGGTTCGCAATGGGACAGGCTGTTCGCCGACGGCGCAACTTTTTCGGTCGGCGGCCTTCCGGCAAGAGTGCTGTTTTCGCCGGGCCACACACTGGCCTCGATAACTTACGTCATCGCCGACGCCGCCTTCATCCACGACACGCTGTTCATGCCGGACAGCGGCACCGCCAGGACAGACTTTCCCGGCGGCAGCGCCGAGCGGCTCTGGCGTTCGATCGAGGACATCCTGGCGCTGCCGGACGAGACACGTCTGTTCGTCGGTCACGACTACCAGCCGGGTGACCGCGAAGCGCGGTGGGAAAGCACGGTGGCGGAGCAGAAAGCCGGCAACATCCATGTTGCCGGCTGCAAGACGGAAGCCGACTTCGTCGCGCTCCGCCAAGCCCGCGACAGGACGTTGCCGATGCCGCGGCTGATCCTGCACGCGCTGCAGGTCAATATGAATGGCGGACGCCTGCCGGAACCGGAATCCAACGGGCGGCGCTATCTGAAATTTCCGCTCGATTGCCTGTGAGGAGATGGGTCGCTGCCACTACAATGCCGTTCAGACTCGGCGCTGCGCTCATCGTCCCGCGATGGTCATCCAAGTTATTGATCCTGAGTCGATTTTTGCAATGTTTGAATCCGATGATCCATACGGGGACCGCGTCGGCAGCCGGATGAGGAGCGGCGCAGACGCCAGCCAGTCCAGCGTCAGGGTTTTGTTCGGCGGGCTAAATGTTCATACGTGATTTGCCAAGGATCGCTCTCGGAAGATCTTTCCTCGCCGATCCAATGGAAGCTGGTGGCAGTGATCTCAGTGAAACGCCATCGAGTTTGCAGACCGCGCGAGTCATTGCCGAGCTGGACAATGTCCTTACCCTCGGCCCGCCCGATCTGGCGCGAGTGATCCCGGTTGAGCGGGTCGTTCCATATGATATGCCAGCCATCGATCCCAGGGTCGAAGATGCGCAAGGTCGTACCATACATCGTCGACGGCGCAGGGCGCTTGGGCCTGATCCAAACGTCCTGAATCGCGCGGCCTTCGAGCACCCAGCCAAAATGGCATTCGCCATCCCATTTCTGGATTGTGCCGTCGTCGAGGTAGTGGACCGAGTCCATTTCCCAGCTTCCAATTAGCCATCCATACAGGGCCATGTCTTTCGCTCGGTCGGCTGGCGGACCTTCGGATCCGAGAGCGGCCAGAAACGGAGAAATGGTCATCGTCACACTGCCTTTCGTTTTCAATAAACGAGCTCAACTGCCCGGCGCAGCCCCGGCGGCTCGTTGTCGCGCCGCCTGCCGCGAGCGCCGGGTTGTGGAATGCCGCGGTCGGCGCCGCAACATTGCCGCCACAGCTTGCAGTCTTGCGGTTTTCAGGGCTTGGGGAAAATTGCGGTAATGCCGCTATCGATGCGATCGTCTGGGGGCTACTGAGCAGTTATAGCGGCGGATCGGACATCCGCGAAGGCGCCGCGGAACCGGCAACCCGCTAATGCATGTCGCGCAAAAGTGTGCAGCGGTTTTGCGATAACGACACAAAAACAAGACTCTAAAGCGCGTCGCACAAGGCCGGCCGAACGCGACGCGCTTTAGAAAAAAACGGCGGCGCCAGTTACCTGACGCCGCCGTTATTTGTTTCTACCGGAAGGCCTTACGCCGCCGGCTGCGCCTCGATGGTGCGCAGCGCCTGCGTCTGGCGCTTGGCTGCGGCCTTGACCGCGTCCTGCACCTTCTCGAAGGCGCGCACCTCGATCTGGCGCACGCGCTCGCGGCTGATATCGAACTCGGCCGACAGCTCTTCAAGCGTCAACGGCTCATCGGCGAGGCGGCGCGCCTCGAAGATGCGGCGTTCGCGGTCGTTGAGCACGGCAAGAGCGCCCGACAGCATGCCGCGCCGGTTTTCCAACTCGTCCTGCTCGATCAGCATCTCTTCCTGGCTTTCGTGGTCGTCGACCAGCCAGTCCTGCCATTCGCCGGACTCGCCTTCACTGGCCCGGATGGGCGCATTGAGCGAGGCGTCGCCCGACAGACGACGGTTCATCGACACGACTTCCGCTTCCGAGACGTTCAGCCGGGTGGCAATCTCGGTGATCTGATCGGGCTTCAAATCGCCTTCGTCGAGCGCCTGGATCTTGCCCTTCACCTTGCGCAGGTTGAAGAACAGGCGCTTCTGGTTGGCGGTGGTGCCCATCTTGACCAGGCTCCACGAGCGCAGGATGTATTCCTGGATCGAGGCCTTGATCCACCACATCGCATAGGTGGCGAGACGGAAACCGCGCTCCGGTTCGAATTTCTTGACGGCCTGCATCAGGCCGACATTGCCTTCCGAGATCACCTCACCGATCGGCAGGCCATAGCCGCGATAGCCCATGGCGATCTTGGCGACGAGCCGAAGGTGGCTGGTGACGAGCTTGTGCGCAGCCGTGGTGTCCTCATGCTCGGCATAGCGCTTGGCGAGCATGTACTCTTCCTGCGGCTGAAGCATCGGAAAGCGGCGGATTTCTTCCAGGTAGCGGCTGAGACCGCCTTCGCCGGAAACGATACTGGGTAATGACTGGGCCATGATAGCGCCCCCTCTCTATTGGAGTGATGCCCCCGAAACGCGGCGGGCATGTGGCGCGAATGCCAAAGGCACATTCGCACCAACCGACATATATAGGAACAAAACCAGAAAGACAGGCATTTGTTCAACACGAAACAGTGTGTCACGTTGAAGTGAACAGCGCCGGTCAGGTTTTCAGGTGGTTGGTTCAGAGCTTGCGGAAGCCGTCGACGAGTTCCTCCATGTCCCACGGTATCGGTGCTTCGAACCTCATCGTTAGATGGGTATCCGGATGCCGAAATGCAAGGAGGCGGGCGTGCAAAGCTTGTCGCGGAAACGTTTTTACCTTGCTTCTTAGCGGCTCGGGCAACCGATTGGCCTTGGTGCGGAAAGCCTGGCCGTATTCGGGGTCGCCAATCACCGGATGGCCGATATGGGCCATGTGGACGCGTATCTGGTGAGTGCGACCGGTTTCCAGCCGGCATTCGACCAGGCTCGCCGTGGCGAATTCCTGCTGCTGCTCGCCAAAGCGCTCAACGACGGTGAAATGCGTGACGGCGTGGCGCGCATCGTCGCGGCCTTGCGGCACCACGGCGCGGCGTACCCGGTCGGCGGCGCGGCCGAGCGGCGCGTCGACCGTCCCGGTCGGCCTTGCCGGTATGCCCCAGACCAACGCCAGATACGCGCGCTCGAGATCGCCGGTCAGGCCGTGGTCGGCAAAGGCCTCCGACAACGCCTTGTGGGCGCGATCGGTCTTGGCGACGACCATGACGCCACTGGTCTCCTTGTCGAGGCGGTGGACGATGCCCGGCCGTCTCACCCCGCCGATGCCCGACAGGCTGTCGCCGCAATGATGGATCAGCGCGTTGACCAGCGTGCCGGTCCAGTTGCCGGCGCCGGGATGCACGACCAGCCCGGCCGGCTTGTTGATGACGATCAACTCGCTGTCCTCGTAGAGGACGTCCAGCGCAATATCTTCGCCTTGCGGCGCCGCCGGTTCCGGCTCCGGCACGTCGACCGACACGCTGTCACCTTGTGCCATCTTGCGCTTCGTTTCGTCGACCTGCCTGCCGCCGATCCTGACCGCGCCCTGCTTTATCAGCATCTGTACCCGGCTGCGCGACATGTCGGGGCCGAGCCTAGCCGCCAGCCATTGGTCGAGCCGCTGGCCGGCCGCATCGGCGCCCGCCTCCAGCACGATCTGTCCGGCCCCTATTAATTGTCTGACCTCTTCGTTATGAGCGCTCATCGAAAACAGTTCCGGAATCTGCTGCCATGGCCCGGCCGCTTGCCGACGAAGACGAGGAAAAGCCGCTCGACCCCGAGGTCGAAAAGGTGCGGAGGAAGCTCGTCGGCTTCGTCGCCATCAATCTCGGCCTGCTGTTCCTCGCCCTTATGGTGGTGATAGCAGCACTTGTCTACAAAGCGCGCAACGCGCCGCCTGCCGCCCCTCCGCTAAGCAGCGACATCCAGGTGCCGATCGGCGAAACGGTCAACGGCGACATCGTGCTGCCGGTCGGCGCCAGGGTGATCAGCCAATCGCTGTCCGGCAATCACCTGTCGATCGACGCCGAGCTGCCCGACGGCAGCCGCGCCATCTTCGTTTATGACATCACCGAGCGCCGCATCGTCGGGCGTTTTTCGATCAGGAACAAATGACCGGTTTTGCCGAACACCGCAGCATTGCCACGGTCGCGCTTGTCGTCGCAAATTATGACGAGGCGATCTCGTGGTATGTCGACCGGCTGGGTTTTGTCCTCACCGAAGATGTCGATCTCGGCGGCGGCAAACGCTGGGTCACGATCACGCCGGGCAACGGGCAGGGCGCGCGGCTGCTTCTCGCCGAGGCATCCGGCGATGCGCAAAAGCACGCCGTCGGCAACCAGACCGGCGGGCGGGTCTTTTTGTTCCTCGAAACCGACGATTTTGCCCGTGACCATGCGTTGATGCTCGAAAAGGGCGTCGAATTCCGCGAGGCGCCCCGGCACGAGACCTATGGCACTGTGGCGGTTTTCGCCGATCTCTATGGAAATCTCTGGGACCTGATCGAGCCAAAACGCTAGGCTTGCAGCGGATATTTCACCGGCGCGATCGGCAGCCGTAAGCCTAGTTGCTTTTTCCCAGCCGTCAGCCTATATCGCCGGTTCTTGAACGCGCCCATCGTCTAGCGGTCAGGACACCGCCCTCTCACGGCGGGAACAGGGGTTCGATTCCCCTTGGGCGTACCAAGTCTCTCCAAGCTCTCGGCAAACCATCAATCCGATCCATCGCCTTGAGTCGCGGCGGGTTTGGCTCATTGCCGCTTCTGGCGCAGCGGAGCCGATTGCATTAGCATTGCATCGTGGGTCTTGAGGCACAGCGTTAGCGGCGCGCAGAACGTCGCGCTGAACAGGGCAGTCGATGCCACGCGGGGAGGAGCCAGATACAGAAACTACAATCGCAAGGCGTCCATCACGCTGGTCGGCACTGCCTGGAGCCGACCTGAGCTACAGCTGCCGGCGGCGGATCGTTTTGGCGAGCTCGGCGAAGGCGCCTCTCCCTCGAAGGGTGGATGCCGGGAAGGCCCTTAGCACCGGCCAGCGAAGCTGCGCGCGACGCGCATGGCTGGGCTCTAAACGCGCCATACTTTAGTTGCAGTATCGTAGCTTCTTTGCCGTTCGAATTTCTCTCGGTCATGGCTTCGCACGATACCAAGATATGCTGCGAACGACACATCCACGGCGGGGCTCAACCATTCGATCTATTCCGGCAAGCCGAAAAGTGTTTGCGCGCCTGCTATTCCTCCGAGCGGATGACTGCCCATGGCGATCATCCGCTCGGTAGTTTCTGCCTCGAACACTGTCGACGCGAGCACCGTCCGTCCCAACGGCTTGCACAGCCCTTCGATGCGGCTGACAAGATTTACAGCCTTGCCGATCGCGGTGAAGTCCAACCTGCCGGCAGTGCCGATATTCCCCCAGAGTATCTCGCCGACATGCAGGCCAATGCCATATCCGAGCTCAGGGCCGCCATTGCGGCGCCGAGTTTGGTTGAGATGATCTATCCCGGCGCGCGTGGCCTTCACGGCGCGTACCGCAGCGTCACATGCGGCATTTGCATCGCGCTCGCCAATCGGGAAAATCGCGAGGACGCCATCACCTATAAACTTGAGAACCTCACCACCAAATGCGTGCACCGCGCCGGCGACGCAATCGAACCAGGCATCAAGTACCAATACGATCTCGTCTGCATCATGAACCTCGGATAGATCGGTGAAACCTCGAAGGTCCGCGCACAGAAGCGCAGCCCGTATCGTCTCTCCCTTTAATCGACGAGAATGACCGTTGAGCACATGTGCTGCACTGCGCTTTCCCAAATATGCTTCGAGCAATGCGCGTTTCGCGGACCGTTCTGCGAGTGCGGTCATCGGAGCCGCAGCAAACCGGGAGATTTGCCGCAGCAGCTCTGACTGCGCCTCATCCGGAGTATGATCGAACGCCCACACCAAAGTCGGTGCGACACCGCCCGCTCGCTCGTCGAACACGATCGCCCGCGTTGTGCCAAGCCACTCCCGCAGCACGAGCCGGGGATCGGCATTCTGGCGGTCGGCGCCTATCCCCAAACCCTCGACCACTTCACCCCCAGACGCTCGCCAGAGCCAGATACGGCGTGAAATGATTGGGTCGGGAGCATCCTGCGCCAGCGCGCCGGCGATGATCGGCAAGCCGTCTTCCAGCAAATGCGTTGAGAGCTGCAATAGAAGTCGCCCACCGTCGCCAATATGCGCGGCGTCGTCCAGAAGGAATGAAAGCGACTTTGCGAGAAGCATCGGTAGAAGGTCACTCGGCTCCGGCTTATGCTTACGCCTCGAACATCTTCTTGCAACTCCCCATATTCGCTTCAATCATGCACGGCATTCGATGCGGATGTGACCTGGAGTGAGCGATGGCGGAATCGGTTTACACAGAAATTGAGGTCGCCGCGCCACAAGCGACCGTGTTCGCGCTTTTGACGGATCCGGACCAGATCGTGCGATGGATCGGGACCGAAGCGAATTTGGATGCATCGCCGGGCGGTCTGTTCCTCGTCAATGTCGGTGGTCGCCATATGGCGCGCGGTGAGTTCACCGAGGTGATCCCGGTCCACCGTCTTGCCTACAGTTTTGGCTGGGAAGACAACGAGACAGTGCCGCCCGGCTCCAGCCATGTCGAGATCGACCTGATCGCGAGGGATGCGGGGACACTGATCCGCTTCACGCATAGCGGACTGCCGAACGCAAAGGAGCGTGACAGCCACCGAAGGGGATGGGAGCACTACCTCTCAAGGCTGAAGATCACTGCCGATGGGGGACATGTCGATCCCGATGTGCCGATGAAGAATATGTGATTTTCATCTAAGGGCCACGGATGCCCGTAATCCGAACCAGGCGCGGCATGCGTCAACGAGGCCCCTTTGACCTGCCGTCGCCAAACCGGCCGCTCGGGAAACCCAGCGACCTGCGGGCCGCCGCACCATTACAGCTGCCGGCGACGGATCGTTTCAGCGAGCTCGGCGAAGGCGTCCGCGATCCCGGTGCCGCTCTTGGCGCCTGCGTGGAGTTCTTGAAACTCAGCGCTTCTGGCGCAACGTCTCGGATTGAATTAGCATCCGTTCATCAAAGCTCCGGCCGCACTCCTGCAGGATGCGGAATGCGGAGCGCAGGCGAGCGAGGCCGGGCGCGGTCACATGCCGGGCGCCGATCCAAGCGCGACTGGGCATCCGAACTTCCGTTCGGCGGCAAGACGGCGTGGCCGGGAGGAGTCAGATGCAAAAACTACAATCGCAAGGCGTCCATCACATCACGCTGGTCGGCGCCGGACGTCAGACCTCGATCGATTTCTGGGAGGGCGTGCTCGGCATGCCTTTCATCTTCGAGCAGCCCAACCTCGACAAGCCAAGCGAAAGCCATCTCTATTTCGATCCGGGCGACGGCCGGCTGATCACCGTCTTCACCGACGAGAGCCGCACGCCGGTCAAGCGGCGCACGCCGACCGATACGGGCTGCGTCCATCACATCGCTTTCGCGGTGTCGCGCGTCACCTTCTTGCAGGCGGTCGCCCGGCTCAACGAGCGTGAAATCAAGCACAGCGGCGTCAAGGATCGCGGTTTCATGGATTCGATCTACTTCGAGGATCCGCTCGGCCTGCTAATCGAGCTCGCCTCCTACCGTTTCGAGCCGCCGGCGGGCTTCACCCATGCCGACGTGCTGATGCAGGCGCACAAGATCCGCGTCGCGCGCGGCGATTACAACATCGCCGAAGTGCACCTTGCCGATGCGATCCAGGCGCTTGTCGAGCACTTGCGCGCAACCTTGTCGGAGGATCGCGCACCGAAAAATCCATACTGACGACACGCCAAACAAAGGGAGGACATAATGGCAAAGACAGCAACGAAGAGTGCGAAAAAGCCCGCCGCCAAGGCAGCCAAACCAGGAGCGAAGCCGGCGGCCAAAGCCGCCGCCAAGTCAGCGGCGAAAGTGGCAAAGCCGGCGACGAAGGTCTCCGGCAAAAAGCCCGCGAAGGTCAAGGCGAAGCCTGCGAAAAAGCCGGCGCTCACGCTCAGCATGCTGAAGCCCAGCGTCAACAATATGAGCGTTCGGGTGTTTGCACGCGCCGCCGGGCTCGATCATTCCGAAACCGACGTTTGGGGCCTCACGCGCTCGCCCGAATATATGGCGCGAAACCCGGCCCATCTTACGCCGATGATCGAGGACAAGGGCCTGCCGAGAGGTGTCTTGTGGGAAAGCTGCGCCATCATGCAGTATCTCGCCAACAAGCACGGGCTGGAGAAATTATATCCCAAGGCGCCGGCCAAGCGGGCAATGATCGACAGCGCCATGTTCTACCTGATCGGCACGCTCTACCCCTATGTGGCGCGCGCCACATATCCTGTACTGAATTTCCCGCAATATGCCGGCGAGGTCGGCCACAGCGACGCTCATCCCGACAAGAAGTCGGAAGCCCAGAAGGCCGCTATAGAAGCGATAGCCGAGCCGCTGGAGGTGTTTCACAGCTTCTTCAGGAACGGCAAGCCGTTCATCGGCGGCAAGAACCCGTCGATCGCCGACATCCGTTTGGCGGCGACGCTCGAGTTCCTCGCCGTCATCGACTACGCGCTGCCCCAATGGGCAAAAGACTATATGGCGGCGATCGAGAAGAAGCTCGGCAAGGCCTATGCCGACCCGGCCGCCGACGTGCGCGGCTATATCGCCTATGTGCGGTCGCAGGCCAACGCCTGAGGCACAAGCCAATAGCGGTCGTCCGCACGTCTGCAGGAGCCGGTAATGAACTGGGGATTTTCTTAATCTCCCCTGTTTGCACGATGTGGGGAGCTTAAGGTTTCGTTAACCTAAACCCTTTCTACTGAATCCACCTCCAGCCCGCGACCACGGATGTACTGGCGCGGATGGAAAGCAAAGGTCGGCTGCGCGCCGGCCTTTTGCTTATTTCAGCCCCTGTCGAAGTTGCGCCAGACGGCGTTTCACGACGCCTGCATGGCTGATGAAACGCGTCGCCGCCATCTTGTCATCGCCGCTGTCGGCCCTACCATCGAAGTTCGTCCCGTCCTCGAGGGCGGTTCAAGGACAGAGGCCCTGCCATGAAAAGCATTGCTGGAATGATGGTGATTGCAGGCGCCATGCTGGTGGGCGCAACCGGTCAATCGAATGCAGCGACGCTCAACACCATGCCCGAGGTCGGGGCTGCCATCCAGGCGTGCTGGACCCCTCCGGCGAATGCCGGGAATTCCACCGTCACCCTGAGCTTCAGCTTCAGGCGCGATGGCACGCTGATCGGCCGGCCCAAGCCGACCGCCATCCGCGTCGCCGGCGAGGAGAAGACGCGCCAAGCTTTTGTCGACGCGGCGGTCGCGGCCGTGGACCATTGCCTGCCGTTGAGCTTTTCACCGGCGCTGGCTCAAGGCATCCCGGGCAAGGTGTTCACTCTGCAATTCAACTCGCCCAAACAAGAACAGGTTGCACCGCGAGTGAAGGCTTCGCCTTGATCTTTTCCGACAACCGGATTCCACTTTTCGGGACCTAATGCATGTCGCGCAAAAGTGTGCAGCGGTTTTGCGACAACGACATGCATTAGACAAGAACCTAAGCGCGTCGCATGAGGCCCGGTCGACCGCGATGCGCTTTAGTGGCGCCTTCGTCTCGCCTCGACATGTCGCGCCAGTTCCGGCATCTCGAAGACATAGTCGCTCCAGGCCGATTCCGGTATCTGGCCGGCAAGATAGCACTCCAGCAAAAGCCCCTGCTCGTGGTCGAGTGGCCTCGGTGCGCGTTCATGGTCCAACCCAAGTGAATGGAACAGATTCCTGGTCAGGTCCGCGACAGTGAAGTGGATCGACATTTGCGGTCTCCTCCTTTGGCCGCTCAACGCCGATCCCAGGGCTAAGGTTTCAGCAACGGCCGGCCGGTAACGCCGGATTGATCGCGATGCCGAACCCGCCGCGCGTATCAAACTTCGCCGTGGCGGGCGTCCGCCGGCGTTGCTGCCGGTTCGTCTCAATCTTGAAATAAAAATGTAATATTGAATTTACACGAGTGGATCTAATACACTAGAGCTAAAGTCTCTGGTGGCGGTTTGATCTACTTCAATTAGGAAAGACTGATTTAGCTAGTACTTATCCATAGTCGACAAAGAAATCCTGTTCTCGGTGCAACAAGGATAATGGTCGTTCCAGTGACACGCTTCTGGCCCCTCACGGTTCTGATGCTGGTGTCGGCAATAGCCGTTGCGCTCGGCACATCCTTCTCCTACGCGGATAGCTGCGGTGCCATCAGGAGCCAATTGCTTTCGGCGGGGCGCAGCGGCGGGACCAGCCCCGAGCTTGCCCAACTGCGCCGGCAACTCGCCGCGATTCAAAAGCTTGAGAGACAACGCAGATGCACGGCGAAAACGGCCGGCTTCTTCTTCAATCCCTGCGCCGACCTGGTCAGCAGCAAGGCGGAGGTGCAACGGCAGATCGCCAGACTGTCGAATTCGAGCAGGGACACGTCCAGATTGAAGGCCAGGTTTGTCGCGCTGGGCTGCGCCGCCCCCGCTGCCAAGAAACAGCCGGCGCAGCAACGCACGGCACCCAAGGCCCAGTCCGCAGGCACAACAATTGGCGGCAATCGGATGCTGTTTTGCGTTCGCTTGTCGGACGGATATTTCTTCCCCGCGCCAAAATCGCAGTTCGCCAAGGGCGACGATCTGAAGGAAACGGTCGATCAGTGTCGCTACATCTGCGACGATGCCGGCGTCGACCTCTATACGCTGAGCGACGCCACTCGCGAGACCGAGGAGATGGTCGCGCTCGAGTCGGGAAAACCCTATGTGGAGCTACCTGCCGCGTTCCGGTACCGCGACGACGCGAACTTCAATGCCTGCGACGTCAAGCGCTATTACCGGCGCGTCGCCGAGCTCAGGGCACGAACCGTGACACCGGCCAACATGAGCAACGCCATCATTCCGTTGCCGACGGCAAAGCCGGATCTTGGCGTCGTCGCGGAAATTCCTGAATCCGGGATCGAAACTGCCGGTGCCGCTCTCGCAGGGGCAAAAACGCCGGTTTTCGAGGTGCCAGGGATTGCCCAGCATCAGTCGATCGAGAAAGCGATCGGCGCGCGGCCGGTGAGAGTGGTCGGGCCGGCCTTTTTCCCGGCGGACTGACCAGGGCGGGCGATGTTCCGAGACGGCTGGCCGGATAGCCGCTTCAAGGCCTGGAGCCGTACGCATCGACGGACGTCGGCTGGTTATTCGCAGACCATGCGGGCCCGTTTGCCGGGCTCGCTGACATTCTTGCAAGTTAGCGGCTTCGTCGGCTCCGGCGACAGCATGGGCGGGTTGTTGGTGATCCTCCTCCGAGGCGTTGCAACGGAAGCCGCGCTCCTGCGCACCGCCGGCCTTTTCGGCGTTTGCGGCGCCACTGGAAAGACGTCGGTCTCCAGTTGCGACTGTTCGGCTTGCGCCTGCGGCGAAGGCCTGTCCCAGAAACGGCGAACATCGAGCGGCTTGGGAATGATGACGGTGCCGTCATTGCTGCGCGCGCAGCCGCTTCCCAGAGGCAGCGCCAGGCACAGGAAGACAGGCAGAATCCGTCGAGACATCAGCAATACCCCTGCAAGCTTATAACGCTGCTTCGGCCTAACCGACAACCGGCGGAATAGGGCGAAGGGAGTAGATACCGTGAAGTAGAGTCGTCGCACTTCCAGTCGAAGGCGTTGCTCGAAGATCGAGCGCCGGGTCGGGCGCGGATGGAGGTCCAGCGCGAGTTAGAACCTTGCGATTCGTCAACGCTTCCAGCGTAAGGCCATGGTGCGATCGCACCATACCAAAGCTGCGCTCAGTGGCGACAATGGGATATTCGAAGTTCCGCTCCTCCAGTTACGGGCGGGAGCAGCGACCGCCGGCAAGAAACAGGGTCAGATTTACCCCAACGGACCTGTTTCGGCGATGGCGCGGCCATGACACGTTCTGGCTGCATGCAACGCGCTCCCGTCCGGCTTTTTTCTTTTAAAGCCGGTGGCTACGATCGCCGAGCAGACGATGCCGGCCGGAATTCACGCAAGCTGCTGATTCCAGCGGCAAACCGCGGCCCATGCCGACAAAGCCCGCGGCCGCTCCTTCTTAACCCGGCTGGGCGCCGTTACCGGAGCGACATGAAACTGTCATGCGACTGTAATAATCGGGGGCTATTGGCCTCAGCGGGCGCCGGAGGAATGGCGCCGAGAGACCATATTCCGAACAGGAGCAGGCCACATGAGACATTTCATCCGCTCGGCGGCCGTTGCGATTGCAATGGCTGCGGCGACGACCACCCTCACCCTGTCCGCCGCGCTCGCCGCGGACATCTCCGGCGCCGGCGCCACCTTCCCCTACCCGATCTATGCGAAGTGGGCCGACACCTACAAGAAAGACACCGGCGTTGGCCTTAACTACCAGTCGATCGGTTCCGGCGGCGGCATCAAGCAGATCAAAGCCAAGACCGTTACCTTCGGCGCTTCGGATGCGCCGCTCAAGGGCGACGAGCTTGAAGCGACCGGACTGGCTCAGTTCCCGATGGTGATGGGCGGCATCGTTCCCGTCGTCAATCTCGAAGGCATCAAGCCGGGCGAGTTGGTTCTCGACGGCCCGACGCTGGCCGACATCTTCCTCGGCAAGATCACGAGCTGGGATGACGAAGCGATCAAGAAGCTTAATCCGGACGTCAAGCTGCCTTCGCAGGCGATCGCGGTCGTTCACCGTTCCGATGGTTCGGGCACGACGTTCAACTTCACCTATTACCTCGGCGACGTCAGCGCGGACTGGAAAGAAAAGGTCGGCGTCGACAAGGCCGTGGAATGGCCGGTCGGCATCGGCGCCAAGGGCAATGAGGGCGTTGCCAACAACGTTTCCCAGACCGGCGGCGCGATCGGTTATGTCGAATATGCCTACGCCAAGCAGAACAAGCTCACCCACACCGATATGATCAACAAGGACGGCAAGAAGGTCGAGCCCGCCGCGGCGGCGTTCTCGGCGGCAGCGGCCAATGCCGACTGGAGCTCGCAGCCGGGCTATGGCGTCATCCTCGCCAACGAGCCGGGCGCCGAGTCCTGGCCGATGACGGCGGCAACGTGGATCCTGCTCTACAAGAAGCCGGATGATGCCGCGACCACCGGCGAAGCGCTCAAATTCTTCGCCTGGGCATACGACAAGGGCGACGAGATGGCCGGCGAACTGGACTACGTTCCGATGCCCGACAAGGTGGTTGAGAGCGTCAAGGCCATGTGGGCCAAGGAAGTCGTCGGCGACGACGGCAAGCCGCTCTACTCGGCTATGTAATCTCCTCCAGGGAGGGCGTCGATGGCGCCCTCCCTGTTGCCTTTAATCGCGAGGACCCAATGACCATCGCTTCCGATGCCATGCCATCATCTGCAGCAGCCCGGGCCAGGGAAGCTACGGTGCGGCGCTTCGCGCTCACAGATGCCATATTCCGCGGACTTACCCGCGCTTCCGCAATTCTTGTGCTGGTCATCCTCGGCGGTGTCGCGATCTCGCTGTTTGCCGGCTCATGGCAGGCGCTGTCGTCGTTCGGTTTTTCTTTCCTGACGACTGAGAGCTGGAATCCTGTTACGGAAAAATTTGGCGCACTGGCGCCGATCTACGGCACGCTGGTGACGGCGGCCATTGCCATCCTGATCGCGGTTCCGATCGGCATCGGCATTGCAATCTTTCTCACCGAGCTCTGCCCGCGCCCGCTCAGGCGCCCGATCGGCATAGCGGTCGAGCTGTTGGCCGGCATTCCTTCGATCATCTACGGCATCTGGGGCCTGTTCGTGTTCGCGCCATTCCTGCAGACGACGATACAGCCCTTCATCATCAACATCTTCCATGGCGTGCCGGGACTATCCAGCCTTTTCGCCGGCCCTCCTTACGGCATCGGCCTTCTGACCTCGGCGCTGATCCTCGCCATCATGGTGCTGCCCTTCATCACCTCGATCACCAAGGACGTCTTCGATACGGTGCCGGCGGTGCTGAAGGAATCGGCCTATGGCATCGGTTGCACGACCTGGGAAGTGACCCGGCGCGTGGTCATTCCCTATACCCGCATCGGCATCATGGGCGGCGTCATGCTTGGCCTCGGCAGGGCACTCGGCGAGACCATGGCGGTGACCTTCGTCATCGGCAACGCCCACCGCATCAGTGCCTCCCTGTTCGCGCCGGGCACGACGATCTCGGCGACCATCGCCAATGAATTCACCGAGGCCGACGGCGACCTCTACACCTCCTCGCTGGTTTCGCTTGGCCTGATCCTCTTCGTCATCACCTTCCTGATCCTTGCCGCCGCCCGCTATATGCTGATGCGGATCGACGCCCGTACGGGAGCCTGACCGATGTCGACATCCTCATCGCTCCACAGCCGCCGCAAAGCCAGGAATTCGGTGATGATGGCGCTTTGCGTCGTCGCCGCCGGCATCGGGCTTGCCTGGCTGGCGCTCATCCTCGGCGCACTGGTCTATAAGGGCACAGCCGGGCTTTCGTTCGCGGTCTTCACCGAGATGACACCACCACCGGGCGAGGCCGGCGGCCTGCTCAATGCCATCGCGGGCAGCCTGCTGATGACGATCATCGCCGTTGTCGTCGGCACGCCGATCGGCGTGCTGGCGGGAACCTACATGGCCGAGTATGGACGCTTTTCGCGCATCACCACCGTCGTCCGCTTCATCAACGACATCCTGTTGTCGGCGCCGTCGATCATCATCGGCTTGTTTGTCTATGAGCTGATGGTGCGGCCAATGGGACATTTCTCGGCCATTGCCGGCGCAGTTGCGCTTGCCATCCTGGTCATTCCGGTGGTCGTGCGCACCACTGAAGACATGCTCAGCCTAGTGCCGAACGCGTTGCGTGAAGCCGGTGCCGCGATCGGCGCGCCACGCTGGGTGGTGATCCGTTCGGTCGCCTACCGCGCCGCATTGTCCGGCATCGTCACCGGCATATTGCTGGCGATAGCACGCATTTCCGGCGAGACGGCGCCGCTGCTCTTCACCGCGCTCAACAACCAGTTCTGGAGCAGCAATATCAACGCGCCGATGGCCAGCCTGCCGGTGACCATCTTCCAGTTCGCTCTCAGCCCTTACGAGGAATGGCAGCAACTGGCGTGGACCGGCGCACTCATAATCACCCTGACGGTTCTGGGCTTGAGCATCCTCGCCCGCAGCCTTACCGGACGCAGAGAGGACAGATGACACAGATGTTGTCCCCAGACATGACGATGGCCGAAACGGTAGCCGAGAAGACGAAGATCGAGGTCAAGAACCTCAACTTCTACTACGGCCAGAGCAAGGCGCTGAAGGACATCAGCCTGTCGCTGCCCGAGCGCAGCGTCACGGCCTTCATCGGCCCTTCGGGTTGCGGGAAATCGACGCTGCTGCGTGTGTTCAACCGCATCTATGAGCTCTACCCAAAACAGACGGCCGAGGGCCAGGTGCTGCTCGACGGCAAGAACATTCTCGACCGGTCGCAGGATCTCAACCTCCTCAGGACCAAGATCGGCATGGTGTTCCAGAAGCCGACGCCGTTCCCGATGTCGATCTACGAGAACATCGCCTTCGGCGTCAGGCTCTACGAGAACCTCGGCAAGTCCGAGATGGACGGCCGCGTCGAACAGGCGTTGAAGCGCGCCGCGCTGTGGAGCGAGGTCAAGGACAAGCTCAACGCCAGCGGCTTGAGCCTGTCCGGCGGCCAGCAGCAGCGGCTCTGTATCGCCCGCACGGTGGCGGTGAAGCCGGAAGTCATTCTGCTCGACGAACCGGCTTCGGCCCTCGACCCGTTGTCGACCGCCAAGATCGAGGAACTGATCGACGAGTTGCAAGCCGACTACACGATCGTCATCGTCACCCACAACATGCAGCAGGCGGCGCGCGTGTCGCGCCAGACCGCCTTCATGTATCTGGGTGAGCTGGTCGAGTTCGACCGGACCGAGAAGATCTTCACGTCGCCCCGCGAGAAGCGCACGCAGGACTACATCACTGGCCGCTTCGGCTGAGCCGTTCCGATCATGCATATGAGGACAGGACCATGGGCGAACACACAGTCGCTTCTTTCGACGAGGATCTCGAGCAGATCAGCAAGCTGATCCGCGACATGGCCGACCTCGCCGGTTCGATGGTCGGCGGGGCGACCAAGGCCCTGTTGAATTCCGACAACGTGCTGGCGCAACGCGTCGTTTCCGACGACGCCATCATGGATGCGCGTCAACGCGAACTGGACGACCGCGCCATCACCCTCATCGCCAAACGCCAGCCGATGGCCCACGATCTTCGCCATGTGGTCGGAGCGATCCGCATGGCGGGCGACCTCGAACGCATCGGCGACCTTGCCAAGAATATCGCCAAGCGCGTGAGTGCGGTCGGCCTCAGCGCCACGCCGCGGGACCTGTCGCATTCCATCGACGCGATGGCGCAACTGGTTCTCATCCAGGTGCAGGGTGTCATCGAGGAATATGCTGCAGGCGATGCGGCCGCGTTGGCCAAGCTGCGTGCCGCCGACGAGCGCATCGACGTCAAATACACGTCCGTGTTCCGCGAGCTCTTGACCTACATGATGGAAGATCCGCGCAACATCACCGCTTGCACGCACCTGCTGTTCTGCGCCAAGAATCTGGAGCGGATCGGCGACCATGTCACCAACATCGCCGAAAATGCGTATTATGTGCTGACCGGCGAGCAATTGCCGGTCAATCGTCCGAAGCAGGACGAAACGACAATGTCCGCACCGGTGACATGATGGGGGTGCCCAGCCGATGATCGCACCACGCATAATGGTGGTGGAGGACGAGGAGCCGTTGGGTGTGCTGCTCCGCTACAATCTCGAATCCGAAGGCTACCAGGTCGAGGTGGTGACACGCGGCGACGAAGCCGAGATCCGTTTGCAGGAGAATGTGCCCGACCTTTTGGTGCTCGACTGGATGATACCAGCGGTTTCCGGCATCGAGCTCTGTCGTCGGTTGCGGGTGCGCCCCGAAACCGAGCGGCTGCCGATCATCATGCTGACCGCGCGCGGCGAGGAGAGCGACCGGGTGCGCGGTCTTTCGACCGGCGCCGACGACTATCTGGTCAAACCGTTTTCGACACCAGAATTCATGGCCAGGGTCAAGGCGCTGCTACGGCGCGCCAAGCCGGAAGTGCTGTCCAGCGTGCTGAAGGTCGGCGACATCGTGCTCGATCGCGAATCGCACAGGGTCTATCGCAAGAAGAGCGAAATCAGGCTCGGGCCGACCGAATTCCGGCTGCTCGAGTTCATGATGCGGCATCCGGGCCGTGTCTTCTCGCGCAGCCAGTTACTCGATAATGTCTGGGGCGAGACAATCTACATCGACGAACGCACCGTCGACGTGCATGTCGGGCGGCTGCGCAAAGCCGTCAACAACGGCCGGATGCCGGATGTCATCCGCACCATCCGCGGTGCCGGCTATGCGATCAGGGAAGATTGACCCGCCTGGTCATGCTACGTTCTTTCTGACGCTGGGCCTCATTTGCGCGCCCGGCGCGAAAATCTCCTGGTCGACGAAGCTTAACGCCCGCATCGCGCAGCCTTCGCGGATCAGCGGCAATTCGTTCGGCTCTGTATCGAAGGAGATCGAGCCTGAATGCTGGCCGCCGGCGGTCTGGGCGATTGCCTTCCGCAAGGCCGGCTCGATCAGATCGAAGGCGGCGGCACTGGCGCCGACCATCGCGACCGGTGCCGGATCGATCAGCGCGAACAGCGAGCCGAGACCGAAACCCAGCGCTTCGCCGGCCTTGCGGTAGGCCTCGCGTTCCGGCCCATCTTTCTCGCGCGCCCGGGCCGCCAGTGCTCGCATGTCGGCGTCGCTGACGTCGGCGACCGGTTCGCTGTCTTCGCTCATCTGCCTGGCGTTGCGCCAGATGGCGTAGTTGCCGGCATACGCCTCGATGCAGCCGCGCCGCCCGCAACGGCAGAGCGCGCCGCCCGGACGATGGATCATGTGGCCAAATTCGCCGCCCGAGGAATGCGTCCCGGTGAACAGTTCGCCCTTCAGCACCAGCCCCATGCCGATGCCATGCGAAAGCAGGATGGCGATGAAGTCGTCGCGATAGCGATCCGGATTGCGCCAGCGCAAAGCCACCGCCATCATGTTGCAGTCGTTCTCCACCGTTGCCGGGATGCCGAATTCGCCCTCCAGCATGTCGGCAAAGGCGATGTCGGTCTGCGGCGTGATCGGCGACCACAGCATGGCGCGTGCAGGGGAGTCGGTAATGCCCTGAATCGCCAGGGCGATGCGGGCGACACTGCGGACGTCAAGGTCTGGATCCTGCAGCCGGCGCCGGACGATGGCCATGCATTCACGGATCAGCTCGTCGCGCGGCATGGTCAGCGTGTCCAGCCGGCGCTGTTCCTCGGCGACCACCTGTCCCGTATAGTCGATAATGGCGGCCGACAGGAAATTCAGCGACAACACCACGGTCAGCACCGCCGCCGCTTCCGGATTGAGGGCGAGGCCGACCTGCGGACGACCGCGTTTCAACGAAACGGGCTCACTTGCCTTGCTCTCGGCGAGGATGCCTTCCCGTATCAGGTCGGAAGAGATCGCCGATATGGTCGAATGACTGAGGCCGGTGGTAGCTGCGATCTCAGTACGCGATGGCTGGCCGGCCCGGCGCACCGCCGAGATCACCATCGCCCGGTTGCGCCGGCGCAAATCGTCATGGCGGATTCCGACCGACATTGTTTTGCTTTCCTCCCGGTTGCCGCGGCCGCTCATGAACCGGAAGCCGTCGGTAATGTCCGACAAATAGTGTCGGATGCAGGCAAATAGTGTCAGATGCAGGTGGCGCTGTCATCGTTTATTCCGACGCTCGAAAAAACTCGCAGACTCATCAAAATCCATCAGAATCGATGTTGACAGCAGCCGGAGATCGGGCCAGTATTTTTTCGAGGCTCGAAAAAATTAGAGCTTCTAAGCTGGTCTTTGAGCCAATTGGTCACGCCGTACGCGGCGCAGGGAGGATATGATGAAGAAATTCACGACCGCCATTCTGGCGGGTGTCGCCATGACGCTGGCGCTGGCGTCGGTGGCGCAGGCTAAAGACAAGGTCATCGGCGTTTCCTGGTCGAACTTCCAGGAAGAGCGCTGGAAGACCGACGAGGCCGCAATGAAGGCGGCCATCGAGGCCGCAGGCGACAAGTATATTTCCGCCGACGCACAGTCCAACCCCGGCAAGCAGCTCACCGACGTCGAGAGCCTGATCTCGCAGGGCGCCAACGCACTGATCATCCTGGCGCAGGACGCCTCGGCCATCGGGCCGGCCGTGCAGAAGGCACTGGACGAAGGCATCCCGGTCGTCGGCTATGACCGGCTGATCGAGAACAAGGACGTGTTCTATCTGACCTTCGACAACAAGGAAGTCGGCCGCATGCAGGCCCGCGAAGTCTTCAAGGTGAAGCCGGAAGGCAACTACGTCTTCATCAAGGGTTCGGGTTCCGATCCGAATGCCGATTTCCTGTTTGCCGGTTCGATGGAGGTGCTGAAGGAGGCCATCGACGGCGGCAAGATCAAGAATGTCGGCGAGGCCTATACGGACGGCTGGCTGCCGGCCAACGCTCAGAAGAACATGGAACAGTTCCTGACCGCCAACGACAACAAGGTCGATGCCGTGGTCGCCGCTAATGACGGCACTGCCGGCGGCGTCGTCGCCGCGCTGACGGCGCAAGGGCTGGCCGGATCGGTTCCGGTTTCGGGCCAGGACGGCGACCACGCCGCGCTGAACCGCATCGCGCTCGGCACACAGACCGTGTCGGTGTGGAAGGATGCGCGCGAGCTCGGCAAGAATGCCGCCGAGATCGCCTCGCAACTGGCCGACGGCAAGCAGATGACCGACATTGCCGGCGTGAAGGATTTCACCACGCCCGGCGGCAATACCGTCAAGTCGCTGTTCCTGACCCCGGTCGCCATCACCAAGGACAACCTCAACGTCGTCATCGACGCCGGCTGGATCAAGAAAGAAGAGGTCTGCGCCGGCGTGACGGCTGGCACTGTTCCAGTCTGCAACTGAGCCGACGATTCCGAGAAGTCCGAACGCCGCGGCCGCTCGCCGCGGCGTTTTTTCAACAAGAGTTGTTTTTCCGCTTCCGGCGGATAACTTCTAGGCTGCTTCCGGCATCCGCGGCAGACGGCAACCCGGCGGGAGAAACATCATGACCGACACGACGTCCAACACGCCGGTCGACAACACGGCAGACCGGGCACGGGAATCCGAGCTCGGCATCGTTGCCCGATTTCTCAAGGCAACCGAACTCGACACGCGCATGCTCGGCATGGTCGGCGCGCTGCTGGTCATCTGGGTCGGCCTGCATGTCATTTCTAGCGTACGGCTCGGCGTCAATCCGTTCGACTTCGACAGCCGGACCTTCCTGACGCCACGCAATCTCTGGAACCTGTCGGTGCAGACTTCGGCCGTGGCCATAATGGCCGCCGGAATGGTGCTGGTTATCGTCATGCGCAATATCGACCTGTCGGTCGGCTCCGCCGAAGGCCTGATCGGCGTGGTCATGGGTTTTGCGCAGGTGCATTTCCTGGTGCGAATGGTCGGTCTGCAATTAGGCAACCCCTGGATCTGGATCCTGGCACTGGCCATCGGCCTGGCGCTTGGCCTTCTGATCGGAGCGTTCCAGGGATACATCATCGCTTATCTCGAGGTGCCGGCCTTCATCGTGACGCTGGGCGGCCTTCTGGTCTGGCGGGGTGCCGCATGGTGGGTCGTCAGTGGGCAGACGATTGCGCCGCTGGATGCCACTTTCCAGCTGATGGGCGGCGGACCGACGGGTTCGATCGGCGCGCGATGGAGCTGGATCGTCGGAATTGTCGCGTGCCTGGCGGTTGTGTTCATGCTGCTCAACGGGCGGGTGCAGCGCAAGCGGTTCCGCTTCCCGTTACGCCCGATCTGGGCCGAGACGTTCCTCGGGGCCGTCACTTGCCTTGTCATCATGGGCGCCATATGGCTTGCCAATTCCTATCCTTGGCCGGTCGGCATCGTGAACAGATATGCGGCGGCCAACAATATAACCGTTCCCGAAGGCGGGCTGTTCATCGCCCATGGCATCGCCATACCCGTGCTGATGGCTGTAGCCGTAGGGCTGATCATGACCTTCATCGCCAAGCGCACCCGTTTCGGCCGCTATGTCTTCGCCATCGGCGGCAATCCGGAAGCAGCCAACCTTGCCGGTATCAACACGCGCTGGGTGACCATGAAGGTGTTCATGATCATGGGCGTGCTGGCGACGATCGCCGCAGCGATCTCGTCAGCCAGGCAGAACTCGTCGACCAATGCGCTGGGCACGCTGGACGAGCTCCTGGTCATCGCGGCGGCGGTGATCGGCGGCACGTCGCTCGCCGGCGGCTCCGGCACAGTGCTCGGCGCCATGCTCGGCGCGCTTTTGATGCAGTCGCTGCAGTCCGGCATGGTGCTGCTCGGCATCGATTCGCCGCTGCAGAGCATCGTTGTCGGAGCCGTGCTGGTGGTCGCGGTGTGGCTCGATACCGTCTATCGCAAACGGGTCTGAGCATGATCCCGCAAGGTGGAAACCGGTTTTCGTACAACTTGGTGCTCAAGCAGGACCTCTAGGGAGGAAGGACGAGCATGGCAGACAAAACCGCTCCCACGCCGCTGATCGACATGCGCAACATCTCCATCGCTTTCGGCGGCATTCGCGCCGTCGACGATGCCTCTGTCGACCTTTTCCCGGGCGAGGTGATGGCTTTGCTCGGTCACAACGGTGCCGGCAAATCGACGTTGATAAAAATCCTGTCCGGCGCCTACAAGCGCGATGCGGGCCAGATTTTCGTCAACGGCGAGGAGGCTTCGATCTCCAATCCCCGCGACGCCAAGAAGTACGGCATCGAGACGATCTACCAGACGCTGGCGCTGGCCGACAATGTCGATGCGGCCGCCAACCTGTTTCTCGGCCGCGAGCTGATGACCGGCTGGGGTACGCTCGACGACGTCGCCATGGAGGCCGAGGCGCGCAAGGTGATGGGCAGGCTCAATCCGCGTTTCCAACGCTTCAAGGAGCCGGTGGTAAAGCTTTCGGGCGGCCAGCGGCAGTCGGTGGCGATCGCCCGCGCCATCCTGTTCAATGCTCGCATCCTGATCATGGACGAGCCGACGGCGGCACTCGGGCCGCAAGAGACGGCGCAGGTCGGCGAACTGGTCAGGCAGCTCAAGGCCGACGGCATCGGCATCTTCCTGATCAGCCATGATATTCACGACGTGTTCGAGCTTGCCGACCGTGTCTGCGTCATGAAGAACGGTCGGGTTGTCGGAACGGCGCGCACAACCGACGTCACCCAGGACGAGGTGCTCGGCATGATCATCCTCGGCAAGTGTCCACCCGGCGCCATTCCGGGGCCGGGCGCGCTGAAGATCGCCGCATGAACGAGAATTAGCCGGCTAATCACAAGCCGCCAAAATGTGCCAGCCGTCACCATGCTTTGGCCTCGCCATTGTGTTGGCGTCGGGACTTGCCCATAAAGATGCCGAACCGTCCACGGGACGTATCAGCAATTGAAGAAGCTTTTTCCGACCGTCGCTTTTATCGCCGTCGCGCTGATCAGCCTGACGATGGCGGGTTTTGCCTATTTTGCCACCCAGGAGGCGGCCCGCATTAAATTCGAGGCGACGGCAGACGACGCGCTTAACCGGATCGAAAGCCGCATCGACCTGGACCTGTCGCTGTTGCGTTCGACCCGGGCGCTGTTCGACGCACGCAATGGCGGTATCTCGCAGGGCGAGTTCAAGGCTTTCTTCAACGCGATCGACATCGACAATAATTTCGCCGGCCTGCGCGGCATCGGTTTCCTCCGCCTGGCGAAAACTGGCAACGAGGCGGCGGTCGAGCGCGACATCCTGCACGATCACGGCGCAAGCCATCCGATCTATCCCGACACGAACTTACCGTGGCGTACGCCCATCGTGCTGTTCGAACCACTGGATCCGTCCAACAAATCCAGCATCGGCTACGACATGTTCACCGGGCCGGCGCGGCGCGAGGCGATCGAAAAGGCGATGGCCGACGACCAGCAGCACGCCAGCGGGCTCGTGCAGTTCGGCAAGGATACGGGTGCCGCGCAGACCTTTACCGGGTTCCTCGTCTTCGTCCGGCTCAATGTCGAAACCGCGCCGGACGCCGTGAACGCGACGAGATCCTCGACTGCCGGCTTCCTTTATGCGGCCTTCCGCGCCCGTGATCTGTTCCAGGCTGCGCTCAGCCGGGCACCATTGCTGCCGGTCAACACCGAGATCTATGACGGCACGGTGGACAGCGACAACCTGCTGTTCCAATCGGAAACGCCGCCTGTTTCGAGCCTCGGCGACAGGCTGCTGGTCACCCGCAAGATCACCGTCGCCGGCCGGCCGTGGGTCGTCCTGTTCAGGCCGACAAGTGCTTTCTCGCAACCTTCCTCGCGCGCCATCCCGGTGATGCTCGGATTGTTCGGACTGCTGCTTGCGGGCGCCATCGCGCTGGTGGCCCGCTATCAGGAGCGGGCCTATGAGGCGGTCTCGCTGCTTCACGAAACGACCGAAAAGAGCCTGCTGGAAAAAGACCTGATGCTGCAGGAGATGAAGCATCGCATCAAGAACTCGATCACGCGGGTGCTGGCAATCGCGCGCCAGACAGCATCGCACACCACCGACGTCCAGGAATTCTCGGCTTCTTTCTCGGCCCGGCTGCAGGCGATGGCGGCTTCCCAGGACATGCTGACGCGCTCACGCTGGCAGAAAGCCGATCTCGGCGACCTGCTGCGCATCGAGCTAGGCCAGGTGTTCGGCAGCGAGCTTCCTGAAGGGCTACTGTCGGGACCGCAGGTCCTTCTCGATGAAAAGACGACGCAGGCACTCGGCCTCGTCTTTCACGAACTGGCGACGAATGCGCTGAAGCATGGCGAAGCCGGCAATTCAGTCGGTGCGCTGAAGGTCGACTGGTCGCTCGAAGCCCGTAGCGGCACCCGGACATTGGCTCTCAACTGGCGCGAGGCCGGTCAGAAGAAGCTCGAGACACCGGCAAAGAGCGGTTTTGGCACCAGATTGATCGATCTCAACGTCACGCGCGAATTGCGTGGCACAATCAGGCGCGATTTTCGCGAAGATGGCTTGAACGTGGAAATCAGGGTTCCGCTGCCGGCCTGAAACGCCGTCTCGTGGGCCGCATCGCAACAGCGCTTTAAAGAGCAAACGCGGAGACAGGTGGCCTGCCTCCGCGTTTGCTGTTCGCCTGGAGCTCGAAACTAGTTGCAGCGAGCTGTGTAAATCCGGCCGTGACGATCTCTGTATTGGCAGTAGCCATTTTGCAGACGGCGAACGAGCAGACCGCCAATCGCACCGGCGCCGGCGCCGATCAAAGCGCCCTTGCCGCCGCCGACAGCGCCACCAATGAGCGCGCCGCCCACAGTGCCGATACCCACGTTCTCTTCCGTGGTGGTGCAGCCGCTGACCGCAACCACGGCAACCATGGCAATAATCATCTTCCGCATGGAGTCATCCTCACTTTTGTCCTCACTTTAATAAGCTCCAGCCGCCATTTAGCATGAAAGTGCGGCCTTTGCCCGCACGATTTCATTGTTGATTAAGATAGTCTTTTTCGGGGCGTGCGCCGTTCGATGCTACCACGAACCCGGAAATCTCCAAGGACGCATCGAGCGTGCCGCTGGGACGCACTTCCAGACGATCCCGTCATGGTCGTCCTCGAGCGCCGGATCGACGGCAAGGCATCTGGCGACGACATGTTGGGCCTGGCCTTGCAGGTCGGTGACCGCGAACGGGCACGGCCGAGCACTCGGGCAGTGGTTTCAAAGCGATCAAGCAGAGGCGAGTTCGATTCAGATCAGTTGGGACGCGGCGGTCAGGACGATCGCGGCCATAAGCGCGACGGCGGCGAAGCGGAGGGGCGAAGCACGAGGCGCGGGCGCTGCGGACGCGTCGGGATCCTGAAAACCGCCCATCGAGACGCGAGCGGCCTGTTCCAGTCTGTTCAAGTCGGCAGCCGTCAAGGCCCATTCCTTTCATTTTGTGCCAAACTCAATCGATGTCCGGTGGATCGGCACGTTCGCACAGGATCGGACTTTATGGTGAACAGTCGGTTAAAGTCGGCGGTGCGCTACAAGCCTTCTCGCGCCGACCGCCGTTCGTTCAATCGGTCTCGAAATTGCCGTGAGGAACGACAAGGCGGTATTCGAGGCGGTTCCCGGTGATTTCGAGTGTCGCCGTTCCATTCAATGAAGTGGGCACGACGCGTTCAAGCGCGACGCTGCCAAAACGTTTCTCGCTGCGCTGATTGTCGTTGGCTCCGATCACTTCGGCCCATGTCAGCGACAGCGCAGGCTCGCCAGCCGAAGCTGCCGTCAGATCGGCCGTCACCTCGACGAAACCGTCGCTGCGCGACAGTGCGCCATAGCTGACCGAATTGACGGCAAGCTCATGCATGGCCAAGCCGATGTGCAAGGCGGCATTGGGGTTGAGATATGGATTTGCGCCGCGGAAACGCAGGCTGTGCAAGGGATCCGCGCCGTACCTGCCGACCTGACCGGAAACCAGCTCGCGCAGCGCCGCTCCCCGCCAGTTGGATGATGTAACCAGGTCCTGCGAGGAGGCCAGCGACTGCAATCGGCCCCGGAAGCGCGTCAGGAAATCGTCAATGCTGCCGGAATAACGGCCCGTCTGGGTGGCGATGCTCTGGATAATGGCCAAAAGGTTCTTGGAGCGATGACTGACTTCGCGCAGCAGCGCCTTCAACGTCTGCTCCCGGCGTTTCTGCTCGGTTGTTTCGACCATGGTGGTCACGACGCCCTGCACCGCGCCGGTCTCGCTGCGGTCGGCGTCTATCCACACTTGAAACCAGCGGGCGCCGTCATCGGCCGGCACGCTGAGTTCAAGATGTTGAGGATTGCCGGAGACGATGACGTCGTGCTTGGCGGCGCCGATACGCTCCGCCTGCGCCGGCGGCAAGATGCCGTTGTTGTCGGAGGCATCGGAAGTCCAGGGGGCGCGCATGTTGCGCGCCCACACCGTCTTCATCTCGCGATCCTGGTACAGGACGGAAATCCCGGCATTGTGCAGTGCATGGAGAAGGGCCCGGCCAAGCTGCATCCCGCTTTCGGCGGGATGCAAAGCGATGATCTCATCACTCTGGCCGCGGTCTTTCATTTTTCCGACTCTGGAACGCATCGGTCAATTTGCTCAACCCATGTCGGGCTGAACGGTTCGCGGAAAAATGGGTTCCAAAAGGAGGAGGTTCGTATCAAGCCTTAAAAAGCGGTCCGCCGAGCGGCATCCCGTTGGAGGACACTGCCCGGCGGTGGCTGGAAACCGTTTGAGGGGTGCGGCTTCCAGTGTTCGCTTGAATGGCCGCTTGGCATTCACGCTCGTCTGATCAGGCCGGCAATAAGCGATATGATCAGGAAGGCGAGAAAGATGAAGAACAATATCTGCGCTATGCCGGCCGAGGTGCCAGCGATGCCGCCGAAACCAAGCGCACCGGCGATTATCGCCACGACAAGAAATACGAGCGCCCAGTAAAGCATGATCGATCTCCTTCCAATGCTGCGGTGAAAACGTGATTCGCCTCCGTTTGTTCCACCATTTTCCGAAAAAGACGATGCTGAAAATCTTCAGGGCCCGAATTGCCGCGGTGTGTGGAAAAGTCCAGTTGGTTGCCCCAGTTGGTTGCCAGTGAATTGAGCCGGCGTCACGCCCATCTGATCCGAGGGAGCGGCTGTCTCGGCGGACGCAGTTCGGCCGCCCGCTGTTTCATGCCGCGGCTTTCGCGTGCCGGTCAAAGAACAGGGCCTGGCTGATAAGAGCCTTGACCATGTCCGGATTGAACGGCTTGGTAACCAGGAAAGCTGGTTCCGGCCGCTCGCCGGTGAGCAGGCGCTCGGGAAAGGCGGTGATGAAGATCACCGGCACCGAGGTGGACGACAGGATCTCATTGACGGCCGCAATGCCCGAACTGCCGTCGGCAAGCTGGATATCGGCAAGCACCATCTTTGGCCGCGCCTTGCCGAACATCGCCACCGCCTCGGCGTGGGTGCGCGCCGTTCCGACGACGCGGTGGCCGAGGCTTTCGACCATTTCCTCGATGTCCATGGCGATCAGTGGCTCATCCTCGATGATCAGCACGTCGGTTGCCACCTGACGGGAGATCTCGTTGCTCGCCTGCGCGAGAAGTTCGGAGAATTGCTGTTCGTCGACGTCGAGAATCTCCGCCGCCTCGTCTTCGCTGAAGCCTTCGACCGCAACCAGCAGAAAGGCTTGGCGGGGACGAGGCGCAATTGCATTCAGATTGGCCGCGGCGCGCTGTTCCCATGCCGACTGGGCATGCTCCTGCGGAACGCGAATGGCCACCGAGGTGAAGAGCTTGGCAAAGACCTTGTAGAGCGCGATGCGGTCGTTCGATGCGTCCGGAAAGATGTCGACATCGGCAATGATGGCCTCGAGCATTGCGGCGACCAGCGCGTCGCCGCTCTCTTGCGATCCGGATACGGCGCGCGAGAAGCGGCGCAGGAACGGCAGGTGCGGAGCGATGGTTGCTGATAGGCTCATAGTGGACGTCTCCCTCATATGACGTGATTGCATGTTACAGCTAAAAACGGTTTGCAAGCCCAGCAATTGAAACGCTGGCTCCTTGAAAAAGGTTCCAATCGTGCGGAACTAATATGTGAGGCTGGCGTTTAAAGGCGGGTTGGGCAACCAGACGAGGCTGCCGCTTGCCTTGCGTTATGTGTTGAAGGGCGGCTTAAGGCTGGGACGAAGGGCGAAATGAAGAACATGACGAAAGCTACCACGGCTGGCGTTGGCAACGGGCGCCGGGCCGCTTCCCGCGACCCGCTTGGGCCGAACTCGGAAATCGGCCGCAAACTCAAACAATACTATGACGAGCTGGTCTCCGACAATGTGCCGGATCGCTTCGCCCAACTGCTCAGCCAGTTGGAAAAGGCCGAACCTGTACAAAAGAAGGACTGAAGCATGGCGGCCGTCTCTCAGGGCTTCAAGACCGACTTGCTCGGCTCGATCCCGAGCCTGCGGGCTTTTGCCGTGTCGCTGACGCAAAACGCCGACAAGGCCGACGACCTGGTGCAGGAAACATTGGTCAAGGCCTGGGACAAGCATGAAAGCTTCCAGCCCGGCACCAATCTGAAGGCGTGGCTGTTCACGATCTTGCGCAACGAATTCTATTCGCAGATGCGCAAGCGCGGCCGCGAGGTGCAGGACAGCGATGGCGTCATGACGGCCAGGCTTGCCGTTCACCCGGCCCAGCACGGCCAGCTTGACCTCGAAGACTTTCGCGGCGCGCTCGAATTGCTGCCAGAAGACCAGCGCGAAGCCATTATCCTCATCGGCGCGTCGGGCTTCTCCTACGAGGAAGCGGCCGAGATCTGCGGCTGCGCCGTCGGAACGATCAAGAGCCGCGTCAGCCGCGCCCGCACACGGCTGCAGGAAATCCTGAAGATCTCCGGTGAAGACGAGTATGGCCCGGACGCAATTTCGGCTCAGGTAACCGGGTCGACGGCTGCGTGAAGCGCCGGCGTGTTCGAACCGCTCCGCGCCTCAGCGAAGAGGCGTGCGCCTGCAGGCCGTTACCACTGCCTCGACGAGATCGTCTCCCGAATAGGGCTTGGTGACCAGCCTGACGCCGGGAAAGGATTTCTTGATCTCGTCGGTATCCGAATAGCCCGAGGCGAAGACGAACGGGATGTCCGCTTCACGCAGCCGCGAAGCAAATTGGAGCGTCGAAACGCCGCTCAGCATGAGGTCGACGATGGCCACATCGAATTGCGCGGCAACGTCTTGCTGTTCGATCTCAGTCAGATCACGGGCGATGACCACATCGAGCGCGCCGTAGTCGCGGCAAAGCTGCTCGATATCCATGGCAATCAGGAACTCATCTTCCAGGATAAGAATCCGCAAACCGTCAAGCGATGGGCGCACGCAGCAATATCTCCTTAAATTCGTCTCTATCGTGAAACGGGGGAAGTCATGATCGTTATTTGGCATGCTGTCATTTAAAAAAGACGTGCCGGCGCGGATGCGTCGGCCTCAGCCCATGCAAGGCATTTGCAACGCGCGCTGCCGGAGATAGGGTTAGAAGAGGTTCGTGCCGGAACCTTGGGGTCTGTCGGGCGTTTCGACCGAGCAAAAGCATGGAGAGTGAAGCAATGGCGACTGCCGCAGGAAAGGCCGCGAACGAAGCCCGCACGAATTCCGATATTGAGGCCGACATCGCACAATTGAAGGCCGACATCGACCAACTTACCAAGCTGTTGGCCAAAACTGGCGAACATGGCTACGGGGCAGCACGGCGAGCCGCGGCCGAAAGCGTCGAGCAGTTGCGAACCCAGGGCGAGGCAGCCTTCGACAGCCTGCGCAGCAACGCCAGGGACATCGAGGCGCAGATGATAGCGCATATGCGCGAAAAGCCGGTGACTTCGCTGGCGATCGCCGCAGGCGTCGGATTCCTCTTCGCGCTTCTCGCGCGCCGTTAGTTCTGCACGTATGGGAATGCTTGCATCGCTGATCTCGGGCCTCGCCTCGGGCGAAACCATTGCGGCGGTGCAACGCGCACGCGTCGCTGCGATTGTCTATTCGATCGCAGCGCTCGCGGCGCTGTGCGGCCTCGGCTTCCTCGTCGCGGCGGCCTATATCTGGACGGCGGCCCGCTATGGGCCGATGGCAGCTTCCCTGAGCTTCGGGATCGGCTTTCTGGCAATCGCCGGTCTCATCCTGCTCGTCTACCGGATGTCGGCCGGCTCGCGCGCCAGGCGCCGGGCGAAGCGACGCAACGCCGACATGAAGGCTATCGGCATCACTGCGGTACTCGCCGTGCTGCCGGCGCTGCTCAAGGGCAAAGGTGGCGCGGGGAAGGCCGGACTGGGCGCGATTCTCGGCCCGGCGATAGCACTCGCCGCCTACGCTATCTACCGCGAGAACGTGAAGCGCGGCTCCGATGATCCGGATACCGGCAAACGGGAATAGTTCGGAGGGATAGTTCGGGGCAAACGATTCTGGCGCCGGTCGCAAAATGCTGGCGTCACAAATCTTCGAGCGGAATCGAAATTTCGGCGACCACGCCTTCCGGCCGGAATTCATGGGTCACCTCGCTGGAAATGACCTTGGCCAGGCTGCGGCGGATCAGGATCGAGCCGAAGCCATGGCGTTCGGGCGGCGCAACCCGCGGGCCGCCGCTTTCACGCCAGGCCAGCAACAGACGCCGTGCGCCCTTCCTGCCTTGTACCCTCCAATCGAGATCGACCTTTCCGGAGGAAACCGAGAGCGACCCGTATTGCAGTGCGTTGCTTGCCAGTTCATGCAGGATTAGCCCGAGCCCGACTGCCTGGTCGGGTGAGAGCAGGACATCGGCGCCGGAGATCGCCATGCGCGATTGTCCGGCGGCTTGGAACGGCTTTAGCTCGATCTCCACCAGCTCGCGGATGCCGATACCGCGCCACTCGCGGTCCGACAGCAGGCTGTGCGCAACGCCCAGTGCCTGCAGCCTGGCGCTGAAGGCTTCGAGGAATTCGCTTGGCTGGCGGGCATGGCGAACGGTCTGCGTAGCCAGCGCCTGTACGGTTGCCAAAGTGTTCTTGACGCGGTGATTGAGCTCGCGCAGCAACAGTCGTTGACGTTCGTCGCCAAGTTTGCGTTCGGTAATGTCGTAGTTGACGCCGAAGATCAGCGTTGGCTTGCCCTCGCCGTCGCGCTCTATGACGCGGCCGCGCGTTGCGATCCATCGCGGCGGATCGAGGCCTTTGACACGGTATTCGCCAAAATAATCGTCGCTGCCAGTCAGCGCGTCGCGAAAGCGTGTTTCGGTCTGGTGAACGTCGCGCGGGTCGATGGCGGTCAGGATGTCGCGCGCCCTCAGCCTGTTCGACTTCGGCAGGTTGAACAATTCGGGCAGCAGGACATCGCAGTCGATCATATCGCTGCGGATATCCCATGCCCAGCTGGCAAGCGAGGCCGCGTCGAGCGCGATAGCGCGCCGCTTTTCCTCTCGAACCGGTGCTGCCTTGGCAATCGCCGCACTGCGGGTTGCATCCTTCAGCGTGAACAGGCTGGCGGCAAGGCCGGCCAGCGCCGACAGCTGGTCGAGCTGGACAGAGGAGGGACGTGCGTGCGGCTTCCGGTCGAGCACGCACAGCGTGCCGATCAGCGCGCCGTCGATTACGATGGGCACGCCTGCGTAAAAGCGGATATGATGCTCGCCGGTGACCAGCGGATTGGCTTTGAACCGCGGATCCGCCGCCGCGTCGGCCACCACCATCGGCACGTTGCCGGCTGCGATGGTATAGGCGCAGAACGATGTCTCGGTTGCGGTTTCGGTCTCGCCGAGGCCGATACAGGACTTGAACCACTGCCGCTCGGCATCGACCAGCGTGATCAGTGCGACAGGCGTTTGCATCGCCGAAGCGGCAAGACCGCCGATACGATCGAAATCAGGGTCGGCAGCCCCGTCCAGCGTGTCGAGGCCGTGCAGCACGGCAAGACGGTCCGCGGCGCCCACCACACGGCGAATATCGGCCGGCAGGCCCGGCGTGTTCTGGCTATTGTCGTCCACTATGCCCCCGGTGGCCGGCTCCGCTGATTGGTCAGGCCAACCGGCCCGTCTGCCGCCTTGCAGAGCCGGAACTTTCGCGGCGGGGGACCGTTACCAGCCAACGCCCCGCCAGTTACGCCTGCCGGCGCCAAATATGGAGCCAGACAATGCCAAAAACCATTCCTGAAAACAAAGCCCGTCAAGGGCGGCGGGGTCGGCATGTCCTTCGTATCCTGATCGCCGCGCTGTTGCTGGCTTTTATCGCCTGGGGCGTCGCCGAAATCTACGGCTGGATGATCGAGACGCCGAAGACCGAACAGGGCAACACGCCCAGCGGCTAGGTTCTCTCCATCGCTCGCGCCAGTTTGCATCACGCAACCCCACATCACGCATCCCACGTCAGGCAACCTTTGCCTCGGCGGCGCGCGCCGGGACGAGAACATTCAACGCGCGCGGATGGATTTCGACGGTCATCTCGCGATCGAGCTTTACCAGTTCGCCGTCCATGACGGCCTGAACTTTCCTGTTCGTCGAATGGATTTTCAAAACGGCGCGGTTTGCCTGATGGATTTCGACATGCTCGTTGCCGCGCCATTTCCCACGGGCGACGTCAAAGAGGAACCTGATCAATTCGCCGCGCCGCCGCGCCACGGTGACATAGATGCCCAGCACGCCGCCTGCCGGATTATCGGCATAGGGCAGGTGGCCCTCGCCAAACAGATTGTTGGTGATGCCGATACCGGTGATCCGCGTTCTGATCTCGGCCTCGCCGATCGTCAGCGTTACGTTCATCGCCGGTGGATTGTTGATCGTCGCCCAAGCGGCTCGCACCGAGGCGCGCATCTTCCCGAACCGCGAGCCGAATTCCATCTTCTGGCGCAGTTGCACCATCCTGGCGTGCATGCCGATCGAGAATTGATGCACGAAAGGCCGGCCGTTGGCTGTTGCAATGTCAATCGCCATCACCTCGCCGTCGGCAAACGATTTCAGTGCCGCATCGAGGGTCTGCGGAATACCGAGGCCGCGCGCAAAAAGGTTCATTGTGCCAGCCGGCAGAATTGCCAGCGCCTTCTCCCCATTCATCAAACGGGCTGCCGCGGCCGAAATGGTTCCGTCGCCGCCGCCAGCCAGCACGACGTCGATGCCGCGCCTGGAAGCTACGCCGTCCAGCGTGGCAACGATATCCTTGCCGGCGACGATTTCGATATCGATCGAGTGGCCGGCAGTCTCAAGCGTGCTGCGCATCCGACTGGCGAAGGCCTCAAGATCGATGGTGCGCAGGGTGCCCCCGTCCTTGTTCAGCACCGCTGCAAACTGCATGGCCGTTCCATTTTCCAGCACCTATCGGGCCGGGACGGAGCCCCAGCCGGGAGTGGAACGGGGCGGCCGAGAAAATGTTCCTTTCGACCAGCGTGGCGAATCCGAGAACCTTCGACATGGCACCGGGTGCGCCACGGCTTTTTTCGGAACAACAGTGTGGTCACAACGTTGTGAACATGCAGAAGACGCTGCGCCCGCAGCGACGCTATGCGGGCACGGCGTGCACGAAATCCCCGACGAGGAGACACTAAGATGATCCGCACCCTTTTAACCACGACAGCAGTCGCAACATTGATTGCGACGGGTGCATTTGCGCAATCGGCGACGACCCCGGCGCCGGCGCAAGCACCCGCCGTAGAGAATTCCGCTCCAGCCGCTCCGGTGCAACGCGCCGAGGGCAGTCTTGTCACCAATATCATCGGCGAGTCGGTTTATAACGGCACCGGCGACAATGCAGAGAATATCGGCAAGGTCACCGATGTCGTCTTCGACGAACGCGGCCAGGTAAAATCCATCGTCATCGGCGTCGGCGGGTTCCTCGGCATTGGGACCAAGAACGTCGCCTTCGACTTCAGCAAGATGCAATGGGCCGAAAGAAATGGCGATCGCTGGCTGATAGCGCAAACGACGAAGGATGAGCTGACGGCTCATCCGGATTTCGACCGCAAGCCCTATGATCCGGCGCCTGCGGCGACAGACACCACGGCTACGGCTCCTGCCGCTCCGTCGACCTCCACCGATACGGCGCAGAACGCCCCGGCGGCGCCGGCCGGTAACAACCCCGCTCCGGTCGTGAAGCGCGCGGAAGGCAATCTTGCCACCAATATCATCGGCGAGACCGTCTACAACGGTACCGGCGACGACGCCCAGAACATCGGCGACGTAAACGACATCGTCATCAACAAGGAAGCCAAGGCGCAATCGCTGGTCATCGGTGTCGGCGGCTTCCTCGGCATAGGTGAAAAGAACGTCGCCTATGATTTCGACAAGGCGCAGTGGGCCGAGAGGAACGGCGATCGCTGGCTGGTCGCCCAAACCACCAAGGAAGAGCTGACGGCGCAGCCGGATTTCGACCGCAAGCCCTATGATCCGGCCCCGGCGACCACAGCGTCGAACGATGCCGCGGCTAATGCGCCAGCCGTCGTCACGCCTACTGTGACGGCCAGCAACACTGCCACGACCGATAACACTGCGACGACCAACAACACTGACCAGGCCAGTAAGACGGCTCAAAATGCCCCAGCGCCCGCAACGACGGCAGACCAGACCAAGACCGGGTCGATCGACAAGTCGACACTGACTGAAATGCCGATAGGCGAAATCCGGGCCGAGGATCTGGTCGGAACAACCGTCTACGGCGCCAACGATGTCAATGTCGGCGAGATCGGCGATATCGTGCTGGGCGGCGACAAGAAGGTCGACGCAGTCATCATCGACGTCGGCGGCTTCCTTGGCATCGGCGAGAAGGAGGTGGCGGTCGGCATGGACAACCTGAAATTCATGACCGACAAGAACGGCAAGCGCTATCTCTACACGAACTTCACCAAGGAGCAGCTTGAGGCGCAGGCCCCCTATGACAAGGCCAGCTATGCGCAAAATCGCGAGAAACAGCGCATGATCATGCGCTAAGCTGCGCACAGGCCGACAGAGAAGCGGGCGGGGGGGCGCGCGGGGGCGGGGGGGGTGGGGGGGGGGGGGGGGCGGGCGGGGGGGGCGGGCGGGGGGGGGGGGGGCGCGGGGGGGGGGGGGGGGGGGGGGGGGGGGGGGTGGTGGGGGGGGGGGTTGGGGGCGTGGTTCTGCTCCCGAGCCGGGCCCCGCCGC